>NZ_MCAP01000015.1:0-68682 GCF_001858555.1 Salinicola sp. MIT1003
AATCAAACGCTTGGCTTTCTTCTCCGCTGCCTCCGAAACCCTGTCTCGGCGTCAGCGGATGCGTACTTTACGGACCAAAGACTCGCTTGACAAGCCCCTGAATCAAAAAAAGTGAAATCCATAACAATCGCATGTCACGATAGGCTCAAAGCGCATGCCTGATCATGTCAGGCGGCAGTGTCTCGATCCTGACGCAGCAGGACAACGAGCTGTCTCGGCCCATGCACGCCATAGACCAGCGTCTGCTCGATATCGGCCGTCTTGCTCGGCCCCGAGATCAGCAGCGCATTGGTCGGCATCCGCTCTGCCCAGCGCTGGTCGCGCAGCACATCGAAGAAGGTGTCGTGAACATGGTCGGCATCCAATACCGCGATATGCAGTGGCGGCACCAGGCTCAACCGCCGCGGCTCGTCCGGTGTAGGCCACAGGAAGAGACTGCCGGTTTCGGCGATACCGCCCAGCGTCGATGTCAGCCCCGCATCGACATCCTCGAACTGTTCCCGACTCCAGCTTTCGATATCCCGATCGGCGTCGACCAGCGCAATATCATGCGCCGCCAGCGTTTCTCGAGCCTCGCTAGCCACGTCATGGAGACGCCCCAACGCCAGCGTTCCGACTCCTTTGTCGGCCAGGACCTGAACCAGAGCCCGAGCCCAGTCCGCGCGGGACGTCCTCACCACCTCGCCTCGTACGGCCGTGATCATCGCTTCGAAACGCGCCAGCCGCTCTTCCCGGTTCCAGCCTCGCGCCGTCATGACGGCAAAGTCGCTGGTCGGAACCGCAATATCGCCATCCAGGCGTTGGCGCAGGCGTTCGAGAATCGCTTCCCTTGCACTCATGAGTCGCTCTCCGTTCGGCACCGCTCTCGCATCATGCCATGCAGTGTCTTGCTCGCGGGTTTGGGCGCCACGCGATAGTCCGTCCATGGCGGCAGGTGGCCGGGAGATAGCCGGCGAAAGCGCCCGGCCACTCCCGTACCCAACCTCCAGAAAGCGGGATGCGTCGCTACCCACTGCCAGCTTTTCCAGGCCGCGACTTCTTTGGCATTACGCTTGACGCCGGCACCCGGCACGTTGCCTCGCCCCTCGCCAACGGACTCCTTGCGCAGCCGCACCAGCAGATCGGGAATCGGAATCTTGACCGGACAGACTTCGCCGCAGGCGCCACACAGACTGGACGCACTGGGTAGATCGCGCGTCGCATCCAGCCCCAGCAAGTGCGGCATCAGAATCTTGCCGATGGGCCCCGGATACGTCGTGCCGTAGGCGTGCCCGCCGACACGCGTGTAGACCGGACAATGATTCATGCAGGCACCGCAGCGGATGCAGCGCAGCGTATCGAGCAGTTCGTCGTCCTGATAGATACGTGACCGGCCATTGTCGACCAGCACCAGATGGACCTCTCGCGGGCCGTCGTGCTCTTCGGTCCTGCGCGGCCCGGAGATCATGTTGAAGTAGGTCGTCACCGGCTGCCCGGTGGCAGAGCGCGTCAGCAAGGCATAGAGAGGCGCGACATCCTGCAGATGCTCGACGACTTTCTCGATCCCCGTCACCGCGATATGCACCGGCGGCACCGTGGTGGTCAGCCGCCCATTGCCCTCGTTTTCCACCAGGCAAAGCGTGCCGGTCTCTGCCACCGCAAAATTGACACCGGAAAGCCCCACGTCCGCGGTCAGGAAGCGTTCTCTGAGCTGAGCCCTCGCTGCCGCCGTCAGCGTATCGGCATCCAGCGTTCGCGCGATGCCGGTCTTGTCATGCATGAGATCGGCGATCTCGCCGGTATTCTTGTGGATCGCCGGCATGATGATGTGCGACGGCGTCTCGTGGGCCATCTGTACCAGGTATTCACCGAGATCCGACTCCAGCGCCTCGATGCCCGCCGCTTCGAGATGCGCATTCAGATGCATCTCCTCGGAAACCATCGACTTGCCCTTGATCATCCGCCTGGCGCCCCGCGATTCGCAGAGCTTTCGAATGATGCGACAGGCCTCGTCGCCATTTTCTGCCCAGTGAACCTGGATACCGTTGGCCTGACAGTTGCGTTCGAGCTGCTCGAGCAGATCCGGCAGCTTGGCCAGCGCTCGGGCTCGCACGTTGGCGCCCAGCTGACGCAGCGTCTCGAGATCCCATTCGGCAAAGACATCCCGACGCTTGCGCATCAGCCCATCCATTGCGCTGCGAAAGTTGCCTCGGATCTGCGGATTGTTGAGCGCATCGTGCGCCTGCGCATGGAAATGCCGCGGGTCGAACGTCTGGACCTCCGGCGTCGCCGCCCCGCCCTGAAGCGTTTCTTTGGGGGATTTGGCCGTCGAAGGCGTATTCATGCCGTGCGCCTCCATAGATAGCTGGCGATATGCTCGCCACGCAGCGCGCGCCGTTCATGCTGGAGATGACCATCGATATTCATCAGACAGCCGCAATCGGACGTCACGAAGTGCTCCGCCTCCGCGGCTTCGAGCGCCGCACCTTTGTCGGCCACCATCGCCGCGGAAACTTCCGGGTGACGCACGGCAAAGGTGCCGCCGAACCCACAGCATTCCGCGGCGCGCGCCTGCTCGACCAGCGTCACATTACTCAGTTGCTGAAGTAGCTGCGGCCCCGTCTCCGCCAGCCCCATCTCCCGCCGAGCGCTGCACGACGTATGCATCGCCAGTCGCTGCGGTTCTCCCCGGTCGACCAGCCGCACGTGGCAGACATGGACCAGGAATTCGGTCAGTTCGAAGACTCGCGACGCTACCGCTTCTGCCTGCGCTTGGCGTTCGCTATCCGCAAAGAGCTGAGCGTAGTGCGTGCGCATCATTCCGCCGCAGGAGCCCGACGGCACGATGATCGGCCACGGTTCCGGGAACAGATCGAGTTGCGCGGCAGCGACGGCACGCGCTTCGTCATGATAGCCGGACGTGTAGGCGGGCTGACCGCAGCAGGTCTGATCGTCCGGGTAGATGACCTCGACTCCCTCCCGCTCGAGCAGGTGAACGACATCCATCCCCGCCTCGGGATAGAAGAGATCGATCAGACAGGTGCCGAACAGATAAACCTTCTCGGGCTTGGCGGGATAGAGCTTGACTGGCGTCATGTCATGGTCCTGGTTCGTCGGGATTCTGCCGTGGGCGCTGGACAACGCCTTCGCAAGCCCGCTTTGGTTTTACCAATTGACACTTTAATTTCATCCCATTATTACCGCTCAGAAATGAGGGTCAAACGAAAGCCCGCGAATTCCCGCTCCACGCCCTTATACTTTGGTTTATCTGCCGTTATAAAGCGCATTTCTCTGACCGGACATCTTTGAAAGATGCCAGAATATTGGTAAAACCAATTTCAAACTACCACCAGGAGTCCGACCAGTGGCCTACCCCTCCGTCAGACAACCTCGCTTGGCCGACGTCATTACCGAACGCCTCGAGGCAATGATCCTCGAGGGCAGCCTCAAGCCCGGCCATCGCCTGCCGGCCGAACGAGAGCTGGCCGAGCGCTTTGGCGTTTCCCGCCCCTCGTTGCGCGAGGCCATCCAGAAGCTGGCCGCTCGCGGCCTTCTGACCAGTCGGCAGGGTGGCGGTACCTATGTCAGCGAACGTCTCGCCGACAGTTATGGCGACCCCATGCTGGAGATGCTGTCACGCCACGAGGAGTTTCATCTGGACGTGCTGGAATTCCGCGACGCCATGGAAGGAATTACCGCCTACCACGCGGCGATGCGGGCGACACCAGCAGACAAGGAGATGCTGCAACGGCGATTCGAGGCACTGGATAGAAGCTACAAGGACCCTGACCAGCAGAGCGATCCGCTACGCGAAGCCAAGGCCGACGCCGCCTTTCATCTGGCCATTGCCGAGGCGGCGCACAATGTCCTGATGCTGCACACCATCCGCGGTCTCTTTCACCTGCTGGAGAAGAGCATCGTGGCCAACCTCGCGCATCTGTTCGAGCGCCCCAACGCCCGCGAACGACTGATGGCACAGCACCGCGCCCTGCTCGAGGCAATTCTGGAAGGCCGCGCCGAGGACGCCCGCACACTGGCGCACGAGCATCTCGACTACGTCAAGGCGGGACTGATGGACCTGCAGCGCGCCGAATCTCGAGCCCGGCGCGCCGAAAGGCGATCGCAGTTGCTGAACGACCGCCGCGATAGTTGATCACTCGCCGGTCAGATGCTGATCCTTCAGCTTGACGTAGTTGGCGGCAGAGTAGGCGAAGAACTCCCGCTCCGCAGGCTTGAGTTCACGTAGCGGCTTGGCGGGGTTACCGGCATAGACATAGCCGCTCTCCAGGACCTTGCCGGGTGGCACCATGGCGCCGGCAGCGATGATCACCTCGTCTTCGACCACGACCCCATCCAGCACGACGGCGCCCATCCCGACCAGCACGCGGTTACCGATTTTGCAGCCATGCAGCGTGGCCTGGTGGCCGATCGTGACCTCGTCCCCGATCACCAGGGGCTGACCGCCCGGGTTGTAGTCGCTGGCGTGGGTGCAGTGCAGTACGCAGCCGTCCTGCACGCTGGTTCGTGCGCCGATACGAATGCGGTGCACATCGCCGCGAATGACCGCCATCGGCCATACCGAGCAGTCATCGCCCAGCGCGACGTCACCCAGCACGACGCAGGTGTCATCGATGAACACCCGCTCGCCAAGGCTGGGCGTGACACCCTGAAACGTTCGAATTGCCATGGTTTTCACTCCTGTCGCTATCCAGAATACGTCGGACTATCGGAAGCATTGTCTACATCAGGCTCGTCACCAGCACGACAGCGGTCAGCGGAATCGACACGTAGCGCACCAGCCCCAACCACAGACGAAAAGCGCCGGGGCCGACGCCCAGCGCTGCCACGGCAGCCTCCCGGGACATTTTCCACGCCGCGAAGATGGCAATCAGCAGGCCGCCGACCGGCAGGAAGATATCCGGCGGTATGGTCGACACCAGTGCGAAGAAGTTCATCTCCCCGATCCAGTGCACATCCGCCAGCGTAGAGAATGACAACACCGACAACAGCCCCGTCAACCACACCAGCACCCCGATCAGGATAGCAGCCCGGCTACGCCGCCATCCGGCCCCGACGAGCATCGACACCATCGGCTCGGCCAGATTGATCGAGGAGGTCCAGGTCGCGACGAGCAGCAACAGAAAGAAGGCACCCAGCCAGACCTGCCCGCCGGGCAGTTCGCTGAAGGCGATCGGCAGCGTGACGAACATCAGCCCCGGCCCCTCGGCGGGATCGAGACCATGGGTGAAAACGATGGAAAAGATCGCGATGCCGGAAAGCAGCGCCACCGTAATATCGAGCACCGCCACGCCGAAGACCGCCCTCGGCAGGCTCTGCTCATCGGGCATGTAGGCGCCATACGCCATCAACGCGCAGGCCCCCACGGCCAGGGTGAAAAAGGCGTGCCCCATGGCGTTGAGCACCACGCCCCAGGTAATCGCGGACACATCGGGGGTGAACAGCCAGTGCATGGCGGCGCCGAAGCCGGAGGTCGTCACGGCGTAGCCTCCCAGCACGATCAGGATGCCGTAGAGCAGCGGCATCATTACGTTGTTGAGCTTCTCGATGCCGTTGACGATGCCGGCCGCCACCACCGACATCGTCAGCAGCATGAACAAGGTATGGTTGAAGGTCATGCGCAGCGGGTCGGCCAGAAACGCATCGAAGCTCGCACCGATCTCCTGAGGCGACCGATTCACGAAACTGCCGTTCACCGCGCTCACCAGATACTCGATCGACCAGCCGGAAACCACCGAGTAGAACGACAGGATGAAGAAGACGGTGATCGCGCCGAACAGCCCCAGCCATTTCCAGTGGCGACTGATATCGGCCTCCTCCGCCAGGAACGCCAGTGCCTGCATCGGGCTGCGGCGGCCGGCGCGCCCGATCATGATCTCCGCCATCATCATCGGCAGCCCCAGCAGCACCACGAAGATGACGTAAAGGAGCAGGAAGGCCGAGCCCCCGTTCTCGCCGGTCATGTAAGGGAAGCGCCAGATGTTGCCCAGGCCGACGGCAGCACCGGTGACCGCCAGAATAAAGGCGCGGCGGGACTGCCAGCGCTCCAGAGTTTCACTCATCATTCGAGACCTATGTCTGACGGTTGCGGCCGATGTCGGCAGGCCATGATGCCATGCGACGATAACGAAAACGCGAAGAGCCTATCAGGCACCCGGCGGAGCGCCAATCTCGAGCATGCCGACGCTTTCGCTCCGCGCATGCCGGGCCGGAATCTGGAACGAGCATGGGTGTCGGGATCCCGGGGCCGGTCTGGATCGGAACCGGGGCGGGCCTTCGGATTGAAAGCGGCGCCAGCTCCCCCCATATAGAATGACACTGATTCCATCGCCCGAGGTGACCATGTCGAATAACCCGCTGCTCGAGCATCATACCCTGCCGCCGTTCGAAGCGATTCGCCCCGAACACGTCGTCCCGGCCATCGAGAAAATCATTGCCGACAACCGTCAGGCCACCGAGGCGCTCGCCCAGCAGCAGGACGTGAGCTGGCAGACACTCGCCGCGCCGCTGGAAGCGCTCGACGACCGCCTCTCCCAGGCCTGGTCGCCGGTTTCGCATCTCAACTCGACGATGAACAACGATGCCCTGCGCGAAGCCTACCAGCAGTGCCTCGCCATGTTGTCCGAGTACAGCACCTGGGTCGGCCAGAACACCGCGCTGTTCAAGGCTTTCGAACGCCTGCGGGAGAGCGACGAGTACGCCACGCTCGATACCGCCCAGCGCAAGGCGATCGACAATACGCTGCGCAACTTCCGCCTGGCAGGCGTCGATCTGCCGGCCGAGAAGAAAAAGCGCTACGGCGAGATCCAGGCCCGCCTGTCGGAACTGGGCAACACCTTCTCCAACCAGTTGCTAGACGCAACGCAATCCTGGCATCTGGACCTGGACGATGCCGAGCGTCTGAGCGGCTTGCCGGAAAGCGCGCTCGAAACGCTCAAGGCGAATGCCGAAGCCAAGGGCAAGACCGGCTACCGGATTACCCTCGACGTGCCCAGCTTCCTGCCGGTCATGACCTTCGCCGAAGATCGCGAACTGCGTCGCGAAGTCTATACCGCCTACGTCACCCGCGCTTCCGACCAGGGGCCCAAGGCCGGCGAGAACGACAACGCCCCGGTCATCGAGGAAACGCTGGCGCTGCGCCAGGAACTGGCGAAGCTGCTTGGTTTCGATACCTACGCCGACTACTCTCTGGCCACCAAGATGGCCGAAACGCCCGAGCAGGTGCTGGGGTTCCTCGACGACCTCGCCGAGCGTGCGCATCCACAGGCCCAGCGCGAGTTCAATGAACTCGAAGCCTTCGCCAAAGAGACCCTCGGCCTCGATTCGCTGAACCCTTGGGATACCGGCTTTGCCAGCGAAAAGCTCCGGCAGTCGCGCTACGACATTTCCCAGGAGCAGCTGCGCCCCTACTTCCCCGCCCCGCGTGCCGTCGAAGGGCTGTTCCGCGTCACTGGAAAGCTCTACGGCATCCGCATGGCGGAAAACCCGGAAGCGCCGCGTTACCACCCCGACGTACAGTATTTCGACGTGCTCGACGGCGATCGCCCCATCGCCGGTTTCTACCTGGATCTCTACGCTCGGGAAGGCAAGCGTGGCGGCGCCTGGATGGATGTCTGCCGGACTCGCCTGCAGCGCGAGAATGGCGAGCTTCAGTTGCCGGTCGCCTACCTGACCTGCAACTTCACGCCTCCGGTCGCCGGCAAGCCGGCGCTGCTGACGCATGACGAAGTGCTGACGCTGTTCCACGAATTCGGCCACGGCCTGCATCATATGCTGACGCAACAGTCGGTCGCCGACGTTTCCGGCATCAGCGGGGTTGCCTGGGACGCCGTCGAGCTGCCGAGCCAGTTCATGGAAAACTTCTGCTGGGAGCGAGAGGGCCTCGACCTGATTGCCGGTCACGTCGATACCGGCGAAAAGCTGCCGGACGACCTGCTGAACAAGCTGCAGGCCGCGCGCAATTTCCAGTCGGCGATGCAGATGATGCGTCAGCTGGAGTTCTCGCTGTTCGATTTCCGCTTGCACCACGAGTGCCAGAAGCCGACTGCGGCGGACGTTCAAGCGTTGCTCGACGACGTACGCGCCAAGGCCTCGGTCGTACCCACCGTCGACTTCAACCGTTTCCAGAACGGCTTCGCGCACATCTTCGCCGGGGGGTACGCCGCCGGTTACTACAGCTACAAATGGGCCGAAGTGCTCTCCGCGGATGCCTACAGCGCCTTCGAGGAAGCCGGCATCTTCGATCCCGAAACCGGCCGCCGTTTCCGCGAGACGATTCTGGAACAGGGCGGTTCGCGGGAAGCCGCGGAACTGTTCGAAGCCTTCCGCGGCCGCGAGCCGAGCATCGATCCGCTGCTGCGCCATGCCGGTATCGAACCCCGGAACGCGGCATGATCGCCGGTTTCATCAATGAGCCGAGTGGACGCCTGCGGGCGTCCGCTCAACGATTGCGAGGTAACGCATGACCCAGACGCCGAAACGCTTCATCGCCGGTGCGATCTGTCCGCGCTGTTCGGCCATGGATCGCATCCGCTCGTGGGAACAGCACGGCATTCGCTATCGGGACTGCGTGAGCTGTGACTTCTTCGAACAGCTGCCCATCGAGGACGACACCATCCCGGAAGTCCCCACTCGGGTGAATCAGCCTCGGGAGCGCCAGCGACCGGCAAACGAAGAGATCACGCCGGTGCGCATTCTCGATCCCCGCAAGCCGTATTGATATCGAGAACGACGAGGTTGACGGTCGGCCTCGTCAGGCAGCGATGATCCGCTCGACCAGACGTGCCAGATCGTCGTCATGCCAATCCGGCACCTCATCGAGTGCCGGATCCATCGCCTTGCCCGGCCGCGCGACGAAGCCGGTTCGCATGCCGGCCGCATGGGCTCCGATCAAGTCCCAGCCATGGGCGGCGATCATTGCCATCTCGTGCGTATTCACGCCCCAGTGTGCCGCCGCGTGGCGATAGGGCTCCGGCGCAGGCTTGTAGCGCTCGACGCTCTCCACGCTGAGAATGGCGCCGAAGTAACCCTCCAGCCCGGCATGTTCCAGTTGCTGATGCGCCGCCTTCAGCGCGCTATTGGTCAGTGCCGTCAGCGTATGGCCCTGATCACGAAGCGTCGTCAGCGCCGCCGTGACGTCGCCATGGGCAGGCATCGAGAGGATACCGTCGACCAGCGCCTGCTCGTCGTCGGCAGTTATCGCGACGCCTTGCTTGGCACCGAGCTGGCGCAGCGCACTCCTGGCGAGGTTGGAGAAGGGTTCGAATCGCCCGATCAGGTTGGTCGTCATCCAACGCTCCTGAAGGGTCAGGAACCACTCCGGACGTGCGGCTTCGCTGTCGAACCAGCGCTGGAACAGCGGATCGAGCGCGCGCGTGTCGAGCAGCGTTTCATTGACGTCGAATACCAGATGCATAGCGACCTCCTTGTCGTGAATGGCGGGATGGCACGTCGAGCGGACGAGATGAGCGTCTACCGCTCAAGTACGTAGAGAGGATAATTGTCGGAGAAGAAGAGTCTAGAGAGACGATGAGTGTAGAAAGAAACCGGACCGAGCGCCTGCCGATCTTCTCGCCCCACTCCGGGAAGGCGAATTACGCTTCCCTCGCCATCGAATGCGGCGCGACGGTTCCGCGTCAGTGCCAGAGCGCCATGCCTTGCGCGATCAGCTGGCGCAGTGCCGCGAAGGAAGGCAGCCAGCTCAGCAGGTGTGCCGATACCAGCGCCAGCATCAGCGCGCTGCCCGGCGCCTGCCAACTGAACAGCTTGAGCGCCGTGCCGAAAGAGCGTTTGAGTCGCGCGCCGGTGAGATCGACGCTGTACAGCTCGTCCAGCGTCAGATGAATGACGAAGCCCAGCGTCATCGCCAGCCCGTGGATCCAGGCCAGCCGCTCCGGCTGACCCAGCAGCGAAAAGCTGATCGCTGCAGTCGACAGCCCGCTGACGCCCGCCGCCAGCAGTGAATGCCAGAGCCCGCGATGCACTGTGAAGCGGGCAAACAGGGCGCCGGCCAGATAGCGGACACCGACATAGACACCGCCGCAGGCAACGAACAGATAGGCCGGCGTGACCCTGTGCTGCAGCACCAGCACCGCCAGCACCACCGCGACGACGGCCAGGATATTGAAGATCAGGCGAATGGCCTGGGACTGGTCGGCATCGATATCCGGCAGGATGCCGCCGAACGCCACGAGCAAGGCTACGGCCAGCGCCTGCCAACCGGTCCACTGCCCCGCCTGCCAACCGGCCTGAGCGACGACGGCTCCTCCGACGCTTGCCACGCCCAAATGCGTTCGAAAATTGGCCATCGGCCCGGGCGCCCCATACCTGGATAAATGAACAGATTATGGCGCGACGGCTGTCCTGAAAACAATAGCTTACGCAGAATGAACGGATAACGCGCACCGTCCCGCAACGCAGAACGGCCCTGCCAGTGGCAGAGCCGTCGTCGGTGGGTTTCTGACAGGCACGGATCAACTGCTCTTGATAACTCCGCAGGCAACCCGACTACCGCCACCGCCGAGCTTGGGCTCGTCGGAATAGTTGTCGCCGCCTTCATGGATCATGAAAGCATGACCGCTCAAGTCGGACTCCTCCAGGCGGGGGGCCAACAGCAGCGTAGTGGCATTGCCATCCTCATCGATCATCAGCGCGGGGAGATCGCCAAGATGGCCCTCGTCGCTGTATGGCCCTCGGTGAGTGCCGGTCCCCTCGGGGTCGAAGTGCCCGCCAGCGGCGCCAGCGGGCGTCACTTCACCATCGCTTTTGCTGGTCTCGCAGTTGGCGTTCTGGTGGAGGTGGAACCCGTGAATCCCCGGATTCAGACCGGAAAGATCCGGCGTCAGCAGCAAGCCGTGTTCGGTGTCCTCGGCCATCACGGTGCCGACGCTATCGCCGACGCCGTCGCTGGAGACCGAATGCATCTCTACGCGGGTCTCGGCCTGGGCCGCAGTGCTCAGCGTCATTGCCAGACTTGCGCCGAGCGCCAATAGTGTCTTCTGTCGCATGTCGTCTTCCTGTCCGTGGGTGACAGACTTCAAATTAGACAACACACGACGATGACGCGAATCACCTGGTCAATAGTCGAGTTCGGGTCAATGCTTGAACGCGAGGTTGTCGAGTACCCGTAGCGTCGGCGCCGACTGATTCAGTGTGTAGAAATGCAGGCCCGGCGCACCGCCATCCAGCAGGCGCTGGCAGAGATTCGAGATCACCTCCGTGCCGAACGCCTGAATGCTCTCGCTATCATCGCCGTAGGCTTCGAGCTGCTTGCGGATCCAGCGTGGGATATCGGCGCCGCAGGCATCGGAGAAGCGGGCCAGCTTGGTGTAGTTGGTAATCGGCATGATCCCCGGCACGATCGGGATCTCGACGCCCATCGCCCTTACCCGATCCACGAAGTGGAAGTAGGCGTCGGCGGTGAAGAAGTACTGGGTGATCGCCAGGTCGGCACCTGCCTTCGCCTTGCGGGCGAAGTTTTCCAGGTCCCGTTCGAAGCTCGGTGCCTGCGGATGCGCTTCCGGATAGGCCGCTACCGCGATCTCGAAATGATCGCCGGTCTCGGCCCGGATGAATTCGACCAGTTCGTTGGCATAGCGCAGCTCGCCGGCACCGCCCATGCCCGACGGCAGATCGCCGCGCAGCGCCACCAGACTGTCCACGCCATCCTCGCGATAGGTCTGGAGCAGCTCGCGAAGCGCGCCTTTCTCGCTACCGATGCACGACAGATGCGGTGCCGTGCTGACACCGCTGCGACGCACCGTCTTGACGGTATCGAAGGTCCGGGCCTGAGTGGAACCGCCGGCACCGTAGGTCACGGAGAAGAAGCGCGGATTCCGCGCGGCCAGTGCATCGCGTACCCCGCCGAGCTTTTCCCTTCCTGCTTCGGTATTGGGAGGAAAGAATTCGAAACTGATGCCCAGCGGCGGCTGCGTGCTCATGATATGACTCTCTTCGATGCAAGCCAGCGTGACGACACGCCAGCCGAAGGTGTCGTTCTCGGACCGTGACCTGAAAACGACCACCGATGATGGATTGACGACGGATGTCGGCGATTTTGCCTGCCCGAGGCGATCACGGCCAATGAAACTTTCCCGCCGTCGTCATGAATCCCGATCATCGAGACGGCGGCCGATTCATGGATGCACGACCATGCCGTGGTTGCACTCCCCGCCGGTCAGGCAGTCTCGGGTTTCGACCTGCAGCGTGGCATGCTGGATGCCGAAGCGGCTCTGCAGCATGTCGTAGGCGCGCTCGATCACGTCATCGTGCAGCTCCGGCGTCTCGATCACCAGATGCACGCTGAGCAGCGGATCCTGCGGCGTCAGCCCCCAGACATGAATGTCGTGCAGGCTCTTGACCCCGTCGACGCCAAGCAGCGCCTGGCGGATCTGGCCGATATCGATTCCTTCCGGCGTGCCCTCGAGCAAGGTGTGCGACGAGCGCCGCAGAATCTTCCAGGCGGCGCGCAGGATCAGTCCCGCAGCCAACATCGACAGCAGCGGATCGATCGGCGTCCAGCCGGTCAGCAGGATGACGACGGAGGCGACGATCGCCGCCACGGAGCCCAGCAGGTCACCAATGACGTGCAGCACGGCGCCGCGCAGGTTGAGATTCTCCTGATCCCCGCCGTGCAGGATCTTGAAGACCACCAGGTTGATCAGCAGCCCCAGGATCGCCACCACCATCATCGGCCCCGCCAGCACCTCGACCGGCTGGGTAAATCGCCTAATCGCGGCGATGAAGATCCATACCGCGATCGCCAGCAGCGTCAGGCCGTTGACGAAGGCGGCAAGCACCTGAAAGCGCTGATAGCCGAAGGTGCGCAGCTTGTCCGGGGCCTTGTCGCCCATGTAGAACGCGAACAGCGCGAGACCGAGCGAGAAACTGTCGCTGAACATGTGCCCGGCATCGGCCAGCAGGGCCAGGGAGCCGGAGATCCAGCCGCCAACCACCTCGGCCAGCATGAACCCGGCGGTCAGGATCATCGCCAGCCTCACCCGCTTGGCGCTGTCCGCCGTTACGGTTGGCGCATGATCGTGCGAGTGGTCATGGGAATGATCATGGGAGTGACCATCACGAGAGTGGCCATGGGAATGGTCGTGATCCTGTGAATGGCCATGAGTCTCGCTGTGAGCATGGCCCTTGCCAGCGTGATCGTGTGAATCGTGACGAGAATGATCGTGCGAGGCCATGAGACCTGTCCTGACGGGAATGTCCTCGAATCTTAGCGCACGACCCCGACGCTATTGTATTACAACGCCTGCCTTGCCTTGACGATAGCTCTAGGCACCGCCATCGACAGCAACGCGGGATCGTCACCATCCGGTGACGAAAGTCCGAAGTTCGACCACGGTATCAGTCGTCACCGCGCCCCGGACGCTGTCGCCATAGATCCCAGGCGATCCCGACGGCAATGCCGGCACCGATTCCCCAACTCCACTCGGCCGTCGACATCCAGACGACCAGCCCCACCACGATACCTATCAGGGAACCTTGCATTGTCTCTCCATCGATAGCGATGCTTTGATGCGTCTCATTGTAAGGATTGCGCCTCGAAGAGAAAGCGCCTTGTCGACAGGCCCCTCAGGGAAGACTGGCCTCACGGCACGGAAGCGGGCAGGGATGGAGCGAATAGGAATAGCGTGAAGATAACGAACGGATCGCCGACGTCGACGTGTCGCACACGCCAGAACGGGACAGAAAAAGCACGAAGAAGGCAGAGAGAAAATGCGGCGATTGGAAAGAAGAGCCCACTCCCACGTTCCTTTGCGGTGAGAGCCATTTGGCTAAGTGGGCACCCTCAGGATGAACCGTCATCGCTGGCTCTCCAACGTATTTTTCGTAATCTCTCTATCAGTTTTGTTAATAGCAAAACTTAAGTGTTCTTAATCATGCGCTTATAGATGATCAGCGCTTCGATAAAAGCGCGTAATTTTTTGCAGCCGGCAAGCATCATCGCCCAGGCGCTTGACGCAGGGCGAGACACCAACGGCGGTCGCCGGCAACAACCGACGCATCCGGACAGGTAAAGGGTGGCGGAAGAGAGAGGGAGTCGAACCCACCAGGGACTGCTGGCAGCCCCTACAGGAGTTGAAGTCCTGGCGCCCCACCGGGGAACGATTCTCTTCCAGGCGTTCGGCCATCGAAGGCCAAACCCGTCATTCGAATAGCATATCCTCCCGGATCACTTTGTGACTATCCCCGATTCGCCGCGTGAAGCCGATTCGATCGAAAAACTCGAGAATCGCCACCGCCAGTTTCCGCCCGCAGCCGACCCGGTCGCGAAAATCCGCCGCCTTCGCCCCCGGCGACGCCTCGCTATCCAGCTCGCGAATCACGCCAGCCAGCTCGGCGACATGGGGCGTCAGGAAGAAATGATCTTGGCGCAGCTGATAGACGCTTCCGAGCAGCGCACAGCTTCTCAGCAGACGCCGAACCTCGCCTTCCTCCCAGCCGAACTGCTGGGCGATATCCCGCACACGCGGCGGATCGTAAGGGGAGGCCTCCAGCAGCGGGCGAACCTGCTGCCAGCGCCGGGCCTCTTCCGGCGACAGCGAAGCCTCGTGGGAGGCCAGGGCCAGGAACGGACCATGCTGCACGATCTCGCCACCCGTTTTCCAGCGTTCCAGTAGCGGCCGGAACAGATTGGCCGGCAGTTGGGGCGCCACCATCCGGCGCAGGCGATCGATATCGACGCCGCGCATCGCCGGCTCCAGCTCGTGCAACTGCGCCAGCCGGTCCAGCGCCTTGCGATAGAGCGTCTGCTGCGTCATCTCGGGGAACGCGTGACTGCTTCCCTGACCGGCAACGACCCACCAGCCGGCAAGCGTTGCACTACGCTCGAGTTCGCTCGTTTCCCGGTCGAGATTGTCCGAAAGCGCAGACAGATCGACACCGATCCCGTCGGTCATCGGACGTTGCCAGAAAGCACTGCTGTCCTGAAGGCCGCCGGCATCCGGCAGGTATTCGCGCAACTGGCGCAGCCAGGCGAGACGCTCCGGCTTTCGCGCGCCCCTTCGAGGCGGCGCGACATCGAGCACACTGGCACCTCCCAGCGTCTGGCTGGCGCCGTGATCGCGCACCACGATCCGGTCACCGTGCGCCGCCTGGAGTGGGGACTCGAGCACGAGTTGAGCAAGCATCGACGCCCCAGACGCCAGGGTTTCCCCTTCCAGCAGCGAGATCCGTCCGGTGACGTGGGCACTACCGTGATGCAGATGAACCGGGGCCCAGTGCTTGATCGGCGGCGACTCGGGCAGCGCGCGCAGCACCACGTCGAGCCGGTGGCGATCGGTGACCCGGGAAGCCTCGGCGACCACCCAGTCTCCCCGCGCGAGACGTCCGGTCTCGATATCGGCGCCGCTGAGGTTGATGGCACAGCGTTCTCCACGACCCGCGGATGCCGTGTCGCGATTCTGGCAACGCAGTCCTCGCACGCGTGCAGTCAGGCCCGACGGCAGCAGCCGTACTCTGTCGCCACTCGCTATCCGCCCGCTGCGCACCGTGCCGGTCACCACCACGCCGGCGCCACGCTTGACGAAGACGCGGTCGATGGCGAGCCGGAAACGGCCCGCACCGGCCAGCGTCACCGAAGGTTCGCTCAAGGCCGCATCGTCTCTCGACACATTGTCTCTCGACACATCGGCCGCTGCCGTCCACAGCGCCTGCCCGAGCGCCTCGACGCCCTCTCCCGACGTGTTGGAAAGCGGAAATACCGGCGCATCGGCGAAGACGGTGCCGGCCAGCCAGTGCCGCAGCTCCTGCGTCACCTGGGCCACGCGCGCCGGCTCGACACGATCGATCTTGGTCAGCGCCACCCAGGCCCGCGTCACTCCCAGCAGCTCCAGAATGCGGGCATGTTCGACGGTCTGCGGCATGATGCCGTCATCGGCGGCGACCACCAGCAGCATCGCCTGGATGCCGACGGCGCCGGAGAGCATGTTGGCGATGAAGCGCTCGTGACCGGGCACGTCGATGAAGCCCAGCGTGGTGCCGGCGAACGCCGGTGGCGATTCGGGATAGGCGTAGCCGGCCTCGATGGTCAGCCCTCGCGCGCGCTCTTCCTTCAGGCGGTCGGTAGCGATGCCGGTCAGACCGTGAATCAGCGCCGTCTTGCCATGGTCGACGTGTCCCGCCGTGCCGATGATCATGCCAGCTCACTCCATCGCTGCCGAATATCGCCGAGCTGCTCGACGAATTGCCGTTCGTCCGCTTCGGTCGCCAGGCAGCGCAGATCCAGCCACAGCGCGCCATCGTGTACACGCCCGATCACCGGACGTGGCAGGGCGCGCAGCGCGCGCTCGAGCCGAGATAGCTCGCGACCGCTCCGGCAACGCAGCACCAGGGCGCGGCTATCGAGACGGTCGACCGGCAACGATCCGCTGCCGAGCTGACTGCGACAATCCTCGCAGCTCACCCCGGCGAGTCCGCCGACCGCCGCCTGGAGCGTTGGCTGCAATCTCATCCCCTGATCGTCGATCGCATCAAGCTCCCGGGAGAGCATCGCCAGCGCCGGCAAGGCGCGTGCCGGAGAATCGCTGTCCCGGTAGCAGCGGAGCGTGGCTTCCAGGGCCGCCAGCGTGAGCTTGTCGCAGCGCAGCGCCCGCTTGAGCGGATGCTGCTTGAGCCTGGCAATCAGCTCGCGCTTGCCGACGACGATGCCCGCCTGCGGGCCGCCGAGCAGCTTGTCGCCGCTGAAGGTTACCAGGTCCGCCCCTGCCGCGATCGCCTCCGCCGGGCGGGACTCGTGAGGCAGGCCCAGCGCGCGAAAATCGGTCAGCGCGCCGCTGCCCAGGTCGACCATGAACGGAATGCCGTGATCGTTAGCGATGGTGGCGAGCTCGTGTTCCGGCACGCTGCTGGTAAAACCGGTGATCGCGTAGTTGGACGTATGCGCCTTGACGATCAGCCCGCTGTCGTCGCCGAGCGCCTGGCGAAAATCCCGTCCATGGGTGCGATTGGTGGCGCCGACCTCGACCAGCCGGCAGCCGGCGGCGGACATCACGTCCGGTATCCGAAACGCGCCGCCGATCTCGATCATTTCGCCACGCGAGATCACCGCCTCGCGGCCGGCCCCAAGGGCGGTGAGCGCCAGAAGCACGGCAGCGGCATTATTGTTGACGACCGTTGCCGCCTCGGCACCTGTCAATTCGATCAGCAGCGACTCCACCAGACGGTCGCGATCACCACGCCGTCCCTGTTCCAGATCGTATTCGAGCGCGACCGGATGGCGGGCAGCCTGGACCACCGCCTCGATGGCCGCCTCGGAAAGCGGCGAACGCCCCAGGTTGGTGTGTATGACGGTGCCGGTCAGGTTGAAGACCGGCCGCATGTTGGGCAGCACCAGGCGTTGAAGTCGATCCGAGATCGCGTCGACCAGTCCCGAGTCACCGGACCAACCATCGGCAGAGCCGGTGACGTCTTCGAAGGTCGCCGCGCCATCGCTCAGACGCTGGCGAAAGAGCGCCAGCGTTTCGCGGATGGCGCGTATCACCAGCCGATCACCGTGGCGCTGCCGCCACGGCTGGAGTTCGGGATGCTCGAGCAGTGTCGTCACTCCCGGCAACTGGCGTCGGAGATCCGTCGATGAGGCGATCGTGTCGGGCATGAATGGCTCGAGGTCGCTGATTGGAATCTCGATTTAATCGTCGAGCTGGCACCAATACAAGTCGCGTGCCGCGTGCCGCGAAAACGATCCTCGCCAACTCACGAAGTTCGCAATCCCTTCCTCGAAGCTCGAAGCTCGAAGCTCGAAGCTCGAAGCTTAGGCCGGCTCGCCCAGCACCAGCAGGGGGTTGAAAGCGCGCCTTGCCAGATCCCGGTCGGCAATCATCATGTCCAGTGCCAGGCTGGCCAGGTCATCGGCCAGTGGGTCGGCGTCCGCTTCCCACTCGCGATTGACCCGCTTCAGATAGCTGTGGCAGTGATCGCAGGTCTCGGCCTGAATCGGCAACACCCGCTCGCCCTGCTCGTCCTCGAGCCCGCTGTAGTCCAGTGTCTTGCTGTCACCGCACTGTGCGCACTTGGCGCGCTCGGCGTACCACTCGCTGGCACACAGGCCACACTGCATGTAGCGCACCCGGGAACGCGCCATGCCGATCTGGATCAGACTGCCGACAGCGGGAGCCCCGCAGCACGGGCACAGGCCGCTGGTCGCGCCCGCCGGCCTGGGCGGCGTGGCGGGCAGCATCCGCGCCTGACGCGTCCAGGCGACTTGCAGCGCAGCGCCCATCAGCGGTGCCATGGCGCGCTGCTCCAGCGGCAGCGGCCGGCCCTCGAGCATGGCGTGGGCCAGCTCGGCACGCTCCGTCTGCGGAAGCCGGCGCAACGCCTCGAACCAGCCTCGCTGCGGTTCCACCACCTGCGCGTCGAGCTCCTCCAGCAACGCCTCGAGATCGTCGTGCCACGACATGTCCCGCCACAGGCCGTCGATTGACAAGGGGGGAATGCCATGACGCATCGCCAGCTCCGCCCCGCTCGTCAACGCCGGACGCGACTGCTGAACGACCCGGTGCTGCGCCTCGACCACCATTGCCATGAACTGCAGGTAGGCCGCCATCGCCGGGACACGCTCGGCCAGCTGACGCAGGCGCCGGGCGCGCTCGGCAAACAGCTTGCGCGCCGGCAGCCCGACCATCGGTGGTGCCCCCGGTGACGGGGGCGCCTGGCCAAAGGTGTGCTCGCCGGCGACAGCCGGCTCGCTTTCGTTATCAGGGTTGCTGCTCACGGTGCTGCGCCTCCTCTTGTTCGCGGGCCCACAGGCCGTGGTGATGGCGCGCCCAGGCGCGGGTCACCCAGCCTCGGGTCATGGACCGAATCGAGCCCTTGACCCAGATGGCCGCGTAGACGTGAACCACGATGGTGACGATGGCCACGAATGCCGACACGGCGTGGAGCAGGCTGGCGAAGCGGATCAGCGGGATCGGGAAATAGCCGGCGAACCAGGGCCGCCACATGATCACGCCGCTGATCAGCAGTACCGCGATCGACACTACCAGCGCCCAATAGACCAGTTTCTGGCCCGGATTGTACTTACCGATGGGCGGCAGCTTCTCGTCGCGGTTGTCGAGCACGTCGCCGATCTGGCGCACCCACTGGACGTCGTTCTCGCCGAGCAGGTTGCGCCGCACGTGCCGGGCCGCCATGGCGTAGAACAGCAGCACCAGCACCACCCCGAGAAACGGATGCAGGATCCGCGCCCAGACCGGCCCGCCCAGCGTATGGCTGAGGAAGAAGAAGGCCGGATGGAAGAACGCCAGTCCGGAGAGCGCCAACAGCACGAAGACCATTGCCATGGTCCAGTGGTTGGCGCGATCCAGCGGCGAATAACGAATCAGACGATCGCGTGGCATCTTCATCGGTCTTCTCCCCGCGGACGGGTGGCATCGTAGCCGAGCGAGTGAGGCGGCGGCGCGTCGTCCTGCCCGTGCCCCGCGTGCTCTTCCGGCTCTTCCTTCGGCCCCTTGGTCATGTAATGGATCACGCCCGCGAACGCGGTGATACCGATGATCGCCGACATGATCGGCTTGGTCGCGCCCTTCCACGCCCCGACCAGCGGCGAGATGCGCGGATCCTTGGGCAACCCGCTGTAGCGATTGGGATCATTGGCGTGATGCAGCACGTACATGACGTGCGTGCCGCCGACCCCGGCCGGATCGTAGATACCCGCATCGCGGAAGCCGAGCTCCTTGAGATCGCCCACCCGCTTCTCCGCCCGCGCCAGCATGTCCTCCTTGGTGCCGAACTCGATGCAGTTGGTCGGGCAGGTCTTGACGCACGCCGGCTCCATCCCTGCGTTGACCCGATCCGAACAGAGGGTGCACTTGTAGGACTTCTGATCCTTGGGCGAGATTCGCGGAATATCGAACGGGCACCCGGTGATGCAGTACCCGCAGCCGATACAGTGGTTGGAGTCGAAGTCGACGATCCCGTTGGCGTACTGCACGATCGCCCCGGGGGCCGGGCAAGCCGTCAGGCAGCCCGGTTCGGCGCAATGCATGCAGCCATCCTTGCGGATCAGCCATTCGAGGTTGCCCTCCTGCGTCTCGTACTCGCTGAACCGCATCACGGTCCAGGATTCCGAGGTCAGGTCGGTTGGATTGTCGTAGGTGCCGTGGCACTCGCCGACATCGTCGCGCAGGTCGTTCCACTCCATGCATGCTACTTGGCACGCCTTGCAACCGATGCACTTGGAGACATCGATCAGCTTGGCGACCTCGTCGACATGCCCCCGGACCTGCGGGGGCGTCGTCGTGGTGGCGGAGCGGGCGATGATGTTCTGGGAATTGTCCATATACGCTCCTCAAGCCTTCTCGACGCGGACGGTGAACGACTTGTATTCCGGTGTCTGGGTGTTGGCATCGCCAACGAACGGCGTCAGGGCATTGACCAGATAGCCCTTCTTGGCCACCCCGGTGAATCCCCAGTGCAGCGGAATCCCCACATGGTGAACCTGCCTGTCGCCGATCATCATCGGACGCAGACGCTTGGTCACCACCGCCACGGCCTTGATGAAGCCCCGCTTGGAGGAGACCTTCACCCAGTCGCCCGCCGCAATGCCGATCTCGTCAGCCAGCGCCTCGCCGATCTCGACGAACTGCTGCGGCTGCACAATGGCATTGAGCTCGGCATGCTTGGTCCAGAAGTGGAAGTGCTCGGTGAGACGATAGGTCGTCGCCGCGTGCGGAAACTCCTCGGGCTTGCCCAGCGCCTCGCGATCCTCCTCGAAGATGCGCGCGGCCGGATTGTTGCGCGCCTTCTTCTTGCCCGGATGCAGCAGGTTCTCGGGCACCGGAGACTCGAACGGCTCGTAGTGCTCGGGGAACGGGCCGTCGACCATGCTCTGCCCGGCGAATAGATGCCCGACGCCCTCCGGCTGCATGATGAACGGCATCTGGCCCTGCGACGGCGGCGAATTGGTCGGAAAGTCCGGTACGTCCGCTCCCACCCAGGCACCTTGTTCGCTATCCCACCAGACGAACGCCTTGTCAGGGCCCCAGGGCCGCCCTTGGACGTCCGCGCTGGCTCGGTTGTAGAGGATTCGCCGGTTCATCGGCCAGGCCCAGGCCCAGCCCAGCGTATTGCCGGTGCCGTAAGGGTCCGAGTTGTCGCGCCGCGCCATCTGGTTGCCGGCTTCGGTCCAGCAGCCGGTGAATATCCAGCAGCCGGACGCGGTGCGGCCGTCGGCGGTCAGCTCGGCGAATCCGGCCAGCTGCTCACCGGCGCGCCGGGTCACGTTGCCCTGCTCGTCGGTAAGATCCTCCAGCGCACGGCCGTTGAACTCGCGAGCCAGTTCGTCCGCCTTCGGATCGGCCGGAATCCGGTAATCCCAGGTCAGGTTGAGGATCGGGTCCGGGAAGACGCCGCCCTCCTCCTGATAGAGCTGCTTCAGCTTGAGGAACAGCTCGCCCATGATGCGGGTATCCGGTCGCGCGTCTCCCGGCGGCGGTGCCGCAGACCAGTGCCACTGCAGCCAGCGGGCGCTGTTGACGATCGACCCCTCGTCCTCGGCGAAGCAACAGGTCGGCAGGCGGAACACCTCGGTGTCGATCTGGCTGGAATCGACATCGTTGTACTCGCCGTAATTCTTCCAGAATTCGCTGGTCTCGGTGTTGAGCGGGTCCATCACCACCAGATACTTCAGCGAAGAGAGCGCCTTGGTCACCTTGGCCCGGTTGGGGAACGACGCCAACGGGTTGAACCCCTGGCAGAAGTAGCCGTTGAGTTCGCCCTTGGACATGCGCTCGAACGTATCGAGAATGTCGTAGAGCGGCCGCTCGAGCTTGGGCAGCCAGTCGAAGCACCAGTTGTTGCCTTCATTGGCGGCATCGCCGTACCACGTCTTCATCAGGCTGACGTGGAATTTCTCGTAGTTCTTCCAATAGGAAACCTGACCTTCGACGGTGGGCTGCTTGGTGCGCTTGTCGATGTAGGCGCGGTAGTCCTGCTCCTTGGCGTTGGCCAGCGTCATGTAGCCCGGCAGCAACTGAGACAGTAGCCCCAGATCGGTCAGCCCCTGAATGTTGGAGTGCCCGCGCAACGCGTTGACGCCACCACCCGGCATGCCCATGTTGCCCAGCAACAGCTGCACCATCGCGGCCGTACGGATGATCTGGGAGCCGATCGAGTGCTGCGTCCATCCCAACGCGTAGAGGATGGTCATAGTCTTGTCGGGGACCGCCATCGCCGCGATCTTCTTCCAGATGCGCTGGATATTCTCGACCGCGATACCGGTGATGCTAGAGACCATGACCGGAGTGTAACGCGCGTAGTGTTCACGCAGCAGCTGGTAGACGCAGCGCGGGTCCTGCAACGTCTCGTCGCGACGAACGAAACCGTCGTCGCCCATCTCGTACATCCACGACTGCTTGTCGTAGCTGCGCGTCGACTCGTCGTAGCCCGAGAACAGGCCGTCCTCGAAACCGTAGTCCTCGCGCACGATCAATGCCGCGTCGGTGTAGTTCAACACGTACTCGTGCTGAATCTGGTCGGTCTCGATCAGATAGCTGATCAGACCACCGAGAAACGCGATATCGGTGCCGGTGCGGATGAACGCCTTGTCCTGCGCCACGGCGCCGGTACGGGTAAAGCGCGGGTCGATCGTGATCAACTCGGCCTTGTTGTGCTCGATGGCCTCGGTGACCCAGCGGAAGCCCACGGGGTGTGCTTCGGCAGAGTTGCCGCCCATCGAGAGAATCAGATTGGCATTGCGGATGTCGACCCAGTGATTGGTCATGGCACCGCGACCGAATGAAGGGGCAAGACCTGCCACCGTCGGTCCGTGTCAGACGCGCGCCTGGTTGTCGAACGCCACCATGCCGAGATTGCGCACCACCTTGTGGGTGATGTAGCCGGCTTCGTTGGAAGAACCGGAGGCCGCCAGGAAGCCGGTCGTCGTCCAGTGGTTGACCGTCTCGCCGTGCGCCGTGCGCTGGACGAAGTTGGCGTCGCGATCGTCCTTCATGTGCCGGGCGATGCGGGTCAGCGCTTCATCCCAGCCGATCCGCTTCCATTCGCTGGTGCCCGCTTCACGCACCTGCGGATATTCGAGACGTCCCTTGCTGTGAACGAAGTCGAGCAGGCCGGCGCCTTTCGGGCAGAGCGAACCTCGCGAGACCGGGTGGTCCGGATCGCCTTCGATATGGAAGACGTTCTGTTCGACGTTCTTGGCACCATCGCCCTTGCTGTAAATCAGAATACCGCAACCCACCGAGCAGTAGGTGCAGGTATTGCGCGTCTCTTTGGCATGGGTCAGCTTGAACTGGCGAATCGAGGCTTCGGCAGGTTCAGGGGCAAACCCCATCATCGCCAGGCTCGAGCTCGCCAATCCCGCCCCGCCCAGTTTGAAAAACTGGCGCCGAGTGACATTGATCGACATGTATCATCCTCATCGGTCATTAACCGGCACCTCTACCGACGGGTGCCTTGATTATCTTATATCAAACATCGGCGACGGATGCTGCCGTGAACTCTAGACAAATCGTCGCTCATGACCATACCCGAACGTGACGGCGACGATGCCACCCGATGTCGCGACCCCGACTCGTGGCCCCGAACGAAAAACGCCCGCTCTCCTCGCAAGGAGAGCGGGCGTCATCAAGGTCCGAGGCTCGGGACGCTATGCCGTGCGGGCCGGCGTGGTCTCCGATTTCGCCTTGGCCAGCAGGAACAGCACGACCGTAATGACCGCGCCGACGATGTCGCTGATCATCCCCGGGAAGATCAACGCCAATGCGCCGATCGCCGCCAGTATCCGCCAGAACGGATTGAGTGGTCGCCGCAGATAGCCCTCGACCGCGACGGCCAGCAGCAGCACGCCGACCACGCCGGTCACGATGACCCACAGCGTGTTCCATAGCGTCGCGTCGATCATCAGCATGCTGTGCGCGAACACGAACATGTACGGCACCACGAAGCCGGCGATCGCCAGTTTCATCGCCTGGAAGCCGGTCGCGTTGGGCGACCCGCCGCTGATGCCGGCACCGGCGTAGGCGGCCAGGGCCACCGGCGGCGTCAGGTTGGCGAACAGCCCGAAGTAGAACACGAACATGTGCGCCACGAAGATCGCCGTCTCGTTGCTGCCGGCCAGCTCGCGGAACATCGGCAGGTTGAGCAGAATCGGCGCGGCCATGGTGCTGGTGATGATATAGGTCGGAATGCTGGGCAACCCCATGCCGAGCACGATTGACGCGATCATGGTCAAGAACAGCGTGACCAGCAGCTGAATCATCGGAATCGGTATCTGCTGGCCCAGCGTCACCACCGCGTCCGCTGCCTCCAGCGCGATACCGGTCAACGTGGCGATCCCCACGATGATGCCCACCGCGCCACATGCCACCGCCACGGGAATCGCGTTACGCACCCCGTCGTGCATGGCATCGCGACAATCGGCGACATCCATCTTCTCCGCCACCATGCCCAGCCTGGCACGCATCGCGTTGACCGCTACCGGGATCGCAATGATCACGAACAGCATCCAGCGGCTGGCCGGGAAGTTGGGCATCGCATGGCCGCCAAGCAACGCGCGCAGCTGCGGTTCGAAGATCAACAGCGCCAGGACCAGGCTGAGCCCGATGGTGACGCGGCGCGTGCCGCAGATCAGAACCGTCGCCGCAATCGACCAGAACGCCGCGAAGAACGGCGCCCGCCCCTCGAACAGCAACCACAGCAGCACGGCCATCGGTATTAGCAGGTGGCCTCGCTTGAGCATGACCTCCTTGAGCGGGGTCAACTGGGAACGAGGAATGCCTTCCAGCCCGTTGCGCATGGCGCGCAGATGCACCTGGAACAGCACCCCGAGATAGAACAGCAGTGCCGGGATGATGCCGGCCAGAATGACCTGGGTATAAGGAACGGCCAGCACCTCGGCCATGATGAACGCCGCCGCCCCCATGATCGGAGGCAGGATCTGTCCGCCGACGCTGGCGGCCGCTTCCACCGCACCGGCAAAGTTCGGCTTGTAGCCGGTCTTCTTCATCAGCGGAATAGTGAAGGCGCCTGTCGTCACCACGTTGGCAATGGCCGAGCCATTGATCGAACCCAGGAAACCGCTGGCGATGACCGCGACCTTGGCCGGTCCACCGCGGGTATGCCCGGCGATCGCCAGCGCCAGATCATTGAACAGTTGTCCCAGTCCGGACTTGCCGAGAAAGGCGCCGAACAGGATGAACAGGATGATGTAACTCGCCGACACCCCGATCGCCGTCCCCAGCAGCCCCTCGGTGATATAGACCAGGTGCGAGACGATCTGCTTGCAGGTGGCGAGCACGATCGCCTCGTTCAACTGCGGGTAGAAAGAGAGCTTGGCGTAGAAGCCATAAATCAGGAACAGCGTCGCCAGGATGGTCAGACCCCAGCCGGTGACGCGTCGGGTCGCATCGAGTACCAGCAGAATCGCCACGAGGCCGACGACCATGTCGACATTGTTGATGCGCCCTGCCGAGGCGATGACCCGGTCCGACACCATCAGCATGTAGACGCCGATCCCGAAGGCGATCAACGCCACGATGGCATCACCCCACGGCACGCGATCCCGTGCGCCTTTGCGGGTCAGCGGATAGAGAATGAAGGCCAGGCCCAGCAGGGTATAGAGGTGGATGCTGCGCTGCGCGACATCGACCAGTGGCCCCGAAAACGAGGTGTAAAGGTGAAACAGCGCCAGCAGCACCGATACCGCCATGACGAACTGGACCACCGCGCGCGGCAGCCTGTCCCGTACCAGGCTCTCGCGATCGAATTTCTCCAGCGCCTCCTTGACCGACGGATCTTCCGGGCCGTCGGTGGAGATCGTGTTCTTCTGTTCGGACATATGTCTTCCTCGCCACGCAGGAATCTATGACAACCAGGGGCGCACCAGTGCCGGCAACACTTGCCACAAGGGCACCCTGAGTATGGAAAAGGTCAAAATCGGCGGTGGGTCGCCACGCGACAGGGGAATGACATGGCCGGCAAATATCAGGCGGTAGTGTTCTTCCACCGCCGCCTGTACCGCCAGCGGATCGACCACGCGATCGATCCCGGTCATCACCACCCAGCCATCCTCGAGATGGGTTTCGTTGCCGGCACGGGATGGCACACCGGCACCGAAGGTCTTGAATCGCGTTCCGGTGATTTCGATGACATCGCCCTCGGTAACTGCGAACCACTCTTCCCAGTCCTCCTTCTCGACCGAGTGCATCCAGCGCAGAGTGAAGGTCGTCCCCTCCCACCCCGGAAAAGCAAACCGCCACTGCGGCCCGTCACGAATGACCAGCCACGGTAGCGGATACGCAGCGGTGGCGATCACCAGGATCACCACCGCTGCGATACTCAGCCAGATTTTACGCATCATGACTTGCTAGATACGAAGCCTTCCACTTGCAAGGGAAGGATTAGTGCTGGGATTCGCTACTGCCGCTAGTACCGGTATCCCCAGTAGCTTCGACATTATCTTCCGGCGTTTCGGCGCTGGTCTGCTTTTCCTGGCTGGCCTCGGCACCGTCCGCGGCGGTGGTCGCCGCCTGTTCGTTGGCTGTCTGGGAAGCTGTGGCCTCGCTGATGTCGGCTTTGTCGCCGCCGCTTCTGGAAGCGAGCGTGTCGTAGTAGGCCTGCGCCCCCGGATGGACCGGAACGACCAGGTTCTTATCCATGGTGGAGGGATCGAACTGCTTGAGCGCGCCGACAGAGACATTGCCGGATTCCAGATAGTCGTGGAAGCGCTTGGCCAGATCCTCGGCGACATCGTCACGCATGGAGGACGGCACGATCATGATATTGCGGATCGCCACGGTATTCACGGCGTCGCCCAGGTCATAGCGCTCCGGTGCGCCGGCCGGAATCTCGTAATTCTCGTAGTACGGATACTTTTCCAGCAGCGTGGAAGCAACGTCGCCACTGACCGGCACGAAGGTCACGTCGGTGCTCTGCATCAGCCCGGTGATGCTGGAATTGGGCACGCCGGAAGTGAAGAACGCGGCATCGAGATTGCCGTTGCCCATCTCGGTCACGCTGTCGGCATAACCGGTATGGCTGACCTGGGCCAGGTCGTCGTAGCTCAGACCGGCGGATTCCAGCACCTTGGCCGCGCTCTGCTCGACCCCGGAGCCGACCTTGCCGACGCCGACGCGCTTGCCTTTCAGATCGGCGATGCTCTGGATATCGCTATCGGCCGTCGCGACGACCTGCACCACGTTGGGATACATACCGGCGATGGTTTCGATATCAGCGGGCTGACCCTCGAACTGGTTCTGACCCTTGACCGCATCATAGGCCACGTCGCTCATCACGATGGCGACCTGGTTCAGACCATCGGTGATGTTGTTGATGTTCTGCACGGAAGCGCCGGTGGAAACGACCTGTACACCATCGACCAGATCGCTCTCTTCGAACACGCTCTTGAGCGCGCCGCCGATCGGATAATAGCTGCCGCCGGTACCGCCGGTGCCGAAGATCAGATTGACCGGCTCGCCACCGCCGGCCGAAGCCTGCTGGCTATCATCCCCGCCCGACTGGGAAGACTGGTCGTTGTCGTTGGTCGACTCGGAACCATCAGAATCCGGCGTTCCGCCACCGTACTGAGAGGTCGATGATTCCTGAGACGACGGCTGTTTCTGATCACCCTCCTTCGCCTGGTCATCACCGTCATCGCCGCAACCGACCAGCAGTGCGCTGGAGAGTCCCAGCGCGGCGACCAGCATTCCTGTGCGTAACTTCATGTTTCACCCCGTCATTTGAATGTCATCGGCCTGTCCGGCCGAAGAAAATACACAACATGCTGGCCCCAAGAGTAAGGAACGCCCGGCGGCGATACCATGCCCGAACCGTCATGTACGACCAAAGTCTAAGACTTGTCAGCCTCTTGCGATAAGACTCGCTGAACCACACCCCCAATGGTCAGACCTTGTACCAGTATCGAGAACAGCACGATGAGATAGGTCACCATCACGATGGTATTGCGGTAGTCGCTCTCGGGCAGACCCAGCGCCAGCGCTACCGAAATTCCGCCCCGCAGCCCGCCCCAGGTGAGCACACGCGTGGTCCCGGGACGATAGTGGATCCAGTGCTTCAGCATCATCATGGGCAGGCCGATGGTGATCAGCCGAGTCACCAGAATCACGCCGATGATCGGCGCGGCAACGATCAGATACGACCACTCGAAGGGGATCAGCAGCAGCTCGAGACCGATCAGCACGAACAGCACCGCGTTGAGAATCTCGTCGATCAGCTCCCAGAAGCCATCGACATAGCGGCGCGTGGTATCCGACATGGCGTGCTCGCGGCCGCGGTTGCCGATGAACAGCCCGGCGATGACCATCGAGATCGGCCCCGAGACGTGCAGATGCGTCGCCAGCGTATAGCCGCCCAGCACCAGCGCCAGGCTGACCAGCACCTCGATCTGATACTGGTCGATGCTCTTCATCATCCGGTAGGCGATGTAACCCATCACCAGCCCGAGCAGAATGCCGCCGCCGGCCTCTTCCAGAAACAGCATCGCGGAATGCGTGACCGTCAGCGCTTCGGTCGCGGTCGCCGCCCCCAGCATCATGGTGAAGACCACCACCGCGACGCCGTCGTTGAACAGGGATTCACCGACGATCTTGATCTCCATGTCCTCGGGTGCGCCGGCGCTGCGCATGATGCCGAGCACGGCAATCGGGTCCGTCGGCGAGATCAACGCCCCGAAGACCAGGCAGTAGAGATAGGGCACCGCCATATGGAAGGTAGCGAAGAGCCACCAGGCCGCACTGCCGATCGCCACGGTCGAAATCACCACGCCGATGGTGGCAAGAAAGCTGATCGAATAGCGATAGCGCTTCAGTTTATGGAAATCGACGTGCAGCGCGCCGGCAAACAGCAGGAACGACAGCATGCCGTCCATCAGCAGCGCATTGAAGTTTATCTGCCCCAGCCAGGCTTCGGCCCAATCGGTAATCGCATCGAACCCGACGTGACTCAACGCAATCAACAGCAACGAAGCCATCAGCGAGATGAACATCACGCCGATCGTCGCCGGCAGCTTGATGAATCGGTAGTTGAACCACGCGAACAGCGCAGTGATGGTGATGAAGACTGCTGCGATTTCCAGCATGGAGTCCTTCCCTGTCGCCGCCAGCCAAGGCGAATGATCGATAGGCGTCCTAGCCCATACCGTAACGATAGTGGCTCATGACGATGGCAGCTATGATGCGGGTTTATCCCGCCGGCAATTCGTTGGAAAAGCGAGCAACCAAAAAAGCGGACCCGTGATGGCGGGTCCGCTTTGCATTACTGACCAGGCGGGGCTTTCGACCGGCCTAGCGCATCGATCGAGTCGATGCCTCCACGATCACAGGCCGGCAGCGGCCTTCAGCGTCTCGGCCTTGTCCGTCTTTTCCCACGGGAACGCGGTGAAGGTTTCGGTCTGGGTTTCGCCGTTGACGTCGGTCCAGGTGTAGCTGTGTTCGAACGGCTCGCGTCCGAAGTGGCCGTAGGAGGCCGTCAGCTGATACATCGGATGGAGCAGGTCGAGCATGCGGGTAATGGCATGGGGGCGAAGATCGAAGTGCTCGCGCACCAGCTCGATGATCTTGGCCTCGCTGACCTTGGCGGTGCCGAAGGTATTGATCGAGACCGAAGTCGGCTCGGCGACGCCAATGGCGTAGGAAACCTGGATCTCGCACTTGTCGGCGAGGCCGGCCGCGACGATGTTCTTGGCCACGTAACGCCCGGCATAGGCGGCACTGCGGTCGACCTTGGACGGATCCTTGCCGGAGAACGCCCCGCCACCGTGGCGCGCCATGCCGCCGTAGGTATCGACGATGATCTTGCGTCCGGTCAGGCCGCAATCGCCCACCGGGCCACCGATCACGAACTTGCCGGTCGGGTTGATGTGGAACTGGGTCTTGTCGTGAATCCACTCCGCCGGCAGCACGTCGCGGATGATCAGATCCTCCACCGCCTTGCGCAGGTCATCCTGGGAGATGTCCGGATCGTGCTGGGTCGACAGCACCACGGCATCGACGCCGTTGGGCTTGCCGTTTTCATCATAAGTGAAGGTGATCTGGCTCTTGGCGTCGGGACGCAGCCAGGAGAGCGTGCCGTTCTTGCGCAGCTCCGCCTGACGCTCGACGAGACGATGCGAGTAGTGGATCGGCGCCGGCATGAACGATTCGGTCTCGTTGGTGGCATAACCGAACATCAGGCCCTGATCGCCCGCGCCCTGATCTTCAGGCTTGCTGCGATCGACGCCCTGGGCGATATCGACACTCTGCTTGCCGATCAGATTGATCACGCCGCAGGTCTCGCCATCGAAGCCGACTTCCGAGGAGGTATAGCCGATATCCATGATCACCTTGCGCACCAGATCTTCCAGATCGACCCAGGCGGTGGTGGAGATCTCGCCGGCGACGATGGCGACACCAGTCTTCACCAGCGTCTCGCAGGCCACGCGAGCCTGCTTGTCCCGGGCGATGATGGCGTCGAGGACAGCATCGGAAATCTGATCGGCAATCTTGTCCGGATGACCTTCGGACACGGATTCGGAGGTAAACAGAGAGTATTCGCTCATGGCGTACGGAGATCCCTTCGTTCACTGGTTGCGGCTCGCGGTCACGATCCGCCTGACAAAATACGCAGCGCCGCCGGTCGGAAGGACGGATGAAAACGACGCACGACACTACTGTCCCCAAGGCGCCGGGGCAGGACATAAAAGTCTACACACAGAATAGCTAGCTGCCTATTCTTTGCCACCTAAGCCGCCGATTGATCGGCGCTATCGGACGCTTTTCGTATGGACGCGCTGTATACCGTGCACGATATCGATCAGCCGCTCGATACCCGCCGTGGCGTTCTCCCGCTGCCAGGCATTGCGCCCGAAGATCACGCCCCGCGCGCCGTTGTCCAACGCATTGCGGGTGAAGCTTGCCAGGGCCTCGTCGTCGTTCATTGCCGCCCCGCCCAGCACCAGCACCGGAACCGGGCAGCTGTCGGCCAGCGCGCGCATGTCCTCGGCCTCGCCGGTGAACTGCGCCTTGATCAGATCCGCCCCCAGCTCGACGGCGATTCTCGCGACTCGCGCAATCCGCTCGCCATCGAGACGTCCGCCTTCAAGCCCTTTCTCACGATGCCCCCACACCACCGCTTCGATGATCAGCGGCAGCCCGATCGCCTCGCACTGGCGGGCGGCCTCCGCCACCGCTTCGAGATTGTCGGCTTCTCGCCTGGGGTCGTCGTAACCGGAGATCAGACACATCACCACAGCGTCCGCACCCATCGCCTGCGCCTGGGCCGGTGTCGCGATCATGCGGTGATGTTCCTCGCCCGCCAGGGTGAAGTCGCCCACCATCGGATAGTCGATCCGCAGCACGACCCTGGGCGCCCGGTTATCGGCGAACAGGTCGCCGCAGGACTTGAGCACGCCCGGCGACAGCAGCACCGCCTCCGGCCCGGCCGCGACGATCGCCTCGCAGGCTCGGCGCGCGTCGATCGCATGTTCCACCGGCCCCGCCAGCAAAGTGCGGTCGAACGCCACCATGCAACTCAGGCCGGTATCGCGACGAAACAACCGCCCGACACGTAACCCACTGGAAGAAAAGACGGTCGTCATGACGTGCTCTCCTGAGTCGAGATTGTCGAGTTTTCCTGGCCGGATGTGAGCGTAACGCCATGCTGGCGTGTCGCGATCTCGTACACCGCGTCGATCTCCTCGCGGCGGAGTGTCTCGGCCCAGCCGAGCGCTGCACCGCACAGGGTCGCAACCTCGTCGATCACCGCGCTGTCGAGCTGGCCGGAGAGCGCGATGGGCAGACGCCGGAACAGCACGTCGGCCAGATGTTCGACGCGTTCGAAGCGACAGACGAAATCGATCTCCCCCACCCGATAATCGGCAAGCGAGGCGAGCGGACGCTGCCGATTCACGCCCTCGGCGCTCATTCTCGCGCAGTGCCGCCCCACCGCTTCGCCCCGCGTGCCGTAACGATCCAGCAGCGTGATCGCCCGCTGCCGGTCGCCCTCGCAGAGCGCCGTCACGCGGGAAAGCCACGCCTCCCGCGACGCGGCATCGCGGGGATAATCCCGCCCCCCGCCGATCGCCAACTGCCGGGTATCGATCTCGCGGCGCCGACCGAGCCTGGCGAGCACATCATCCGCCACCTCCTCGGCAAAGCCACGGAAGGTGGTCCACTTGCCGCCCACCAGCGACAGCACCGGCCAGTCGTGGATACGATCCTCGACGATGGCGTGATCGCGGCTGATCTGGCCCGGGTCGGCGGCATCGCTGCGCGGCAGCGGGCGCACCCCGCTGTAGCGATAGCGCACCTGTTCCGGCCCGATCGCGACGCCGGGAAACAGGTAGCGCACCGCCTCGAGCATGTAATCGCGCTCGTCGTCGTCGCAGACGGCCTGGTCCGGCTCGGTGCAGCGGATGTCCGTCGCCCCGACCAGCACATGGTTCATGAACGGATAGATCAGACAGATCCGTCCGTCCGGCGTGCCGAAGTAGATCATGCGCCCGTCGAGCTGGCGCCGGATGGCCGGCACATCGATGATCAAATGTCCGCCCTTGGTGCCGCCGATATGCCGCGTTTCCCGCCCCAACTGGCGGTTGATCTCGTCGATCCAGGCACCACCGGCGTTGATGATGAGTTGCGGCTTCACCGTGAACGCGCCGCCCTTTTCATCCTCGAACATGACCGCTTCGCCATCGGCACCGACGAGATTGACGTGATTGAGCGCCATCGCCCCGCGATGGGTTCGGCAACCGTCGTCGATCAGTTCGAACCCGAGCCGCTCGGCCTGGCTGATCGCCGCGTCGTAATAGGTGTGCAGCGCCCGCACGTCGCGCCGAATATCCGGCAGCGACCGATGCACCTTGCGACCCAGCATCACCGAATGGCGCGGCATGCTGCGAAAGTGACGGCCGAAGAAGTCGTAGAGCGTCAGCCCCACCTCGCTGATCAGGATGCCGCGGTCGTCGATCTTCGCCGGACGCCGAAAGAAGCGCTGGATCGACGGCCAGATGCCGCCCCACCAGCTGTGCGTGGGCATCGCCGTACGCAGCGGATGCACCACGTGCGGCGCGTTGCGCAACAGCAGGTTGCGCTCTCGGGTCGATTGCGCCACCAGCCGGAACTCGCCGGTCTCCAGATACTTGAGGCCACCATGGATCAACCGCGAGGGCGCGGCGCTGGCCCCGGCGCAGAAATCCTGCTTGTCGACGATCAAGGTATCGACCCCCTGCAGTGCCAGATCGCGAAACAGCCCGGCGCCATTGATCCCGGCACCGATGATCAGCACCGAGATCGAAGGGTCGCCCCGCAGGCGTTCCAGTGTCTGCTGGCGCGTCAGCGGGGCTGGATTCAGAGATTCCGTCATCGGGTGGCTCTCCCCATCGGTCTGGATTCGGATTCGGCGTCGGACGCTCCCGCCGACGAGGCCTCGGCATCGAGCACCGCCCACAGCGGACGCAGGCACTCGATCAATCGCTCATAACGCTCGAAGCCTTGCTGACACTCGGCCTGGCGATGGGCATCCGGTATGTAGCGGTGATCGACCTCGCACAGCCGTGTGGCGGTGTCGATCGACGAGAACGCACCGGCCGCGACGCCCGCGCAGATCGCCGCGCCCCAGGCCGCCGCCTCCTGGATGCGCGAGGTTTCCAGCGGCAAGCCGAGCGAATCGGCGAACAGTTGGGCCAGCCGCGGCGAGTGGCTGCCGCCGCCGGTGATACGGATGCGATCGATGGCGAAGGTCGACGCCAGCGCATCGACATGGACACGATGATTGAACACCACGCCTTCCAGAATCGCGCGCAGCACGTGACCGCGACCATGCCAGCCCTGCAGGCCGAACAGCCCCGCACTGGCAGGTTCGTCGTAGGGCGAACCGTAAAGAAAAGGGTGATAGACCAGGCGAGACGGGCTCCGGAATGCCTCGTCCAGCGCCGACTCCATGTCGGCGAGAAAGGCCCCGGCGCCGCCATCGCCGGCCCGGCCCCACTGGCGATGAAACCATTCGAGATTGCTCGACGACGCCGGTGAAATCGCCATGTTGAGCCACTGGCCCGGGCGCAAGCCGTTGCGGGTCGCCCAGCGCGGATCGGGCTTCGGCGCGTCGGAAAAGACTTCGTTGATGCTGAAGGTGCCGGCCGCGATGGTCAGCGTGTCCGACTCGATATTGCCCAACCCCACCGCGCTGGCCGTGACATCGTGAAGCCCCGTCGCCACGGGAGTCCCCGCCTTCAATCCGGTCTCGCGGGCCGCCGCCTCGCAGACATGCCCGGCAATCTCGTCGGGCATGCGCACCTCCGGCAGCGCCTCGAAGACGCTATCGATCCCCAGCATCGACAGCGCGTCACGGCTGTAGCGCTGGGTATCGACATCGGTATAGCCGGTGCTGGCTTCGGTGAAGTCGGTCGCTATCGTGCCGGTCAGCTTGTAACGCAGCCAGTCCTTGCAGGTCAGCACATGGCCGAGCGCAGCGAACCGTTCCGGCTGGTGACTCTGCATCCACGCCAGCAGGCTGACCGGCGAGAAGGCGAACGGTGTCTGACCGATCCGTGCCAGCGCTTCGTCCCGAACGCCCTCCCGACACCAGCGCTCCACGATACCCGCCGCGCGGCTATCCAGTGAGGTGATCGCCTGGCCAAGCGGACCTCCCTTGCGGTCGAGCGGATAGAGCCCGTCGCCATGACCGGTAACGCCGACCGCCAGGATTTCGTCTCCGCCCAGCTCGGCCGCTGCCAAGGCACCCCGTATCGCCGCTGCCGCGCTCGCCCAGGCGGCGTTCATGTCACGCTCGACCCAGTGCGCCTGAGGATGTTCGAGACGGCACGCTTCCCGTCCGACACCCATGACGTTGCCCTCGGTATCGAAGATCGCCGCCTTGGTGGAACTGGAGCCGCCATCGAGCCCCAGCAGATAACCGCGTGACATGGCTGCCTCCCTGCTATCGCCTTCGCCGAATCATTCGGTAGTGGCTTGCACGATCGCCACTCGCGGTCATTTCTAACATTATTCTGTGACGAAAAGTCGTTAGACGTTAGTGTTAACTCTCTTTCTGATATTAAATAAAATAAATTTAATCAAAAACTTAAACATTACCCGCCGAACAGGAAACTTATCCGAGACCAAAGTCATACGGCAATATGTCACTTTTTGGTGTTATTTCTTCACTATTCCTTCGTTATTCGCTTCAGTCCACCAACCCAGCGCCGGAGTCTCCAATGTCCGATTCTCGAGCGTCACTCCCCGAAAGCATGCAGGCCGTGGTCTGTCGCGGCCCGGGCGACTACCGCCTGGAGCGCGTACCGACACCCCGGCCCGGCCCGAGAGAACTGATTCTCAAGATCCAGGCCTGCGGGATCTGTTCGAGCGATCTGAAGTGCCGCGATGGCGCCGCCATGTACTGGGGCGACGGTGAACGCTTCCCGCCCTGGGTCAAGCCACCGATGATCGTCGGTCACGAATTCGCCGGCGAAGTGGTCGCGCTCGGTGAAGGCGCCGCCGAATACTTCAACGTCGAACTCGGCATGCGCGTAGTGCCGGAGCAGATCCTGCCCTGCCGTCAGTGCTTCTACTGCCAGCGCGGCCACTACTGGATGTGCGAGGTGCACAACATCTTCGGCTTCCAGGGCAGTGTCGCCGACGGCGGCATGGCGGAATATCTGCGCGTGCCGGCCAACGCGGTGCTGCATCCGGTCGATCCGCGCCTGAGCGTCGAGGATGCCGCCTTCCTCGAGCCGCTGGCCTGCGGCATCCATGCCGTCAATCGTGCCGACATCCAGTTCGACGATACCGTGGTGATCGCTGGCGGCGGCCCGATCGGTCTGGCGATGGTCCAGCTCGCCAGACTCAAGACGCCCAGACAGCTGATTCTGGTCGATACCCATGACGATCGCCTGGCGCTGGCCCGCGGCTACGGCGCCGATCACGGCTTCAACCCGCACCGCGACGACATCGCCAAGGAGATCCGCGCGCTCACCGGTGGTTACGGCTGCGAGGTCTATATCGACGCCACGGGCTCGTCGAGCGGCGTGATCCAGGGGCTGGAAGCCCTGCGCAAACTGGGGCGCTTCGTCGAATTCAGCGTGTTCAAGGAGCCCACCACCGTCGACTGGTCGACCATCGGCGACCGCAAGGAGCTGGATATTCGCGGCTCGCACCTTTCACCGCACACCTATCCGGTCGCGATCGACCTGCTGGCCCGTGGCCTGGTGACGACTCATGGCATCGTGACGCACCACGTTCCGCTGGCCGAGTTCGAGCGCGGCTTCGAGATCGCCGCCCGGCGCGATTCGATCAAGGTCGTGCTCACCGCCAGCGAGAGCTGACGGGGAGCGCCATCGAATCGCCGCGTCGCGGTAGACTACGCCCCTCATTTCTCACGTCACGGGAGAGCCATGACCTCGTTCGGAACCCAGGCGCCGCAACCTGCGATCAAGGGCGCCTCGGCGCGCCGACAGGCGATGCTGGACTACCTCATTCAGGCCGGCTCGGCCCAGGTCGACGAGCTGGCCGAACGGTTCGGCGTCAGCCGCATGACGGTACACCGCGATCTCGACACGCTTGCCGAACAGGGAATGGTCAACAAGCAGCACGGCGGCGTCACCACCCGCTCGTCGAGCGTGTTCGAGAGCAACTTCGCGCTGCGCTCTCATATCGCCAAGCGGGAGAAGCAGGCGCTGGCCCACGCGGCGCTGGAGGAGATCGCCCCCGGCGAAGCGGTGATGCTGGATGACTCCACCACCGCCAGCGAACTGGCATCGTTGCTGCCCGCCCGCGAGCCGCTGACCGTGATCACCAACGGGCTGGAGAGCATCGGTCGACTCAAGACTGCGGCCGGTATCAAGCTGATCACCCTGGGCGGCGACTACCAGCCGCGCTTCAATGCCACCTTCGGCCTGCTGTGCGAGCAGACGCTCGCCAATCTGCGCGCCAACGTTGCGGTGCTTTCCGCATCGGCCATCCTTGGCACGACGGCCTACGTCCAGGACCCGGCCGTGACCCAGATCAAGCGCGCCCTGATGGCCGCGGCCGAGCGGCGCATTCTGCTGATTCACAGTGCCAAGTTCGGCAGTAGCGCGCTCCACCGCCTCGCCGACCTGAGCGAGTTCGACCTGATCCTGATCGACTCGGGGCTTGCCGACGAGCATCGCCAGGCGTTGGACGACGCCGGCATTTGCTACCGTCTGCTCAAGCTCTGATCCCACGCCCAACAAAAAACCGCCGCGAGCCAGAGCCCGCGGCGGTGAATCGACAAACGGTTTCGCGTCTTACTGCTGGAGCACGAACGGCGACGTGTACTTGTCGACGTTGTCTGGGGTGATCAGCAGGCAATCGAACAGGTGCTTCTCGCCCTGCACACCGGTTTCCCCTGTGGTAATGAACTTGTCCGCCATCTGCACGGCCGCCTTGGAGAAGATCGCTACCGGCTGCAGCACGGTGTACGCCAGTTCGCCGGACTTGACTGCCTCGACCGCATCGGGCGAGCCATCGAAGCCACCGACCACCACGTCGTCCAGCCTGCCGGCTTCCTTGAGGGCAGCGATCGCACCCAGCGCCATCTCGTCGTTGCCACTGATCACCCCCTGGATATCCGGGTTGGCCTGCAGCAGGCTCTGCATCTTGTTGAAGCCCTGGGTGCGATCCCAGTTGGCAACATCTTCACCGACCTTGTTGAGATCCGGATACTGACTCAGCACGGTTTCATAGCCGTTGGAGCGGGTCGCAGCGTTGTTGTCGGAAGGCGCGCCCTTCAGCTCGACATAGTTGGCCGAGTCGCCGACCGTCTGTACCCACTGTTGGGCACCCAGTGCCGCGCCCTGAGCATTGTTGGACACCAGCTGCGCCTTGGCCAGCCCCTGTTCGTTGATTTCGGCGTTGACCAGAAAGACCGGAATGCCGGCTTCGACGGCCTTGCGTACCGCCCCGACGGAGCCATCAGCGTTGGCGGGATCGAGAATGATCGCCTTGGCCTGATTGGTGATCGCGGTGTCGATCTGGCGGCTTTCGGCGTTGGTATCCCCTTTATGGGCGCTGACGTTGGCTTCATACCCCAGCTCCTCGGCGGTCTCGCGGGCAATCTTGCCCTCGGTGAACCAGTAGGGGTTGGAGGTGTCGTTGACGATGATCGAGATCAGCCCCTTGTCCTGCGCCATGGCGCTTCCGGCGAGCAACGGCGCACTGACGGCGAGGGCTGCGATCAGCAGGCGTTTTCCTGTCTTGAACATGATGGATCACCCTTCTTTTGCGGTTGTGTTTCTAACCCGTGTCGATCGACACGTACGGGTTAATGCTGCGTTGCCGGCTTGCCGGCGCTACTTTCCGCCCCGGGCGTCGCGCGGGATGCGTCGTCGCTCGAGGATGGAGACGTGGGCGAAGCGGGCGCCTTGGGTTCAGGCGTTTCGGGCTCGGACGACTGGGTCGCGCGTTTCTTGCGCCCGCTGTACTGAATGCTGTTGAGCAGAACCGCCAGCACGATCACCGCGCCGGTGAAGACGGTCTGCCAGTAGGAGGAGACGCCAATGATGACGAGGCCGTCGGACAAAAACCCGATCACGAACGCCCCGAGCAGGGTGCCGCGCACGTTGCCGCGGCCGCCGGTCAACGCGGCACCGCCGATGACCACGCCAGCGATGGCGGTCAGTTCGTAGGTGGTACCGGCGGTGGGGCCGGCGGAGGTCAACTGGGAAGAGAGCACCAGCCCGGCGATCGCCGCGCAGATGCCGGAGAGCACGTAGACCGAGACCTGCACTCGCTTGACCGGTACGCCGGAGAGCTCGGCCGCCCGCGCGTTGCCCCCGGTCGAGTAGACCCAGCGACCGAACGGGGTGCGCGCCAGCGCCAGAATGGTGACGACCGCGACCGCCGCCAGAATCAGCACGCCCACCGGCACGCCGAACAGGCGATTGAAGCCGAGCCAGTCGAAGCCGGTGTTGCCCAGCTCCGGGCTGCCGCCGAGATTGTTGTAGGTCAGGCCGTCGGTCATCAGCAGCGCCACGCCGCGAGCGACATAGAGCAGCCCCAGGGTGGCGACGAAGGCCGGCACCTTGAAGTAGGCGATCAGCACGCCGTTGATGGCACCGACGAACGCGCCCAGCGCGCAGGTGAGAATGACCACGACCCACACCGGCGGATAGAGCGTCACGCCGAACATGTCGAAGGTCACGCCCTGCATCAGGAAGCCGGCCACGACTCCCGCCAGGCCCAGGGTCGAGCCCACGGACAGGTCGATGCCGCCGGTCAGAATCACCAATAGCATGCCGATCGACAGCAGCCCGAAGATCGCCACGTGGGACGACATCGTCAGGAAGTTGTTGGTCGAGAAATAGACCGGCGATAGCGCCGAAAAGATGATGATGATCGCGATCAGGGCGAAGAAGGCGCGCCCTTCCAGCAGCAATCGACCCAGGTCGAAGCCACCGCGTTGGCGCTCTGCCGCTTGGCTGTGTTTGGACATGTCAAAACTCCATTCGAGGAAAGGCGCTAACGTGCTCTTGTCAGGCGACCACGGCTTCGCCGGAGGCAGCCATGATCTGTTCCTTGGAAGCGTCGGCGCCGAACTCGGCCGCGATCCGCCCGCGGCTCATCACCACGATGCGGTGAGCGATACTCAGGCATTCGCCGACTTCGGAGGTGGAGAAGATCACCGCGAGGCCTTGCTTCGACGCGCCTTCCGCCAGCAGCTTGAATACCTCGGCCTTGGCGCCGATATCGATGCCGCGGCTAGGCTCGTCCAGCACCACCACGCGTGGATGGGTCGCCAGCATCTTGCCGATCACCACCTTCTGCTGGTTGCCGCCGGAGAGCGAACCGATCTCGGCCCTGGCCCCGTCGGTCTTGATATGGACGTTGGCGATCGACTCGTCGACCACGCCGCGTTCGCGATTGCCCGAGGTCAGCAGCCAGCGGGTGAACGCCTTGATGCTGGCCAGCGACAGGTTCTCGCCCACCGACATGGTCTGGACCAGGCCATCGCGCTGCCGGTCTTCCGGCACCAGCACCAGGCCCTTGGCGATGCGCTCGGCGATGCTCAGGTGCGAGACGTCCTCGCCTTCCAGCACCACCCGCCCACCGCTCAGCGGCACGCGACCGGCCACGCACTCGAGCAGTTCGGTGCGCCCGGCCCCCATCAGGCCGTAGATACAGACGATCTCGCCGGCGCGAACCTCCAGCGACAGATGATCGACCACCGAGCGCTCCGGCACTGCGGTATCGGCGACGCTGACATCCTCCAGCGACAGCGCCACCTCGCCCATGGCGTGGCCGGTGGGAGGCGAGCCGAGATCGAAGTTCTCGCCGACCATGTTGCGCACGATCCATTCGAGGTCGATATCCGCGCGCCTGGCGTAGGCGGTCATTACGCCGTCCCGCAGCACCACCGCGTGATCGGTGATGAGCAGCGCCTCTTCCAGATGGTGGGAGATATAGACGATCGACACACCGCGACTCTTGAGATCGCGAATGACCCGAAACAGGACCTCGACTTCGGTCGCCGACAGCGCCGAGGTCGGTTCGTCCATGATCAGGATGCGCGAGTTCACCGACAGCGCGCGGGCGATCTCGACGATCTGCTGCTGCCCCAGGCGGAGATCCTCCACCGGCGTCAGCGGGTCGATCGGTTCGTCGAGCTCCTCCATCAGGGCGCGGGTCTGACGCGCCTCTTCGGCATAGTCGATGCCCATCGGCCCTTTCAGCTCGCGGCCCATGAAGATGTTGTCGCGAACGCTGAGATTGGGCGCCAGGCTGAGTTCCTGGTGGATGATCGAGATGCCCAGCCGCTGGGCATCGGTGGTCGAGGCGAAGCGTACCGGCTCGCCCTCCAGCAGGATCTCGCCAGACGTGGGCTGGATCACGCCGGAAAGGATCTTCATCAGCGTCGACTTGCCGGCGCCGTTCTCGCCGAACAGCGTGGTCACCTGGCCGCGGTAGACGTCGAAATTGACGGTCTTGAGCGCATGGACGCTGCCGAAGGACTTGGCGACATCGCGCGCCGAGAGCACGACGTCCTCGCCCGGCTCGCTAGCGGCCGACGGTCGGATCGAAGCGGAAGCCATCACTGCACCTCCATGCTGACCGGCGTGATCAGCCAGTTCTTCGGATTGATCAGTTTGAACACCCCGGTCACGCTGACGGTCTTGCCGCTCAGGCTGGCCGTGTCGATGTCCGCCAGCACCGCCGCCTTCATCGCCTCGTTGATCGACGCGCCCGCGTTCTGGTATTCGATCTGGTTGGTGAACTCGCCGAACGAGATCTCCCCGGTGGCATCGCGCAGATCGGTGCCGTTGATCGCCGGGCCGGTCTGCACGCGGATCGTGATCTCGTCGGGTACGCCCTCGGCCTCGACCGTATAGATGCCCGAACGGGCCTCGCCGAACGTCCCGGTGAAGGTCACCGGCACCACTGGCCCGAAACTCTCGCCGACGCCATATTTCTGCCCTGCCGCGGACGAGTCCTCGAGAACGGCGGACGCCAGCTCGCCGGCCTCGACGGCACGCGCCTCGACGCTGTCCCGAATGGCCGGAAAGTGCTCTCCGCCATAGGTTTCGGCGGAAAACCCGCCGGCCAGCTCGGCCTCGGTGCCAATCTCGACGACCTTGGTATCCCAGGCCATCGCCGCCAGCACCACGACCACACAGGCGCCGATGACCAGACGTCCTTTCAGCTTCTTCGGCGCCGCGGGCCGACTGGCAACTGTTGCACTCATCACTGCGAGCCCTCTTCTGCGAAATCTCTGCCACGAAACTTCTGCTGCCGCTCGTCTGCGCCGGGCGACGAAACCGCTCGTCGCCTGGCACGAATCACACTCAGGGAATCAATACGATCTTGAGTGACTTCGAACCGTTCTTCATGAGCTCGAAACCTTCCTCGTATTTCTCCAGCGGCAACTTGTGGGTGACGACGCCTTCGGTGGGGAAGTCGCCTTTACGGATGCCCTCGATGACCAGCGGATAGCAGTAAGGGCCGAGGTGCGAGCCGAGCACATCGAGCTCCTTGCGGTCGGAGATGATGCTCCAGTCGACGCTGACCAGATCCTTGAACACGCTGAACTCGACGAAGCGGCCCAGCTTGCGGATCATCGACAGCCCCTGCTCCACCGACTTGGGGTGCCCGGTCGCCTCGATGTAGACGTCGCAGCCGTAGCCTTCGGTCATCTCCTTGATGATCGAAACCACATCGTCGCGTTTGGGATTGAGGGTCAGGTCGGCACCGAACTTCTTCGCCAGTTCCAGGCGGTCGTCGAACAGATCGAGCACGATCAGTTTCTCGGCGCCCGCCTTCTTGGCCGCGCCGACCATGCCGAGCCCCAGCGTGCCGGCACCGGACAGCACCACCACATCGCCCAGCTCGATCTTCGCGCGCTGCACTGCATGCAGCGAACACGCGTAAGGCTCGATCAGGATCGCCTTCTCCAGCGGCAGCTCCTCGGGGACGTGGTAGTTGATCGCCTCCTTGGTGAACTTCATGTACTCGGCCATGCCGCCGTTGACGTTGTTCTGGAAGCCGTAGAGATCATGCTTTTCGCACATCCAGTACTGGCCGCGGCCGCAGAAACGGCAGTTCCAGCACGGCACGATCTGCTCGGAGATCACGCGGTCGCCGACCGCATACCCCTCGACCTCGTCACCGACCTTCACCACCCGGCCGATGAACTCGTGACCGGGGATCATCGGCGCCTTGATATAGGCCGGCTGCGTCTCGTCGCCCCAGAAGCTGGGCGCGCCATCGTAGGACTTGATATCGCCGGCGCAGATACCGCACCCCTCGACCTTGACCAGGATCTCCTTGGCATCGATCTCGGGAACCGGCACTTCCTCGTAGCGATAGTCTCCGGGCGCATAGGCGACCACCGCCTTCATCGTCTTGGGGATATCGCCAGTGGAAGCCGTTTGCGTGGACGTGGCGGTGGACTCGCTCATGGAAGATCTCCCGTGGATAAACACATGTTCAAACTTCGGTCATATGTTTTTAGCGCAATCCACAAAGGGACATCAATGCAAGTGCGATAAATCAGGCCTAAGACTTTAGGCAAATAAAATATAATGTATTGATTTATATTGATTTTTAAAACCTTGATTCAAAGAGCTACGACCAAAGTTTTTACGTATCTTTCGTGGCGAAACGGCCACGTTGAAAGTATTAAAATGGGGTTAAAATGAGCAAATTGCGAACATATGAACAACCAAGCATCGTTCACGAGCGTCTTCTCGATCAAAAAATAACGGCGCGGCTTTTGGCCGCGCCGTCGATACAGCGAAAGAGTTTTACGATTTCACTGAAAATCACCCAAATTATCGCGGGTAATCAGATCGACTCCGGTATCCATATAATCCGGCGCAGCGATATCCAATACCTGTTGCCATAATGCCTGAACGGTCCAGTAGCCCTGCGCCTCCGGACGATTGGCCACAGTAGAATCGGCCACACCTTCCTCAACGAGCTGCAACATTTCCGGTAGTCTTTCGAGACCGACAAGTTGTACCTCCCCCACTTTGCCCCCCTCTTTCAATGCTTGACCGATACCAATAGGACCGGACGCTTCGGAGACAACCCAGCCATCGAGATCGGGATGTGCCTGCATGATTGTCGCCGCCTGGTTCTGGGCCTGTACGATACTGTCATTGTTGATACCCGTAGCGACGACCTCAATATCGGGATATTCGGAGAATACGGCTTGGTGGCAACGCACACGGATAGCATGATTGGGCGCGGTTGGCGTTCCCATCATGATCGCGACCTGCCCCTCTTCTCCTAACAGTTCAACCAGTCGTCGCGACGCGATCTGAGCCTGCTCGCAAAAATCGTTGCCAACGCTGCTGACCTCGAGCCCCTCCGGTGCCGGCGAGTCGAAGATCACTACTTTGATTCCCTGATCAAGTGCTTCCTGCAGAATGGCACGATTGGCGTTGGCATCCAGGGGGTCGACAGCGATGCCATCCGGCCGAGTGGCGATGGCCTGTTCGAGTATCTGATTCTGGATAGCCACCTGCGACTCCTGGGGCGCGCTATAGACGATTTCCACCTCGGCGCCGCTCTGCGCCTCGATCATCCGCGCCGCCTGTTCTGCGCCAGCGTTCACGCTATCAAACCAAGGCGCTACGGCTTTAGGGACGATCACGAAGCGGTAATGATCCTTGCCGTCAAAATTCTGGTCTAGCGTCTGTGCTTCTACCTGCACCGTTGCAAGCGCCACGGCGCCAGCGACCGCTCCCAGCAACACTTTTTGGTAGCGCTTCGTGCTCAACCACTCATTTCTTCTTTGCATTTTCAATTGCCTCGCCTGTCATCGCTCCGATGAATCGATTCTTTCCACCTGTAGCCCCTTTCAATCCCGCTTGAAATAGCGCCGCGAGATGGAATCGAGCGCGATGGCTACTACCACGATCGCGCCACTGACCATCGACTGCCAGTAAGGCGAGATGCCGAGCAATACGATGATGTTCTCGATGATGCCGATGATCGCGGCACCGAAGATGGCACCCAGAGGCGTACCGATCCCGCCGGTGGTAGGCACCCCGCCAATGACCGAGGCAGCGATCGGCCCCAGCACCCAGGAGTCGCCGATGGAGGGTTGCGCCGACCCCAATCGGGCGACCATCAGCATCCCCGCAAGGGCAGCGAGAAAGCCAGCGAAGGCGAACACGCCCACGCGCACGCGGTCGGTGCGGATACCGAGCATCTTGGCCGCCGAAAGGTTGCTGCCCACCGCATACATGTAACGCCCGAATGGCGTCTTCAGCGTAATGAAGCAAGCCACGGCGAGAAATACCAGCATGACCCAGAAAGGGATCGGCAGGCCGAGCCATTTTCCGCTGCCAAGAAATCCGATATCGGCTGGTATGCCGGTAATCGCGACGCCCTTGGTGATGACCAGATTGAGACCGCCGTAGACTCCGGCCATCCCGATCGTCAGCACCAGAGACGGCAGGCGAAGCAGCGTCACCAGCAAGCCGTTGATCAGCCCGAACACGGCCCCAATGACCAGACACAGCGCAAATGCCAGCCAGGGATCCAGCCCCATCTTCACCATCAGAATGCCGCCGATGACTCCGCAGAAGCCGCCGATGGCACCGAGCGACAGATCCAGCTCGCCGAGGATCATCAACATCGACTGGGCGATGGTAATGATGCCGATGAACGCCAGCGCACGAGCGATGATCACCAGGTTGTAGCTATTGAGGAAGTTCTCCGACAGTAACGAGGCGGCGACCACGATGATCGCCAACACGCTGACGACGCCGCTGAGCGGATTGCTGACCATGAACCCCATTGCCTTACGCAGCATGCCCGTCTCCTTCATGACCATGGATGGCGCCGACGAGGGCGTTACCGCTGGCCTGGTCGATATGAAATTCACCACTGACTCGTCCTTCATACATGGTGATGATGCGATTGGCGCAGCGTTGGAGTTCATCCATTTCCGACGACACCAGGATGATCCCCACGCCGCGCTCGGCCAGTTCTTTCATCAGCCGATAGATCTCCATCTTGGTGCGGATATCGATCCCCTTGGTGGGCTCGTCGAAGATCAATACCCGAGGATCGCAGGCCATGGCACGGCCGATGATGGCTTTCTGCTGGTTTCCTCCCGAAAGGAACGCGATGTTCTTGTTCATGGTGGGCGTCTTGATGTCGTAATCCTTCACGATCGATGCCACCCGCTCGCGCTCGCGTCGCGCATCGATCATGCCGCCACGCGCAGTACCGCCAAACAGCGCCATGCCGATATTGCGACGCACACTCTGCCCCGGAAAGATCCCGTGATACTTGCGCTCCTCGGAAAGATAAAAGAGCCCATTTCGGATGGAGTAATGCGTATCTCCCAGCCGCCACTCCTGCCCCTGAACCTGCACCATTCCGGCACGCGCCGGGAGGTAACCGAACAGCGTCTGCATCACCTCGGAACGGCCGGCGCCGACCAACCCGGCGAACCCCAGGATTTCGCCTCGGCGCAGCGAGAAGGAGACATCCTCGAATCCTTTGCCACTCAATCCTTCGGCCTGAAGGATGACCTCTCCGCTGCCTCCTTCCGGCTGCAGGCGGGCATCGGTCTTGACCTCCTGACCGGACATCAGCTCGACTAGCTGGCGATGGTCCAGTTTGGATGCTGGCTGCGTGTCGATCTTGCGCCCGTTGCGCAGCACGCTGATGGTGTCGCTGATGGAGAACATCTCGTCGAACTTGTGCGAGATGAACACCACCCCGCATCCCGACGCCACCACGTCGCGCACGACGCGAAAGACCCGCTCGACTTCGGTTTCCGTTAACGACGAGGTCGGCTCATCGAGAATCAGGATCTTCATCGACTCGTTGGTGCAGGCGCGCGCGATCTGCAACAGCTGCTGATCGGAGATCGAGATATGTCGAACCTTGTCTCCCGGCTGCGCGGCAATCTTGAAACGCTCGATCCAAGGCCTGGCGGCCTGCTCGAGCGCTCGCCGCCGAAACAACAAGCCGCCATGATGGGAGCGCGAAAAGGGCATGAACAGATTCTCGGCAACGGTCAGGTTGCCGAACAGATTGATCTCCTGGGGCACGTACGCAATGGTCTTGTAGAGAGAGGCGTGGTGCGCGGCATCCTGATCATCGATCATGACCCGCCCCTGAGTCGGTCTCTCGGTACCGGTCAGCATCTTGACCAGAGTCGACTTGCCAGCGCCATTTTCACCCGCCAGCGTGTGGACCTTGCCCATCTCGATTTCGAGCACGATGTCGTCCAGCGCCTTGACCCCAGGGTACATCTTGCTGACGTGGTCGACGTTAAGATACGCCATTGCCGCCCTCCTGCTGATACATCTACCTGGTACCGATACATCCATCTGATACCGATACATCTACCGGACACCGGTACATTCAGCCGGCCGCTTCCGTACGCGGCACCTCTGCCGCAGCCAGAAGCGGCCGGCGATATCACTCCGTGAATGAATCGACGTTATCGGGCGTGATCATGACGTTGCCGGTATCGATGTGATTAGGCGTGATCGCCCCCGTGGCCAACTGCCACATGTTGATCACCGACCAGTAGCCCTGCATGGTGGGCCGTGAAGCGGACGACGAATCCGCCACCCCTTCCTTGATCAGCACGAGCATCTGGCTGAGATCGTCGAGGCCGACCAACTGGACCTTGCCGACCTTGTCGGCCTCCTTGATCGCTTGACCAATCCCTACCGGCCCCGCCGCGTCGGAGGCGACCCAGCCGTCCAGGTCGGGATTGGCCTGCATGATGGCGGAGGCCTGCTGCTGCGCCGTATTGATGTCATCGTTGTCGACACCGGTCGCAACGACCTCTATACCGTCGTGCGAATCGAAGACCGCCTGTGCGCAACGGGCGCGCTCGGCGTGGTTGGGGGCCGTGGGCACGCCCATCATGATCGCTACCTGACCTTTACCATCCAGCAACTCGACCAGACGATTGGCCGCCATTTCCGCCTGCTCGCAGAAGTCGCTACCGATCGTCGTCAGGTTCATTCCTTCAGGGTTGATCGAATCGAACAGCGTGATCGGGATTCCCTGCTCTTGCGCTTCCTGCAGCACCGTGCGGTTACCGCTAGGATCGAGCAGGTCGACGATGATGCCGTCAGGGCGAGTCGAGATGGCGCGTTCGATGATTTCGTTCTGCTGGGCGACGTTGGCGCTCTGCGGCGCCGAGTACTGAATGTCGACCTCGGAGCCGGTCTGTGCCTCAATGGCCGCCGCGGCCTGCTGGGCGCCCTGGTTGACCTTGTCGAACCAGGGATGCACCACCTTGGGCACCAGGACGAATCGATAGCTGTCGGCTTTTTCCGTGCCCGGACCCTCGGCCTGGGCCGCGGATACCATCATGGCTGATGCCAGCACGCTGAATGCCAGCACGACGCCAGCTCTGACGATCTTCATGGGGACGCCTCCTGAGTGATGATCCCTTTGCCCACACAGCACATGAATCAACAAAGATCATATGCACAATGCTTTTCAGGGGTCATTTACGGTCTTTGGTGCCGACCAAGCAATCTAGACTTTGGGAGGGTAAAGAAAAAAGCCATTGTTTTTACTCATAAAATTAAAAAAATCCGCAATATGAATTCATTTATGCTGCAAAAATACGCAACGATCAAAAGTTCTAAAACATAATCATATGAACATAGCCCTACAACGAACATCTCTTATCCCAACCTCATGTGTTGAGGACATCGAATGTCGGTACACCGCCACGAGCGAGGCGACACCAGGGAAACCACACAAAAAAATGCACGACATGCCCGGCTTGCGGCATGTCGTGCAATCTCTTCCCAGGACCAGACTTCCGAGATTCGGGCGATTAGCGATGATCGCGCTCGTAAGCCTCGATCCGGTCCACCTTTGGCTGTGATCGCCCACCCGGGTCGAACTCGCTGCTCAGGAACGTCTCGGCAATCGTCTTGGCCAGTTCGATGCCGATCACGCGCGCGCCCATGGTGACGATCTGCGCATCGTTACTCTTGCGCGCCCGCTCTGCCGAGTAGGTGTCGTGCGCCTGGGCCGCCCGAATGCCCGGCACCTTGTTGGCCGAGATCGCCACGCCGATACCCGTGCCACACATCAGGATGCCGCGGTCGAAACGCCCGTCGGCGATGGCTTGCGCCACTTCGAAGGCGATATCCGGATAGAGAACCGGCTGTGCATCGTGGGTTCCGAAGTCCTCGACTTCGTGCCCCAGCGACCTGACATGCTCAATCATCGCCTGCTTCATCTCGTAGGCCGCTTCATCACATCCCAGCGCTACCCGCCATTTCTGAGCCATTGCTCGCCTCCTGTTCAGTCGACGACGCCATCATAGACCCACTCCGCTCATATGAACAAATTTTATTCATATGATCATAACGACAGCGCAAAAAGCGGACGAAAAAGCCCTGAATGCCGTGGTGGCGAGGGGTGTCATCGCTCCTTGAGCGTATCAAAACCCGCCGCAATGGCGTCCTCATCGCCACCAAAGTCGCATATCGCCGCCTTCTGGCGTCGCTATGATGGTCGACATACCGCACACAAACCAAATGTGCATCAAAGGATCAAATACTCAACAGCTGAAAAGTCGAAGCACAGCGGGACTTTCCAGCGCGGCATTTACCCAACCTGTGGGAGCGTCGGTCATGACACGCCTTTACAACGACCCAGTGAATTTCGTCGACGAAGCGACCGAAGGCTTCGTCGCGGCGCACGCGCAACGCGTCTGTCAGGTTCCTGGCGGCGTCATTCGCAGTACGCGCAGCAAGCCGGGCACCGTGGCAGTCGTGATCGGTGGCGGATCGGGACACTACCCCGCTTTCGCCGGGCTGGTCGGCCAGGGCCTGGCCCACGGCGCGGTGATGGGCAACCTGTTCGCCTCGCCGTCGGCGCAGCAGGTCTACAACGTCTGCAAGGCAGCCAACAACGGCGCCGGGGTGCTGCTCAGTTTCGGCAACTACGCCGGTGACGTCCTTCACTTCGGCCAGGCACGGGAACGCCTGATTCGCGAAGGCATTCCCTGCGAGATCGTCGCCGTCATCGACGATGTTTCCAGCGCAGACCAGGAAGAGATTCACAAACGCCGCGGGATCGCCGGTGACCTGACCGTGTTCAAGGTCGCGGCGGCAGCGGCCGAGGCCGGTTATTCCCTCGAGGAGGTGGTTCGCGTCTCGCGCGCGGCCAATTTCCGCACGCGCTCGATGGGCGTGGCGTTCGATGGCTGTACGCTGCCGGGGGCGAAGGATGCACTGTTCCATGTGCCAGCGGGCAAGATGGCGGTCGGGCTGGGCATCCACGGCGAGCCGGGCATCAGCGAACAGGATGTACCCACTGCCGATGCGCTGGCGGAACTGCTCGTTTCTCACCTGATGGAAGAGATTCCCGATGGCATCGACAGCGTCAAGGGGGCTCGAGCTTCGGTACTGCTCAACGGCCTGGGGTCGATCAAGTACGAAGAGCTGTTCGTGGTCTATCGTCGGGTCAATCAACTGCTGACGGAAGCCGGCCTGGAGATCGTCGAGCCGGAAGTGGGGGAACTGGTGACCAGTCTCGACATGGCCGGCGCCTCGCTGACCCTGTTCTGGCTCGACGAGGAACTGGAGCGGCTGTGGAAAGCGCCGGCGGATGCCCCGGCCTATCGCAAGGGCAGTCTCGAAGCCGCGCCACCGATCGATGCTTCCGAGCTGGACATCCCCGATGCCGACGCCATCCCGCCCGCGAGCGAGGTATCGATCGCCGCCGCTCGCTGCCTCTACCAGGCCTTGAGCGCGACGCGCAAGCTCATCGACCAGAAGGGCGAGGAGCTGGGTCGACTCGACGCCATCGCCGGAGACGGTGATCACGGCATCGGCATGCAGCGCGGCGCCGTCGCGGCCGAACTGGCCGCAGAAGACGCCGTCAGCCGCAACGCTGGCGCCGGCACTCTGCTACGCTTGGCGGCAGAAGCCTGGGCGGATCGCGCGGGCGGCACCTCCGGCGCCATCTGGGGCGTCATGCTCAACGCTCTGAGCGTGACGCTCGGCGACGAGGACGAGCCGACCCCGGAACGCTATGCGCAGGGGATCACCAAGGCCAGAGAAGACGTCATGACCTTCGGCAAGGCCAGGCTCGGCGACAAGACGCTGGTCGATGCGCTGGTACCGTTCAGCGAGACGCTCGAACGGGCCGTCGCTGCCGGCGACGATTTCCCGCAGGCCTGGCGCAAGGCGGTCAATGCCTCGGCCTCCGCGGCCCAGGCCACGGCCGACATGAAACCGAAGATGGGCCGCGCACGGCCGCTGGCCGAGAAGAGTCTCGGTACGCCCGATCCGGGGGCGATCTCGCTGTCCCTGATCGTCGGCGCCATTCAGCCCGTCGTCGATCGGCACTGAACCAGACGCCAGCGCACCGGGCGGCGACGAACCGATCAGCGACGAATCAAGGAGCGACTCGATAACCACATGGCAAAGCCTCCGATCACGCTGGGCATCAGCTTCAAGATGTATTTCGGCTACGCCCAGACGGTGACCTGGTGCCGCCAGGTCGCCGATAACCTTTCTCGCCACCCGGCCGTTCAGGACGGCCGGGTGGCGCTGTTCGTGCTGCCCAGCTTCCCCGCCCTGCCCCCGGTCCTCGAATGTTTTGCCGGTACGCCCGTCGGTGTCGGCGGCCAAAACCTGTATCAGTCGCCGCACGGTGCTTATACTGGCGAGGTGAGTGGGGCCATGCTGGCCGAAATGGGATGCCGCTACGTCGAGATCGGCCACGCCGAACGGCGACGCCTGTTCGGGGAAGATGCCGATATCGTCGCCGCCAAGACCCAGGTGGCTCTGGCGCATGACTTGATACCGGTGCTGTGCATCGGCGAGTCTGACCGTGGCGATCCGTTGGATGCCGTTGCCGACTGCCGTGACCAGATCGATTCGGCGCTGTCGTTGGCGACGCCCGCGCAGCGGTCTCAGCCACTGGTGATCGCCTACGAGCCTCACTGGGCCATCGGTGCAGCACAACCGGCATCGCTTGCGCACATTGCGGCAGTCTGCCAGGGGTTGCGCGAGCATCTGGACGCGCATCCTTCAGCCAGCGTGATCTATGGCGGCAGTGCCGGCCCCGACCTGTTGACTCGGCTGGCAGGACAGGTCGACGGGCTGTTTCTGGGGCGGTTCGCACATGATCCAGCCGCATTCGAGGCGATCGTGAACGAAGCCTCGCTGCTTAAGTCGAATTGAGCGCCAGATCGCGTCTCGCTCCATCATCCATTTACGACCATCATTCATTGACAACCCAGGGGATCCGAAAGCCAATGCCATCTCGTCGTCAGCTAGCCAACGCTATCCGCGCGCTTTCCATGGACGCCGTGCAGAAGGCCAACTCCGGCCATCCCGGCATGCCGATGGGCATGGCCGATATCGCGGAAGTCCTGTGGAACGACCATCTCAAGCACAACCCGGCCAACCCGGACTGGGAAGATCGCGACCGTTTCATTCTCTCCAACGGTCACGGCTCGATGCTGCACTATTCGCTGCTTCATCTGACCGGTTACGACCTGCCGATGAAGGAGCTCGAAAACTTCCGCCAGCTGGGCTCGAAGACACCCGGCCACCCGGAGCACGGCTACACGCGCGGCATCGAGACCACCACCGGCCCGCTCGGCCAGGGTCTGGCCAACGGTGTCGGCATGGCCATTGCCGAACGCACGCTGGCCGCGCAGTTCAACCGTGACGGTCACGAGATCGTCGATCACCGCGTGTGGGTCTTCGCCGGCGACGGCTGTCTGATGGAAGGCATCAGCCACGAAGCGTGCTCGCTGGCCGGTACGCTCGGCCTGGGCAACCTGGTCGTGTTCTACGACGACAACGGTATCTCCATCGACGGCGAAGTCGAAGGCTGGTTCACCGACGATACCGGCAAGCGCTTCGAGGCCTACCACTGGCACGTGATCCGCGATGTCGACGGCCACGACGCCGAGCAGATCAACAAGGCGATCGAGGAAGCCAAGCGCGTCACCGACAAGCCCACGCTGATTATCTGCAAGACCGTGATCGGCTTCGGCTCGCCCAACAAGGCCGGCAAGGAAGAGAGCCACGGCGCCGCCCTGGGTGAAGACGAAGTCGCGGCCGCGCGCAAGGAGCTGGGCTGGGAATATCCCGCGTTCCAGATCCCTGACGAGTACTACCAGGCGTGGGACGCCCGCGACAAGGGCCGCAAGCTCGAAGCGGAATACGACGAGAAGCTGGCCGCCTATGAAAAGGCGCATCCGGAACTCGCCAAGGAGCTCAAGCGCCGCTACAACGGCGAACTGCCGGCCGGCTTCGACGGTGATGCCCTGATCAAGGCGGCTCAGGAGAAGGCCGAGACCACCGCTTCCCGCAAGGCCTCGCTGGGTGTGCTCAACGAGCTGGGGCCGAACCTGCCCGAACTGTTCGGCGGCAGTGCCGACCTGGCACCGTCCAACCTGACCCTGTGGAAAGGCGCCAAGGCGATCACCAAGGAAGACTTCAACGGCGGCTACCTGCACTACGGCGTGCGCGAATTCGGCATGGGCGCGATCGCCAACGGCATCGCCACGCATGGCGGCTTCATTCCCTATGACGCCACCTTCCTGGTCTTCATGGAGTACATGCACAACGCCGTGCGCATGTCCTCGCTGTCGCACACTCGCATCATCCACGTCTTCACCCACGACTCCATCGGTCTGGGCGAAGATGGCCCGACACACCAGCCGGTCGAACAGCTGGCTGACCTGCGCAACCTGCCGGGCCTGGCGACCTGGCGCCCGTGCGATGCCACCGAAACCACGGCCGCCTGGGTCGAGGGCCTGAAGCGCGAAACGGGGCCGACGGCGCTGATCTTCTCGCGTCAGGATCTGCCGGCGCAGACGCGTGACGAGGCGCAGCTGAAGAACATCCGCCGCGGCGGCTACGTGCTGAAAGATGCCGAAGGCGGCCAGCCGGAACTCATCCTGATCGCCACCGGCTCCGAAGTCGGCCTGGCGATGGACGCCGCCAAGGCGCTCGAAGGCAAGGGCAAGAAGGTTCGCGTGGTTTCCATGCCGTGCACCAGCGCCTTCGACGAGCAGGACGAGAGCTATCGCGAGTCCGTGCTGCCCAAGTCGGTCCGCTCGCGACTGGCGGTGGAAGCGGCGATTCCGTCGACCTGGTACAAGTACGTCGGCCTCGACGGCGACGTCATCGGCATGACGACCTACGGCGAATCAGGCAAGGCCGGCGATCTGTTCAAGCACTTCGGCTTCACCGTCGACAATGTCGTCGCCCGCGCCGAGACGCTGCTGGGTTGATCGACAGCGCCTCGATTGCACGTTGAAGATCGTATGTTGAAGATCGCACGTTGAAGCAAGCAATGAAACGCCCGGCCTTGGCCGGGCGTTTTTCGTTGGCGAATCCGTTACACGACGGGTCGCGCGGCGTGGCGATCAGGCTGGCTCGTCGTCGACCCGCGTCGCTTCATCCAGGCGCAGAATGGTGTGTGCATTGGTGACGCTGGTCGCCAGCGTATCGATCACGCCGGTGCGCAGGGCCCCGAGAATGCCGGCCGCCTTGGTGTTCTCGGCGGCGATGGCGATGACATCCGGAATTCGCGCCAGATCGGTGATCGTCAGGCCGATCACGCGCCCCTGCATCGGCGTCAGCGACGGGCGGCCGTAGATATCGATGAAGTCGTAACCCATCATGTCACCGACGGTACCGGATAGCCGCGCCTCGGCGGTCTCCTGAGGCGTGAACCAGCCCATCCGCACCATGTTGCTGTTCTCGCTGAGATCACCAATGCCGATCAGGGCGAGATCGGCGCGCCGGGCGCGGTCCAGCGTCTGGCGAATGGTCGGATTTTCGTACATCGCATCGCGCAGTTCGAGATTCTGCACCAGGGCCGGCGCGTAGAGCGTTTCGCTGTCGCCGCCGAACTTGATCGCCAGCCGTCGGCAGATATGGTCCGGGTTCATGTACTCCCCGGCCCGCACCGATCCCCCGATGGCGCAGACGAAGGAACACTGGCGCTGGCCCTGCTCGAAGACGTTGTCCGCCACCGCGCCGACGTTGCGGCCCATGCCGACGGCGACGATCGCCCCGTCGCTCAGCTGCCGGGAAAGATGGTCGGCCACCAGACTGGCCACGTTGGCCCGCTGGACGTCGGCATCGGCGTGATCGAGGGCGATCAGTGCGCGCTTGATCCCGAAACGGCGTTTGAGCGCCTGCTCGATTTCCGCGCTGACCGCAGGGTGCTGGCGAACCCGAACGTCGACGATCCCTTCGGCCTGCGCGCGCTTGAGCAACCGCCCCGCCTTGACGCGAGAGATCCCCAGCCGATTGGCGATGACTTCCTGCGTTTCCCCCTCGGTGTAATAGAGGGTGGCAATTTCCGTCATCAAGGCAATATCGGCGTTTTCGTTGCGCTCGTTCATGCACGCTTCCATGTTTTGAGAAGATCGAATTCTGAGAGGTCGAATCCGGCTCGGCTTGGCCGCCTCACGATACCACAAGCGCCCTCGACTCCGACTTTCTCGCGGGCCAGGAACGGCGTAGACTATCGGCGGATTGCGGTTCGCCGCAATCGGTTCTCAGGGCGGGGTGAAAGTCCCCACCGGCGGTAATGATGCGGCGTGAAAAAGACACGCCAGCCTCTCAGCCCGCGAGCGCTTGATGGCTAGCGCCATCAAGGTCAGCAGATTCGGTGAGATTCCGAAGCCGACGGTCACAGTCCGGATGAAAGAGAACGGTTCCACTTGCTACGACGACTCGGTCAGCCTTGCGTGGCTATCGGTGATTTTCACCAATTCACGCCCATGCCAACCGCCTCCCGTGATTTCCAAGCGGATCCGCAGCCCTGATTCTGGTTAACGTGACCTCGGTCATCTGAATAGGAAACGACCATGAATCAGCCCTATCCGCCGCAGCTCTCCTCCCAGACGCTGTCGCAACGCATCGCCTTCATTCGCGCCGACTGGCACGGCGATATCGTCGGCAACTGCCACAGTGCCTTCCTGGATGCCGTCGCCGAGCGCGGTTTCTCCGTGGAACAGGTCGATACCTTCACCGTTCCCGGTGTGTTCGAGATCCCGCTGCAGGCCAAACTGCTGGCCAAGAGCGGCCGTTACGCCGCCATCGTCGCCTCCGGGTTCGTCGTCGACGGCGGCATCTATCGTCACGACTTCGTCTCCACCGCGGTGATCGACGCACTGATGTCGCTGCAGATCGAGCAGGAAGTGCCGGTGCTTTCCGCCGTGCTGACGCCGCATCACTTCCATGAGCACGAGGCGCATGCCGCCTTCTTCCAGCAGCACTTCCTGACCAAGGGGCGCGAAGCGGCCGAGGCGTGTCTGACGACGATGGAAAACCTCAATCAGGTGCGCAAGCTCAGCGCCGACTGATCGTTCGTCATCCCGATGAAAAGCGCCCACGCCATCCTCGATGGCGTGGGCGCTTTGCGTTGCAGGTCTGGCTCAGCTTTCGACGGTCGGCTGCCGGCGGTTGCGTAGACGCAGATAGATCGCGAAGGCCAGCGAGATGGCGATCAGCACCCACAGGAACATGGCGATCGGGCTCTTGGTGAAGAAGATCGACAGGTTGCCGTAGGACTCGATGCTCTTGACGAAGTAGACCTCCGCCGACTTGCCCAGGATGAAGCCGATGATCAGCGGCACCGTCTCCAGGCCGATCTTGTGAGCGACCCAGCCGAAGATCCCGAAGATCAGCAGTGTCCAGACATCGAACATGATGCCGTAATTGATCGCGTAGGCGCCGACCACGCACATCATGATGATCAGCGGATAGAGGATGTACTTCGGCACCTCGATCACCTTGGCGATGTGGCGGATCGCGAAGTACATGATGCCGAACATCAGCACGTTGGCCGCCAGCAGGGCGATGATCATCAGATACCAGGTATTGATATTGTTGCCGATGAACAGCGGACCGACCTGAATGCCCTGCAGCGTGAAGGCGCCGATCAGGATCGCGGTAGTGGAATCCCCCGGGATGCCCAGCGAGAGCAGCGGCACCAGCGCGCCCCCGGTCAAGGCGTTGTTGGAAGATTCCGAAGAGACGATCCCCTGCGGCGCGCCCTTGCCCATCTGGGAAGAGTCCCGCGAGAAGTTCTTCTCCTGGCTGTAGGCCAGCACCGAAGCGGCGCTGCCGCCGACGCCCGGCAGGATCCCGACGAAGGTGCCGATGCTCGACGAGCGCACCAGGTTGAGCAGTTGCCCCTTGAACACGTTGAACTTGAACTTCGCGCCGCCCTTGAGCGAAATCGGCCCCTGGCCGGTCTCGTCCTTGAAGCCTTTCTCGGCATCCAGCAGAACGGTGGTCAGGCCGAAGATACCGATCAGCACCGGCAGCAGCGAGAAGCCGTCGATCAGGTAGTACTCCATGAAATCGAACATCAGTCGGGTTTCGCCGTTGCCGCCCTCGGTGATCGAATAGGTACCGATCAGGCTGAGCCAGACACCGAGCACGCCGCTGAAGATACCCATCAGCATGTTGGAGCAGAGCGAGGCGATCACCGTCAGCGCCAGCAGAATGATCAGGAACTTCTCGACGTAGGAGAACTTGATCGCGAAGTCCGCCAGCACCGGCGCGAAGAAGAACAGCACCGCGGCGCTGAACAGACCGCCGAAGACCGAAGCGACGATACCGATCTTGAGCGCGCGCTCGCCTTCACCGCGCTTGGCCATCGGGTAGCCGTCGAAGGTGGTCGTGATCGACGAGGGCGTACCGGGAATGTTGATCAGCACGGCGGGAACCATCCCGCCCGAAATGCCGCCGACGTAGAGCCCCAGCAGCAGCGCGATGCCATTCTCGAGCCCGAAGGCGTAGGTCAGCGGCAGACAGACGGCCACCGCCATGGTGGCGGTCATGCCGGGAATCGCGCCGAAGATGATACCGATCAGGGTTCCCGCGGCGATCAGCCCGAAGAACATCGGCGTGAGGTGAGACAGGATATCCATGAGACGAGTCTCCGATGGTCAGGCTAAAAAGATCAGGGCAAGGTGATGCGGAACAACTGTGCCAACACGTACCAGGCCAGCGCCGGCGCGATCAGCGCATTCAGTACGAGAATCACGAACAGGCGCCGCGTCAAATGATCGACGTACAGAAGCGACAGCAGGAACACAAATGCCACCGACATGATCAGGAAGCTGTAGCCGGTGTTGGGAAACACGTCGCTCAGCACGCTCATCAAGTAGAAGTAGGCCGTCGTCAACGCCAGCGTGCCGAAGAAGCGCTTGTGGTCGAACTCGCCCTCGCGCCCTGCCAGCACACGGCCGGCACGCTTCAGGCCGGGCACCAGCAGTCGATAGCGGGTGATCACGATCATCGCCAGCAGGATGACCAGGATCCAGGTGACGATGCGGGGAAAGAAGAGATGCGATTGGTCGAAGTCGATGCTGACATCGAGCAGCGACAGCCATTGGCTTTCCATGGAAAGCGGCTCCTGCGCCGGGCGTCACCGGCGGCATCAGTGGTGGAAACGAATCGTGCCGGCCGACGTTCGCCGGCCGGCACGCGGCAGGATCAGCCCTTCAGGTCGCTGATGATGGTCTTGTATTCGTCGTTCTTCTCTTCCAGATAGCTGGCCGCTTCCTGGGTAGGCTTGTAGTCGGGCACGAAGAACGAACGCTTCAGCTGCTCCTGGAGCTCGTCCCCCTCGTACACGTCGGCCAGGGCATTGTCGATGCAGTCGATCGCGGCAGGATCCATGTCCTTGTTGTACAGCAGGAAGAACTCCTTATCGAAGGTAAAGTCCTGATCCTCGCTCATCGGCACGCTGGCGTTCGGCGTCACGTACTGCAGCAACTGCTCGCGCGTGGTATCACCCATGCCCTCTTCGTTGGTCTGGGCAATAGTCTTCTCGCGAGCCGTGATCCAGACGAAGCGCATCGCCTTCTGGTCGTCGGCGGGCAGCTGAGTGTACTGCTCGTTGGCCTGGACCGAACCGTTGATCACGTCCACCGCCCCGTCGAACAGCAGCTGGTTCTTGTCCGCCTGGGAGCCGGTGTTGACGGCAACGATGTTGCTCTCCTTGCCCGGATACTGCATCCGCACAGCATTTTTCAATGCGGTAAAGCCGATCTCGGAAACACCGCCCGGCTGAATGGCGACCTTCACCTGCTTGCCGTTACCGGCCGCTTCGATGATGTCGCTCATCGACTGGTACGGCGAGCTTTTCGGCACCAGATAAGCGTTGCCCGGGTTGATGGCGATGGTCGGCCCGACGACGAACTTGCTGAAGATGTCGGGATAGCCGTTCACGCCGTAGAGGTGACCCAGGTAGGAGCCGTCGTGGAAGATCATGATCGTGTTGCCTTGGCGGCTACGCTCCAGCGCCTGGAAGCCGGGCATGACACCGACGGCGTCGACCTTGGCGTTGATGTCGAGCTGCTCGGCCAACTGATCGACCACCATGCTGGATACCTGGTAGGTATCGCCGCCGGTCGACGTCGAACCGATCACGACGCGCAGGTTGCCCGGCAGCGGACAATCCTCGGCGGCCTGGGCGGAAGCCGATACGCCGATGGCGGCACTGGTCAGCACGGCCAGACAGGTCTTACCCAAAATCGCTTTCATGATGCGTCTCCCTCTTACCGTTGTCCCACATGCAAAGCGCAACCCGATGCGCCGCCCCCGGTGGGAACCAAATGATAGCGTTATCATCGAACACGCCTTGCACGGTAGAGAAAGCGACTTTGTCAGACAATTCAACTTAAGTCTCCCGACTAAAGTCGCATCCGTTCGATTTGGGCAACTTGCTGATATCGGGGCGAAAAAAAGCCCGGCCATGGCCGGGCTTCTGCAACGATTGGCGAACGTCTAACGTTCGACGAGCCTGTCAGGCGATCGTCACGTCCTTGGAGAGATAGACATCCTGCACGGCATTGAGCAGCTCGATACCTTCCTTCAGCGGCTTCTGGAACGCCTTGCGGCCGGAGATCAGGCCCATACCGCCGGCCCGCTTGTTGATGACGGCGGTGCGCACGGCTTCACCCATATCGGAATGGCCCTTGGAACCGCCACCGGAGTTGATCAGTCCGGCGCGTCCCATGAACGAGTTGGCCACCTGGTAACGGGCCAGATCGACCGGATGATCGCTGGTCAGCTCGCTGTAGACCTTGTCATGAGTATGGCCGAAACCGATCGCCTTGTAGCCGCCGTTGTTCTCCGGCAGCTTCTGCTTGACGATGTCCGCCTTGATGGTCGCCGCCAGATGCACCGCCTGGCTGGTGAGGTCGGAAGAGACGTGGTAATCGGTGCCGTCTTTCTTGAACTCCGGATTGCGCAGGTACGACCACAGCACGGTGACCATGCCCAGCTCGTGCGCGCGCTCGAAGGCCTCGCTGACTTCCTGGATCTGGCGACGGCTATCCTCGGAGCCGAAGTAGATCGTGGCGCCGACCGCGATGCAGCCCATGTCGTGGGCCTGCTCGATCTGCGCGAACATGGTCTGCTCATACATCGCCGGCAGCGTCAGGCTCTCGTTGTGGTTGAGCTTGAGCATCATCGGGATCTTGTGGGCGTAGCGCCGCGCGACGGACGAAAGCACGCCCAGGGTGGAACAGACGCAGTTGCAGCCGCCCTGCAGTGCCAGTTCGACGATATTCTTGGGATCGAAGTACATCGGGTTGAGCGCGAATGAGGCGCCGGCAGAATGCTCGATACCCTGATCGACAGGCAGAATGCTGAGATAGCCCGTGCCACCCAGACGGCCGGTGTTGAACAGTGTCTGCAGGTTACGCATCACGTGCGGGCTGCGGTCGGTATCGGAGAACACGCGGTCGACGAAATCGGGCCCCGGAAGGTACAGGTCTTCTTTCTTGAAACCCGTACAGGTATAGCTGAGAAGGCTGTCGGCTTCCTTGCCCAGTAACTTGGCAATATCGGTCATGTTGCTTTTCCTCTGTCCTCAAGATGGGTCATCCGGGGAATCTCGACCTGGGCCGCTTCCCTCTCTACCAAAGATGGCTACCCGATAATGGCTGCTCTAGGGCCTGTTGCCGTTTCAGCGCGAACCGCGTTGCTGCGCCGCGTACCGTCCGCAAAGGCTGGCGCCAGCCGATGACGTCGCACGGCCGGTCCCACAGAACCCGATCAGGCGCGCATTCTTCGACCCCACGCGCAACCGTTTCACGCCGCGCTGCCCATACTGCAGCCCCTTCTCCAGCCGCGGCGATCATCGATTAGCCGTAGAACGTCGCCAAGAATAAGCGACAATGCGTCGCAGTTCACGTCCATGCACCGTTTCTGCATCGCCTGTCTCTTCTGTCGGACGCCTGACGGGGCCTCCCAGATTGTCACATTTCGTATCCCGGCGATGGCTGAAAATCGTCATGGGAAAGTCTTGAGCCACGACTCGAGTCACAATCCTGAGTCGTCGCCACGGATCACGTCTCGAGCATCCACCTGCAGAGGAACGTTGCGCCTTTGGTATGATGCCAATCTTTCAGCGATCCGGGATTTCAGCGATGTCCGTTCTGCGCGGCTTTCTGTGGCTGCTCGCCTTTCTGTTGCTGGGGCAGACCTTCGTGCGGTTATTTCACATTCCGATGCCCAGCGGCGTGATCGGCATGCTGCTGTTGACGCTATGGTTCGGCTACCGCGGCGACATGAATCCGGATGTCGTTCGCATCAGCCAGCCGCTGATCGCCATGCTGGCACTGCTGATCATGCCCGGTGTCGTCGAGATATTCTTTGTCGCTGATCAATTTGCGGACCAATGGGCCGCGATTCTGACCGCCCTGATCGCCGGTACGCTGCTCAGCGTATTGTCGAGCCTGCTGCTGATGCGCCGTTATCTCCCTGCCAACGACGAGCCCGCACCCTCTATCGGAAGCGTCGACCATGAATGAGTGGCTCGCGCGTCTTTCGCAGTTGCCGCAACAGTGGTTCGAGTCGCCGATCGCGGCGATCGCGCTCACTCTCGGCGCCTACTTCTTCGGCATTCGCCTGTTCAAGCTGATGCGCCGACCCAACTGGTGCCCACCGATGCTGATCGCGGCGATCACGATTGCCGTGGTCGTCGCCTCGTTGCCCATCGGCATCGACGACTACAACCGGGGCGCCAGCTGGCTGATGCTGCTGCTGGGCCCGGCTACCGTCGCGCTGGCCGTCCCGCTCTACCAGCAGCTGCCGCAGATACGCGCATTGTGGAAGCCGATTCTGATGACGCTCCCGCTGTCGGCGACGCTGGCCGCCTGCTACGCGGTGATCATCGCCGCCATCATGGGCGCGCCGAAGGACGTGCTGGCCTCGCTGGCGCCCAAGTCGGTGACCTCGCCCATCGCGCTCGGGCTGGCCGAAGAACTCGGCGGCTCGCGGGCGCTGCTGATGGGAGCGTTGCTGACGACGGGCATTACCGCCATCTTCGGGGTGGAGTGGCTGAGCCGGATCCTGCGTATTCGTGACCCACGGCTGATCGGCCTGGCGCTGGGCATCAATGGGCACGCCCTGGGCACCGTACGCGCGTTCGAGCTCGGCACCGTCGCCGGTGCCTTCGCCTCGCTGGGCATGAGCCTGACCGGCGCCTTTACCGCCATCGTGCTGCCGCTCGTCTGGCATCTTTTCTACTGAAGGCGTTTTCTGTCTATTGAAAACGTTTATGTCTATCGAAGCCGTTTCTGTCTATTGAAGCCGCTTTCTGCAGGCGTTCTGCCGAATGGCTTCTCCATCGACGGCGTGCCGTACCGCGCTCGCCCCTGACAGCGGCGCAGATCGCGCTACGCTGATAGCAGTTCGTCGAACGTTTCGACGACCTCGACAGGAGACACCCGATGACGATAGCCAGTGACAGCGGTCAGGGAGACCCGACGCTGGTGCTCATGCACTTCTTCGGCAGTTCCCATCACGAATGGGAGGAGGTAGTGCCGCTGCTCGACGATCGATACCGGGTCGTCACGCTGGACATGCCGGGCTTCGGCCGCGCCAGCGAGGTGGCCGGGTTCGACGTCGCCTCGATGACACGACACGTCGAGCAGTGCATCGATGCCGCTGCGCTCGACGACGTGATTCTGGTCGGTCACTCGTTCTCCGGTCGTATCGCGATGACCGTCGCCGCCAATCGTCCGGCATGGCTACGCGCGCTGATCCTGATAGCACCGTCACCGCCGGGGCCGCAGTCGATCGGCGAGGAGGAGCATCGGTTCCAGCTGGAATTCGACTTCAGCGAGGCCCAGGCGCGCCAGTTCATCGACGGCGCCAGCGAGGTATCACTCGCACCGACGCTCTACCAGCAGGCGGTGGAAGATGCCATCAACGCCAACCCGGCAGCGTGGCGCGCCTGGCCGACGACGACCTATGCCGAGGACTGGCGCGAAACCGTCGGCAAGCTGCCCTACCCGGCCTGGGTACTGGTCGGCGACCGGGATCCATCGCTGCCGCCCGACACCCAGCGCGAAGACGTCATGCCGCACCTGCCGCAAGGCAGGCTCGAGGTCTTTCCCGGCTATGGTCACCTGCTTCCCATGGAGATGCCGGAAACCCTGGCCGAACAGCTCAACGCGATTGCCGCCCAGATCGGCTCGAGTCGATGAGCTTCACTAGACGAGCTCAAGTCGGTTGGCGCTAGCCGCCGAACGGCAGATCTGAACCTGGCCGGCCATCGGGTAGCGCCGGTGCCCGGCCCGTTACCGCGATGCAGAGACCGAGCAGCCAAGGCCATGGCGGGTGTTCCCCGCTCGGCTCTGCCGTGGACACGGGCGATGCACCCAGTCTCCGAGACAGCTCGATGAGCCGCGTCGACGCCCCCGGTATCGAAGCCGGGTCGGAAGGCGCCGATATACCTACCGTTCCTCCCCAGCCGGCCAGCCGCTCGGCGAATTCCAAGCCTGCCGGGCCGGTGTAGATGCAGCCATCGACATGTACCCGAGTCACATCGAGCAGTCCGAGCGCACCCTGCAGACGCGCCATGCGCAACACGATTCGCATCGCAGCCTGGGCCGTCGGGCCGTTCTCGCCGTCGAGACAGCGCCGATCCGCCGGCGAGAGCGGGAACCCGTCGTTGGCAGCGATCGCCGGTGCCGGCTCGTGCCCCAATTCCCCGCCGGCCGTCACGCTGGCCAGACCCGCCAGGCGCGGGCCGCTCAATACCAGCCGCCTGCCCCGATGGAGCGTGATGAGATGCGCCGCCTGCGCCATGGCGAAACGCGCGTCGTCCAGCACCACGATCGGCACCGCCAGCGACAAGACTTCCTCGGCGACGATGGCGCCCAGGGCGATGATGTCATCGACCCGGTTGAGCACGATCACCGCCGGCGCCTGCCCGGCATGGATGGCCTCCAGCAGCACCACGCTGCCGGTACACGACCCCCGCCCGTGGGGAATGACCAGCGCTCGCCCGGCGATGCCTTCGCCGCATAGCGGGTGGTGGCGATCGATGATTTCGCCTCGGTCCGGGTCCACGCCGCCCCACAGGCTGAGCGGCGTCGAACTGGCCAGCACCACCCCGCTGCCCTCGCCCTCGACCAGGCATTCAGTAGAGGAAAGATAGAACGACAACGACTCGAGATGGCGCCTCATGACGAACGGGCCCGAGAATGCGACGTCGAACCCGACAATCTCGGCAGCGCCTTCGCAACGATAGACATCGGAAATATCACCCAGCAACGCGGAACATCACCTCAAACTATGGGGCAGCCCTGGCGTCGTCCAGCGGTTTGCCCGATTCGATCGATTTTCCCGTCCAGCGTGTCAGGCTCGAATTCTGCCCACCACGACCGAATGCGCTAAGATGCTCCCATTCGCTCTTCCCAGGGTTATCAGGATTCACGATTCGCCCATGACCTACCGCGTCGCCATCAACGGCTACGGCCGCATCGGCCAGAGCGTGCTGCGTGCGCTGATCGAACGCCCCGACCTGCCGCTGGAAATCGTTGCCATCAACGAGCTTTCCGATCTGGAGACGATCGCCTACCTGACTCGCTACGACACGACTCATGGACGCTTTCCCGGTCAGGTAGAAGCACGTGATGGCTGCCTGGTCATCAACGGCCGCACCATTCGGGTACTCAACGCTGCCGAACCGGAAGCGCTGCCGTGGGGCGAGCTCGGTATCGACCTGCTGCTGGAGTGTTCCGGCAGCTTCAAGGATCGCGCCACTGCCGAGCGGCATCTCCAGGCCGGCGCGGCGCGGCTGCTGTTTTCCCAGCCGGCGGAGACCGACGTCGACACCACGGTCGTCTATGGCGTCAACCATGCAGCGATCGACCGCGACATGCGCATCGTTTCGGCGGCCTCGTGTACCACCAACTGCCTGATACCGATCCTCGACGTGCTGGAAGCCAGCTTCGGCGTATCGCACGGCGTCACCACCACCATCCATTCGGCGATGAATGACCAGCCGGTGATCGACGCCTACCACAACAGCGACCTGCGCCTGACACGCTCGGCCATGCACTCGATCATCCCGGTGGATTCCGGCCTGGCCCGCGGCATCGGCCGGTTGATGCCGCATCTGGCGGATCGTTTCGAATGTCTTCACGTGCGGGTGCCGACCATCAACGTCTCGGCCATGGACATGGCGATCTCGCTCGAGCGCGAGACCAACGCCGCTGCCGTCAACGCCTGCCTGGCCGCCGCCAGTCGCGAACGCTACCTGGGGCTGCTCGGCATGACCTACGAACCGATGGCCTCGGTCGACTTCAACCACGATCCGCGCTCGGGTATCGTGGATGCCACCCAGACCCGCGTGGCCGGCGGCCGCCTGCTCAAGCTGTTGTGCTGGTTCGACAACGAGTGGGGCTTCGCCAATCGGATGCTCGACGTCGCCCGCCACTGGCTCGAACTGCCATCTTCCATTGCCGAACCCGTCACCTCCTCAGGAGAGGATATTTAAGAAACAGGCGAACGAAGACGAGACAAGGCGAAACCGGATGAAACAGCGGAGTTTACGAGCAGTAAATGAGCATGTTGAAGAGGGTTTCAACGCCGTATCGGCGAGTGCAGCCCTTTATTAAATACCCTCTAAGGAAAGGATCTCATGACCGTACTCAAGATGACCGACCTGGCTCTCTCCGGCAAACGCGTACTGATCCGCGAAGATCTCAACGTACCCGTCAAGGACGGCAAGGTCACCAGCGATGCGCGCATCCGCGCCAGCCTGCCGACCATCAAGGCCGCGCTCGACGCTGGCGCCAGCGTCATGCTGATGAGCCACCTGGGGCGGCCCACCGAAGGCGAGCCGGCGGACGAGTTCACGTTGGCGCCGGTGGCCGAGCATCTCGCCGAGCTACTCGGCAAGCCGGTGCGCCTGGAAAAGGACTACCTCGACAGCAACGTCGAGATCGCCGCCGGTGAAGTCGTGCTGCTCGAGAACGTGCGCTACAACCCGGGCGAGAAGAAGGACGACGAAGCGCTCGCCAAGGCGTATGCCGCGCTTTGCGATGTCTACGTGATGGACGCCTTCGGCACCGCCCACCGCGCCCAGGCCTCCACCCATGGCGTGATCCGGTTCGCGCCGCAGTCCTGCGCCGGCCCGCTGCTGGCCAACGAGCTCGACGCGCTGGAAAAGGCGCTCAGCGCGCCCAAGCGTCCGATGGCCGCCATCGTCGGCGGCTCCAAGGTGTCGACCAAGCTCGACGTGCTCTATTCGCTGTCGGAAAAGTGCGATCAGCTGATCGTCGGCGGCGGTATCGCCAACACCTTCATCGCCGCGGCCGGCTACGGCGTGGGCAAATCGCTCTATGAAGCCGATCTGGTCGACAAGGCCAAGGAGCTGATGGACAAGGTCGAGATCCCGCTGCCCACCGACGTCGTCGTCGCCACCGAGTTTTCCGAATCCGCCGAAGCGACGGTCAAGCCGGTCGATCAGGTCGGGGACGACGAGATGATCCTGGATATCGGCCCGGAGACCGCCAGGCATCTCGCCAGCCTGCTGGAAAACGCCGGCACCATCCTCTGGAACGGCCCGGTCGGCGTATTCGAGATCGACCAGTTCGGCAAAGGCACCGAAGTCTTGTCGAAGGCGATTGCCGCAAGCCAGGCGTTCTCCATTGCCGGCGGCGGCGACACCCTCGCCGCGATCGACAAGTACGGCATCGCCGATCAGGTCTCCTACATCTCCACTGGCGGCGGCGCCTTCCTGGAGTACGTCGAAGGCAAGACCCTGCCCGCCGTGGCAGCACTGGAGAAAGTCGCGCAGGGAAAGACCTCTAGCTGACTTCCCACTCACGACAGACAAAGGAATTAGCGTGCCAAGGAAGGCGACGTCGTTCTCTCTCGACATCGCCAGCCGTGTCTCTCCGGCACGGCTGGCAGCGCTGGGCGTTCTGCTGGCCGGCGGGCTCTGGGGTATCTACTGGTATCCCATTCGCCGCATCGAGGCGCTTCAGCTCGGCGGCGTCTGGGGATCGCTGATCATCGCCGCCACGGCGTGCGTGGTGCTCTCCCCCTGGGCGCTGGCCCAGCGTCGCCGGCTCGCCCGTTCTTCCGCGCTGGGGCTCGCCTCGGTCACGTTGGGCGGAGCGGCGTTCATGCTCTACTCCATCGGCCTGGTTCATGGCCAGGTCGCCGTGGTCATTCTGCTGTTCTACCTGACCCCGGTCTGGAGCACCCTGATCGAACGGCTATGGTGGCGCTGGCCGCTCACCGGCCGACGCGTAGCCGTCATCCTCGTGGGGCTGATCGGCCTGGGGCTGGTGCTCGGCGCCAATGGCTCCCCGCTACCGCATGGCATCGGTGACTGGCTGGGGCTGGCCTCGGGGTTGATGTGGGCAGTCGCTTCCAGCGGCATGCGCTCGCACAATACCCTCGGCCCCGGAGAAGGCAGCTTCCTGTTCGCGGTCGGTGCACTGGTCGCCGCCGTGCTGCTGGCGCCCTTCCTCTCTCCCTGGCCCGGCTTGCCGCCGCTGGAAACCGGATGGCGCGTAGCAGGCTGGATCCTCGCCGCGGCGATTCTGTGGTGGTCGGCATCGCTGGCTCTCATCGTCTGGGCAGCCGGCCATCTGCCCCCGGCCCGGCTGGGTATCCTGATGATGAGCGAAGTGCTCGTCGGCGTCTTCTCGGCGGCACTGTTCGCTGACGAACCGCTGGCGACGATCCAGATTGTCGGCGCCGTTCTGGTGATTGCCGCCGCGATGCTCGAGGTGATACCGGCGAGAGCAAGCGGCTGAACGCCTGCGCTGCGAGGAGTTCAAAAAGCGAAAAAGCCGGCTACATGAGCCGGCTTTCATCATTCGTGGCGGAGAGGGAGGGATTTGAACCCTCGATACCCGCGAAGGTATGCCGCATTTCGAGTGCGGTGCATTCGACCACTCTGCCACCTCTCCTTGGCGAGACTCGCGCCGAGCCTAGTGCCCCACGCTCATAGCGTCGGCTATCGGCTCACGATCATCCCGCGGCGGAAAAATAACAGAAAAGAATCGAAACGTTAACGTCGAGACCTGAATATTTCCGCTTTTCGACGACTGCCGGCTCAGTCCGCCGCCTGCGTCTCGTCCTGGCCGCTTTCCGACAGCGCACGCTTCACCAGGCCCTCCCGCTTCATGCGGGCCAGGAAGTCCTCGACGTAACGCGTGACCGCATCCGACGCCTGTGTCTTGGGTATCGCCATGCACTGCTCGATCGCCGTGAAGCGACCGGGCAGGACACGATAGCCCGGGTTCGACGCGGCGTAGGCCGCGAGCGGCTGACGAACGCCGGCTGCGGCATCCAGTTGGCTCTCGACGAACAGCTCGATGGCCGCCGCCGACGTGGCAGCACGCACCAGGCTCGCCTGCTGCAACGCGCGGGTCAGGTAAAGGTCGTAGGCCGCACCCTTGCCCACCGCGATGCGAACGCCGCTGCGATCCAGCTCGTCGATATCCTGAAACGGCGAAGATTCCGGTACCAGATAGGTGCCTTCGATGATCACGTAGGGGGCGGTGAAATGAATCTTCTCCGCACGAACCGGATCGCGGGCGAGAAAGCCGATCCGCCAGGCGTCGTCGTCGATAGCGGCGAACACGTCGCCGGCGCCGTCGAAAGTGGCGAATTCCGCTTCCACACCAAGCTCGGCTGCCAGCGCCCGTGCCAGTACCGCCGAGACACCAGCCGGCTCGTCATCCTTTCCGCGCTGCGCGAGCACGATATTGCCGTAGTTGATGGCGACGCGAAGCCGCCCTGCCGGCGCCAGTGCCTCGATTACCGCGGATTTGTCATCGTTCATGTAACTTTCCTCAGAGAGAAAGCAAGTAAGGATAATAGCTGATCGAACTCGTCAATCCTGGGTTTTGGCTCTGGCCGCCTGCATGCGGCGACGCAGAATCGGCCCCACGACCACCGGCAGCAGCAGCCCGATGATGGCCACCGCCGAC
>NZ_MCAP01000016.1:0-65991 GCF_001858555.1 Salinicola sp. MIT1003
TCACTGAACACGCGGCCGCGCAAGACGCTCGACTGGCGCACGCCGCTGGAAGTCTACGCCGAGGTGCTCAAGAAATCGGTCGCTGGACCGAGCACCCTTCAATAGCGTTGCGCTTGGAACTTGAGACCGCCTAGCCTTGGCCTACGCTATCACCATCTCGCAATAAAAGAGCGGGCGGCAGTGTCGGTGACACCGCCGCCCGTTATTCTTTAGCGCTGACTTTTTGCCGGCTCCCTGAATGGATTTTATCCAGACAGGGAGTGGCGCTGGCCGAGACCAGTAATCAGCTATCGTCACTCTTGGGGAGTGCATAGGCGATCACATAGTCACCGGAGGGCGTTTCCATGAAGTGGTGTCCGGTGGCGACGATAACCACGTACTGACGACCATTGGCTTCATACACCATCGGGTTGGCCTGACCGCCCGCGGGTAGCGCAGCCTGCCACACCGTCTCGCCACTTTCGATGTCGATGGCACGAATGAGGTCGTCAGTCGCGGCAGCAATAAAGATCAAGCCACCAGCGGTCACCACGGAACCACCGTTATTGGGCGTGCCGATATCGATGGGTAGCCCTGAACGAATGCCCCACGGGCCATTGGCGCGAGCCGTGCCTAGCGGCCGATCCCATAGCGTATCGCCGCTGGCCAGGTCGATGGCGCGGATATGACCATACGGCGGCTGCTTGCAGAGCATGCCGGTGTAGGGCACACGCCAGCCAGCGTTGACGTTGATCGCATACGGCGTATTGGCTTGCGGATCACCGGCACCCTCGGCGCCACCACTGTCTTCTTGCTGTTCCTCGCGGGGCACCCAGCCCAGTTTGTTGGCGACGTCACGCGGCACGAGTTCGTTGTAGTTCGGCATATCGTTGTAGTTGGCGATGATGACGCCGCGACGCGGGTCGATCGCCACGCTACCCCAGTCGGAGCCGCCGTTGTAGCCGGTGTACTGGATCCACGGCTCCTCGGCGGTCGGCGGGGTATACATGCCCTTCCAACTGGCCTGGTGATACTGAATACGGCAGAACAGCTGGTCGAACGGGGTCATGCCCCACATGTCCTTCTCGTCGATGTCCGGCTGACGCAGCGTTGCGTAGAGTGAGAAAGGTTGTGTCTTGCTGCGCTGCTCCGGCTCGGCGCCGCCCTGGGGTACCGGCCGCTCTTCGGCACCGCCACCCAGCAGTTCACCCGTCTCACGATTGAAGACATAGATCTCGCCCTGCTTGGTCGGCATGACCAATGCCGGCACCTTGCCATTGTCGGTGGGGAAGTCGATCAATGTCGGCTGTGAACCCGGATCGTAATCCCAGACGTCCTTGTGCGCCGTCTGGAAATGCCATTTCGGCAGGCCCGTCTCGACATCGAGCGCGATCATGGAACTGGCCCACTCGTTCTCTTCCGGCGTACGCGAGCTGCTCCAGTAGTCGGCGGCACTATTGGCCATCGGCAGGTACACGAGGCCCAGCTTGCTGTCACCGGCCGCGGTGGTCCACATGTTGGGAGAGCCGCGCACATAGGTCTCGTCGCCGGTCAGGGGTTCGCTCTGATCCGGGCGACCAGCATCCCACGCCCACAGCAGCTCGCCGGTTACGACGTCATAGCCCTTGATCACGCCGGAGGGCGGGTAGCGACGCTGCCCATCCAGGACCTGGTGACCCGTGACGAGCACGTTGCGCACCACGACAGGCGCTGAGTTGATGGAGACATATCCTTCCGGCGTCTCGCCCATATTGCGCTTGATATCCACCTGACCATTGTCACCGAAGCCGGTGCACGGTTCGCCGGTTGCGGCATCGACTTCGATCAGACGGCCGTCAAGCGTGCCCGAGATGATGCGCGCCTGGCAGGACTGGTCGTCATTCGAAGTGGTGGCCATCTGGCTCGACGATGCCTCATCGGACTGCGCCTGGCCTTCATCGTTGCCTTGTGGCTCGTTCGCTGCCGTAGACTGGCTCGGGTCCGCTGATTGATCCGTGTTCGACGTCTGATCTTCCGGCACCTCGTAATACGTCACGCCGCGGCATGCAGCCGTATAAGGGATGGCGTCCTCGGAAACCTGCGGGTCGTAGCGCCAGTTCTCCTCTCCGGTTGCAGCGTTCAGAGAGATCAAGATATTGCGCGACGTGCACAGAAAAACATCATCTCCGATTTTCAGCGGCGTAGTTTCAGCGCCCCAGCGATGATCGAGAATGTCACCGGTGCGATATTGCCAGGCCACCTGCAGGTCGCCGACGTTATCCGGGGTGATCTGCTCGAGAGGCGAATAGCGCGTGGCAGCCGAGTCACGACCATAGGCGGCCCAGTCGCCCGGAGCCGGCGTATCGGCTGGCTGTGCGTTACCGACATCCGTCGATAGCGATGCATCGGCTATCGCAGGGACATCCTCAAGATGCTCGTAGCCGCGGTTGGGAAGGAACGCTAGCGCGCCGGCCACCACTAGGCCCAGAAACAGGACGCCTGCCAGCGAGAACCCGGCCTTGCGGGAGGGACCGTTCTTCAGCGCAGGGGTGACCAGCGCGACCAGAATGGCCAGGATCAGCACGACATCCAGACGAGGGATCCAGCGCCAGTAATTCAGTCCCGATTCCCAGGCCGCCCACAGGAAGGTACCAATGAAGACGATCCCGTAAATAACGGCACCGGAAATCTGACCGCGGAACAATTGGATGCCGGCAATCAGCATCAGCACGCCAGCGATAAGGTAGTACCAGGAACCGCCTAGTACCGCCAGGTAAGCGCCGCCGGCTCCCAGAGCCAGACCAACGAGCGCAACAATGATTCCGACGAGCTTGGCAAAAATGCCCCCTGCACCGCCGGAAGAAGTCGTAGTGACCACTGCATTCTCCCTTGAATGATATTTGGTATTAGGTTGGTCATGCGTCGAAGCGACCAACTGCCTCATGCGACAAGCTGTGGCATATAGTTAGGGTAGTCACGGTAATCCAAGCTGGCGACCAAAATCCCTCGAAACCCGGTCAGATCCTTCCTTGCAGTGATTCCCAGGCTCGCTTGCTCTGTGCAACGCGGTCAGGAAAATGAACAGGCCTGTCACGACGCTCATTGACACCGCGTAAACTGCGGCGCCAGCCCGGTCCTTCTTCACCGATTTTTGCCTTGTCTGGCCTTTGCTCGTCGGCTTTTCAGACAGCGCCGAGTACGGGGGCGGGGAGAAGGGGGGACAATACGACCAATCGGGATCTTGTATATTTTATACAAAACGCCTAGTGTCTGCAGAGTGTCAGAACGTAACTTCCATGTCAGGATACAACAATGCCGCTATCGAAGCGGCGAGAGAACGGAAGGGCCCCGCCCGACCCCCTTTGCAGTACGAACAAACAAGCGAACAAACAACAAACGCTGAAGGGAGTAATCGCTGTATGGGTAAACTTCTCAAACTGATCGCCTCTGCGGCCGTCGTCAATCTGGCAGCCGGTTCGCTCGCCATGGCGCAGGACGGACCCATCACTATCGGCGTCCAGGTGCCGACCACCGGCTCCGAAGCCACCTATGGCAAGGACATGTACAACGCCATGTCGCTGGCCGCCGACGAGATCAACGCCGACGGCGGATTGCTCAATGGACGCCAGATCGAACTGGTCACCGGGGACACGGCCTGCGACCCGCAGCAGTCGGTCAACGCCGCCAGTCGCCTGGCCTCGCAGGAAGTCGTCGGCGTGGTGGGCGGCTACTGTTCCGGTGCGACCCAGCCGACGCTCAAGACCTACGGTGATGCCAACATCCCGTTCGTGATCGTGGCAGCCAACTCGACCCAGTTGATCCCGGCCAACCCGGGCAACGCGGTGATGATCAACTCCACCGGTGACGATCAGGCCAAGACTGCACTCGAGTTCTTCGAAGGCAAGGGCATCGAGAAACTGGCAATCGTCAATCAGGGGGATGCCTATTCCCAGGATCTGGCCAATCTGACCCGAGACGCCTGGACCAGTGCCGGTCACACCGTCTCGGCCTTCGAATACGTCAACAAGGGGGAGCAGGACTTCTCCGCGCTGGTCAACAAGATCCGTGGCTCCGGTGCCGAAGCGGTTTTCTGGACGGCCTACTACGCCGATGGCGGTCTGCTGATTCGCCAGCTGCGTCAGCGTGGCTTCCAGGGCACCATCGCCGTGGGTGACGGATCCAACTCGCCGGAACTGTTCAATATCGCCGGTCAGGCTGCCGAGGGCGTGTTCGCATTCTCCAATCCGACAGCCGACTTCCTGCCGGCCGCCAAGCAGTTCACCAGTGACTACCAGGCCAGGTTCGGCAACGCGCCGGGGCCGTATGCGCCGCTCGCCTATGACGGCATGCAGCTGATGGCCTGGGCGATCGACAAGGCCGGCTCCACCGATGGCGATGCCATCATCAAGGCGCTGAACAGCGCCGACGGGCAGGAGTGGCTGGCCGGTCCGATCTCCTTCACGCCGCAGCACACGCTGGCACGCAGCAACTTCGTGGTGCTCGAGGGCCAGGGCGGCAAGTGGACTCGCTACGAGGAATGACGATTCCCTCTTCGGTTCGAGTCTTGGCTCGAACCGAAGGCGTCGTCGCGCGTCGCGGGGCGTGAAACCCGCGACGCGCTCGCTCTCCTCATTCGCTTTCCGCTGTTCAGAGACGCACGCCCATGACCTGGTACGATTCTTTTCTGCAGCAGCTCGTCGACGGGCTGGTGCTAGGCTCTTTCTATGCCCTGGTGGCGCTCGGTTACACCATGGTGTTCGGGGTCATCAAACTGCTCAACTTCGCCCATGGCGATCTCTACATGACGGGCGCCTTCGCGGGCTTCGGTGGCCTGTCCCTGGTTTCCGGATTCCTCGGCGCCGGCTGGATCGGCATCTTCGTTGCCATGCTGCTGGCGATGCTCGCCGTCGGCTGCCTGGGGGTGGTGATCGAGCGGGTGGCTTACCACCCGATGCTCGGCGCGCCGCGGCTTTCGATCCTGATCACGGCGCTGGCAGTGTCGCTGGTGCTGCAGAACGCAGCGCTGGCGCTGACCGGTGGTCAGTACACCGCTTTCAGCACTGATCTCGGGTTCGGCGGCTTCAATCTCGGCAATCTTTTCCTCTCCTACAACCAGATCGTGCTGGTGGCGACCGCAGCGGTATTGATGATCGCGCTCGAGCTGTTCGTCTCCAGGACGCTTTACGGCCGGGCCATGCGGGCGGTTTCCATCGACAAGGACATGTGCCGGATGATGGGGATCAACGTCTCCGCCGTCATCGCGGTGACCTTCTTCATCGGCTCGGGGCTGGCGGCAGCCGCAGGCACCATGGCCGGCGCCTATTACGGCAGCATCTGGTACTTCATGGGATTCCTGATCGGGCTCAAGGCGTTCACCGCCGCGGTGATCGGCGGGATCGGCAGCATCACAGGCGCCATGCTGGGCGGCCTGATCCTGGGGTTGCTGGAATCCTTCGGGACGCACATTCCGTTCATCGGCAGTGAGTGGAAGGACGTCTTTACCTTCTCGATCCTGATTCTGGTGCTGGTGTTCAAGCCCACCGGTCTGCTGGGCAAATCCGAAGTGGAGAGGATGTGACATGGACAAACATTCACCGCCCTCGACGCCCGATACCCACGAGCCTGATTTCCATGAGCCTGACTTCCACGAACCCAGGCCACGCAATCCGCTCCAGCGCCTTTACGCGGCATTCGAATCCCCGGGTCGAAGACGGGCGCTTCATCTCGCCATCATTGCGATCCTGATCGTCACGCCCTGGATCTCGAGTCAGTACACCACGGTGATCCTGACCAACGCGCTGCTCTACGTGGTGCTGTGCCTGGGGCTCAACATCGTGGTCGGCTACGCCGGCCTGCTCGATCTCGGCTACGCCGCCTTCTTCGCCGTCGGCGCCTATACCGTCGGCATTCTGACGCAGCAGTTCGGCGTCAATTTCTGGGCGGCGATCCCCTTCGCGCTAATGGCGGCGGCGCTGGCCGGCGTCATCATCGGCGGGCCAACGTTACGCCTGCGCAGCGACTATCTGGCGATCGTGACGCTGGGTTTCGGTGAAATCGTGCGCTTCACCGCGCGGAATCTCGAGATCACCGGTGGCGCCAGCGGCCTGTCGCACATTCCGGAGCCATCGCTGTTCGGCTGGCACATCGATAGCTCGATCGACTTCTACTACGTCTTCGTAGTGCTGGCGGTGCTGGCGTATATCGCCAGCCAGCGGCTGTTCGATTCCCGTCTCGGCAGGGCATGGCTCTATGTCCGTCACGATGAGGATGCCGCCGAGGCGATGGGGATCAATCGGGTCGCGACCAAGCTGGCGGCCTACATCATCGGCGCCATCTTCGGCGCGATCGGGGGAATCTTCTTCTCGGTGAACCTGGGCGCGATCTCGCCGGAAAGCTTCAGCTTCCAGCAGTCCGTGCTGATCCTGCTGGCCGTCGTGCTGGGCGGCATGGGCAAGATACCCGGCGTCATCCTGGGCGCGTTCATCGTGGTGCTGGGGCCTGAATTGCTGAGGGATTTCGGCACCCTGAGACTGCTGATATTCGCCGTGCTGCTGTTGCTGATCATGCTGTTCCGGCCGAGCGGTATCTGGCCCGAGAAGCGTTCATGAAAGGTACCTACAAAAGGGCTGCGCTCGACGATACCGCGTTAAAAATGGCCTCGGAGTACTCATTTACCCGAGTAAACTCCGTTTCCTCGGCCATTTTTGCCTTGTCTCGCCTTCGCTCGCCTGTTCTGTAAGCACCTTTTTGAGGAGTTCTTGATGCTGCTGCAACTGAAACAGGTGTCGCTGAGCTTTGCCGGCAACACCGTCCTGCACGAGGTCGACTTCGGCGTCGAATCGGGACGCATTCATAGCCTGATCGGCCCCAACGGGGCCGGCAAGACATCGATGTTCAACGTCATAACCGGGTTCTATCGCCCCCAGCAGGGGGAAATCACGCTGGATGGCGAGTCCATCGTCAAGCGCAAGCCGCACGCCGTGACGCGGCTGGGCATCGCGCGGACTTTCCAGAACGTTCGGCTGTTCCGGGAAATGTCGGTGCTGGAGAACGTCATGGCCGGCCAGCATTGCCGGACGCGATCGGGGGCGCTTGCCGCCATTCTCCGGCTGCCGAGTCAGCGTGCAGAGGAGCGCCGGATTCTCGAAACTAGCCTGGAGTGCCTCGATTTCGTCGGTCTGCTGGGGCATCAGGATCGGCTGGCCACCAACCTCGCCTATGGTCATCAGCGGCGTGTCGAAATCGCCCGCGCATTGGCGACCCAGCCCAAGCTGCTGCTGCTCGACGAACCGGCAGCGGGCCTCAACAGCGGCGAGAAGGAGGCGCTGGTCGAGTTGATCCGGCGCATTCGTGACGAACGCGGCATCGCCGTGCTGTTGATCGAGCACGACATGGGCCTGGTGATGAATGTCTCCGAGCGTATCAGCGTGCTCGACCACGGCAGTCTGATCACGGAAGGCGACCCGCACACCGTGCAGAACGATCCCAAGGTGATCGAGGCCTATCTTGGCCAGGACGACGAGGAGCTGGCGCTGTGACGGAAACCCTCACTCACCCCGATTTGACGACAGACACCGCGCGACCCGGAAAGGTACGCCTGAGCATTCGCGACGTCGAAGCCTTCTACGGACAGATCCAGGCGCTGCGAGGCGTGTCTCTGGATGTCCATGAAGGCGAGATCGTCACGCTGCTGGGCAGCAACGGGGCGGGGAAGTCGACCACGTTGAAGACCATCTCCGGCCTGGTCCGGGCGCAGCGGGGCGACGTTCGGCTGGAAGGGGAATCGATTGCCACGCTGGCGGCTCACGAGATCGCTCGTCGCGGCGTGGTTCACGTCCCCGAGGGCCGACGTATCCTGCGCGGGCTGACGGTCAAGGAGAACCTGGAACTGGGCGCCTTCACGGTCAAGGACAATGCCCTGCGCCGCCAGCGGCTCGACGAGGTCTACGAGCTGTTCCCGATCCTGCACGAGCGCCGCCATCAGGACGGTTCGCTGCTCTCCGGCGGTCAGCAGCAGATGCTGGCGATGGGACGCGCGCTGATGCACGGCCCCAGCGTGATGCTGCTTGACGAGCCTTCCATGGGGCTAGCGCCGAAGCTCGTGACCGACATCATGCGCATCATCAAGCGCCTGAACGAAGCGGGTACCACCATTCTGCTGGTCGAGCAGAACGCACGCCTGGCGCTGCGGCTGGCGCATTACGCCTACGTGATCGAAAACGGCGAGATTCGCATGCAGGGTGCCGCCGCCGAGCTGCGTAAAGACGAATCGATCGTGAAGGCCTACCTGGGCATTGGTGAGTGACGAAGTGGCGTCGTATCGGGAGCTTGGCGTCCTGTTGAGCATTGGAGAGATCGTATGCAGACCACTCGCGTGATTCATAGCGTCAGTTGCCATGCCGAGGGAGAAGTAGGGGATGTCATCGTCGGCGGCGTGGCGCCGCCACCCGGCGAGACGCTGTGGGAGCAGTCGCGCTGGATCGCGCGTGACGAAACGCTGCGCAACTTCATGCTCAACGAACCCCGTGGCGGCGTCTTCCGGCACGTCAACCTGCTGGTGCCGCCCAAGGATCCACGGGCACAGATGGGCTGGATCATCATGGAGCCGGAAGACACGCCACCGATGTCCGGTTCCAATAGTCTCTGCGTCGCGACCGTGTTGCTCGAAACCGGGATCCTGCCGATGCAGGAGCCCGAGACCCATCTGGTGCTGGAAGCCCCCGGGGGCCTGATCGAGGCCGTGGCGCGCTGCGAAAATGGCCGAGTGCTGGACGTCACCGTGCGCAATCTGCCGGCGTTCGTCGAGCGGCGAGACCTTCAGCTCGAAGTGGAAGGGATCGGCACGCTGCGTGTCGACACGGCATTCGGCGGCGACAGCTTCGTGATCGTCGATGCCGAGGATCTCGGCTTCGAGCTGGTGCCGGATGAAGCGCGGGATCTGGTCGAGACCGGCATCCGCATTACCGATGCCGTCAACGCGCAGTTCGGGTTCCATCACCCTACCAACCCCGACTGGAAGCACGTCTCCTTCTGCCAGATCGCGGCGCCGCTCAGGCGGGAAGGCGGCGCCTGGCTGGGGCGCAATACGGTGGCGATCCAGCCCGGCAAGCTAGACCGTTCGCCCACCGGTACCGGCTGCTCGGCGCGCATGGCGCTACTGCACGTACGCGGCGAACTCAAGCTGGGCGAAACCTTCATCGGCGAATCGATCATCGATTCGCGCTTCGTCTGTCGCCTCGATAACACCACCACGGTGGGAGATCGGCCAGCGGTGACGCCGCTGATCCGCGGGCGCGCGTTCATCACCGGGACGCATCAGCACACCCTCGACCCGCGTGACCCATGGCCCGCCGGATACCGCATCGCCGACACCTGGCCGCGGATCGGGCTGAATCGCGTCCGCTAGGAGGTCGCCGGCTCCGGGGTTTGATCCGGTTTGATATGCGGTCGCTCGGCCATGATCCGGCCGAGCCGTTCCAGCGCCAGTTCCAGGCGCTCGATCAGTCCTTCCAGCAGCACGCGGCGATCCGCCGGCACGTCGCCGTGCTCGGCGATCGCGGTCTCGAGCTTGCTGCCGGCTTCACGGATCCCCTGCGGCTGACGGCCGTTGGCACTCGCCTCGAACCCATCTGCCAGCGTGCGCAGCAGCTGGCGATGAGCGCGACGGATCAGGGGATGGGTCGCGTTGTCCAAACGGTCGCGCAGACGCAGCGTGGCGGTCCCCAGATCCAGCCCGGTTAGCCCGAGAATGAACAGATGGCGCTGATCCTGAGGCAGCATGTCGTCGTGCTGGGCCAGTTGCAGGATGCGATCCGCCATATGGCCAATGAAGCGGGTTTCGGCGTCGCGTATCGATCGCCGCCGCAGATGATGGATGTCTCTGGAGATCGCATTGATCAAGCGCCGCCGGCGCAGGCGCGTGCCCAGCCCGGGCAGCAGCCGGAAACCCATCATCACGCAGGTGAGGCCGATGATTACCGCGACCGCGCGATTGGCGAAGCTGTCGAAAGAGAAGTCCATGTTGTTGCCGGGCATGGTCAGCAGGATGTTGAAGATGGTGAAGGCCAGGCAATAACCCATCGTCGCCGGATTGGTTGCCCCCATCAGCCCCAGAAACAGCGGCGTGCCGAACAGCAGCGCCAGCATCGGAAAGCCGTTGGCCTGCGACAGCAGTACATGGCCAAACAGGAACGCGCTGGGAATGGCCGCGAGCATGCCCTTGTAGAACATCATGGTGATCGCGACCGGATTGTCGCGACTGGCAAAGAAGGACGAGAACAGCGTGCCCAGCAGCATGGCCACCATGGCGCTGTTCCAGGCCGTGAGAATCCAGAACGTGGCGAGCACACCAAAAACGATCCCCGAGCGGATCGCATTGATGGCGGCGGCGAGATGATCGCGATGCCAGGCCAGCGAGGCCGAGCGCAGCCGGTAGGTGCCGGGGGAGGCGATCGCTTCGCGGGCGTCCAGCATCACCATGGCATGGCCGATCGATTCGCGCAGCCCCAGGCGCGCACGCCGGTCCAGCGGTGCCATGCCTTCTTCGTCGCTCTCGTGCACGAGATGGCGCAGTTCCTGGAGTTCCTGGCGTGCCTTGGGAACGCCCTTGACGTGTTCCGCCTCGCGAAAGCCTTGTGCGACCCGGCGCGCGATCTCGATGCTGCGGGGCGCCAGCTTGTCGGCATGGTCGTGCAGCATCTGATGCAGCGCCTGAAGATTGGCCAGAAAGCGCAGCGTGCGTCGGGTCAGAACGTGGGTGGCGCGGACGCGGCCCGGGCCTTCCGGGCCCTCGAAGCGCGCCGCCTGGCTATCCGTCTCCAGCGTGGTCAGCGAGCCGAGGCTACCCCGCAACGCCTTCTGCATGGCTGGAATGTCGTTGCTCGCCTCCAGGCGCAGGGCCGCGTTCTCGAAGGCTTCGTTGATGACGCAATCGGCCTGTGTCGAGAGATGCTTGCCGACTCGGGAAGGCCACAGCAACGAGCTGACCAGGGTGGCGCAGATCGCACCCAGCCCCAGTTCCGACAGTCGTGCCACGGCGATGTCAAAGATCTCGCCGGGCGTGCTGCCGTTGGAGATCACCACGATCAGCATCGCGGTGACGGCTGCCATCAGACAGCCGTAGGTATAGTTGTTGCGCCACAGCGAGCCGACGTAGGTACACAGCATGATCCATAGCGTCAGGGTCATCAGCGCGGGCACCCTGGCCTGGGCAAACAGCGACATGATGACGATTCCCGCCACCGCCCCGATGAACGTGCCGCCGAGCTGGCAGATGCCTTTCTCGATCACCATGCCGCTCATCGGGCGGATCTGCAGAAAGGCCGCCGAAATCAACGCCCAGTAGGGGCGGTCGAGGTTGAGCCAGAGCGCCAGATAGAGCGCGATCATCATCGCCACGGTGGTCTTGATGGCGAACTTGACCGCCGTGGCGTCGGGCATCAGGTAGGTCTTGACGAGCGGTGGCATGGCACTCACTGCGTGTCGTCGGCGGCGTTCCCGGCTGGCATTGCGTCAGCCGGTCGCGATTGAGCCTGCTCGGTCGGACGTCGGTCGGCTGGCTGGGTCGGCTTCGTTGTCGTACTGACAGGGTCGTCAGGAGACTCGGATGGCGGCGTGCCGTCGCCGTGCTGAATCCTGACCGTTGCCGTCATGCCGGCGCTGAGCAGCGTCTCGTCCGGAACGTCATCCAGGGTGATGCGAACCGGAATGCGCTGCGCCAGCCGCACCCAGTTGAAGGTCGGCTGGACTTGCGGCAACAGCTGGTTGTTGAGACTGGTATTGGTATCGGCGATCCCTCGGCCGATGCCGGCGACATGGCCATGCAGATGGGTATCGCCATTCATCAGGATGACCTCCGCAGGATCACCGACGTCGATGGAGGACATCTTGGTCTCTTCGAAATAGCCCATGACGTAATAGGAGTTCGACTGTACCAGCGCCATCACCGATGTGCCTCGACTGACATAGTTGCCGGCCGACAGCTGCAGGTTGAGCACATGGCCGCTGACCGGCGCCACGACGCGGGTTCGCTCCAGATCGAGCTTGGCGCTGGTCAGATCGGCCTGGGCCTGCTTCAGATCGGCAGCGGCGACACGACTGTTGATCTGAGCAATCTGGCGATCCTCTGCGCTGATCGAACGGTTGCTCAGCTGGTTACGGCGCTGGGCTTCCGTTTGGCGTAGCTGCAAGGTGGCCTCGCGGTTTTCCACCGTCGCCTGGGCCTGATCCAGTGCCGCCTGATAACGCGCCTTGTCGATCTCGAACAGGGTATCGCCCTTGGCGACGAAGTCGGTGTCGTTGACGTTGAGCGTGCGTACCCAGCCGGAGACATCCGGCGCGATCGTGATCACTTCCGCCCGCACGCGGGCATCCCGCGTCCAGGGGGTGAAAAGATAGTAGTTCCAAAGCCAGATGCCGGCGGCCACGGCGATCGCGACGACGACGAGGGTCATGAGGATACGTAGCGAATTGCGCATCAAGTACTCTCGAGCAGGACGGAAAACAGAAAGGTAATGCCGGCAGTGAACAGCACGAACAGCGAGACGTCGAACCAGGCTTCATACCACAAGGCGCGCTGCCCGATCACCCAATGCAGCAACCAACGCAGGAAGAGGGTGGCGATGAAGCCAAAGAAGGCATAAATCAGCAGTGGGCTGAGAAAGATCCCGCCAACGGCAATTTCCTGTAGACCCATATCTTCCCTGTTGGCCGCGTCGTGATTCGACAAGCGATCAATGTTAGCACGCTATTCAAGTCGCTGTCAGACATGCGGCACTGGAGTCGCCGCGTCTCTCCTGCAGTCTAACCGGAAAAGCCGGAATTCGCGTACCTGGCCCGTATGAAGGAAAGGGGCATCAGTGGCATGCAGGGTAGGTATCGAAAGAACGAGTATCGAAGGAGCGGGTAGAGCCCCTTTCCAGTGATCAACCAGACGAAATCGAAAGGGCCTGCCTCGCCAGCAGACAACTGCAAGGCATCGCCTATGCGATAGTCGATCCACTTTGCCAGTCCGGCCCGTTCGGCCATGTCCCGCGCATAGAAGGACTTTTCGGCTTCCAGCCCCATGGTAATGACCTGACCACCCGCAGGCGTGCGGTATCGGCAAGGTGAATGGTGTTCAGCGATCGACGGCCGGGGCTGGCAGCTCCGCTGTCTCGCGTTGCCAGGCGGCCGGTACCGATTGGCGTAACTGCTCGATCAGTGCAGTGATCTTCCGGGGCTGATGGCCATAGGGATAAAGCAAGGTGACCGGTAACGGCGGCGCCTGCCATTCTCCCAGACACGGCACCAGGGTTCCCGGGTGATGGCGCAGACGGCGTTCGGCCATCCAGTGGGGCATCAGCCCCAGCCCTTGGCCACGAGCGATGGCATCGGCATGTAACGCCAATTGATCGACACGCAGCCGGCTGCCGGCCGACGGAAGGTGGTAATGGCCCTGGTAGGGGTGGCTCAGCGTCACGCCGCTTTCGGTATCGCCGAGCAGGTCGACCCAGGCGTGGTTTTTCAGTTCATGCGGATGGCCTGGCGCGCCCCGGTGACGGAGATACTCGGGATTGGCGTAGATGCCGCGCGTGATCCAGCCCAGCACCTCCTGGCGAAGGCCGCATTCCACCACCGCTCCGACCCAAAGGTGAAGAGCACTGCCATCCGGTATCGAAGGGGCCGATCGAAGGGTGCGCACTTCCAGCCTGGCCTTGGGGTGGCGCTCCAGGAAGCGCTCTGCCTGCCTCGCCACGAAACCGCGCGCCAACGCCGAGTGAACCTTGACGATGACCTCACCGCTGATTTCCGCCTTCAAGTCGTCCAGCGCCAGATGGCTCTGTTCTGCAATGCGCAACATCTCCCGCGCGTAACCCAGGAAAAGCCCGCCGGCCTCCGTGGGCATCAGACGGTTGGCCTGGCGCCGGAGCAATGGTTGGCCCAGCCGGGTTTCCAGGTGCGCGATGCGGCGACTCAAGGTCGATTTGGCGACGCCCAGGCGACGAGCGCTCACCGTCAGGCTGCCGGATTCCATCACATCAGCGAAGGTCGCGAGTTCCTCGAGATCGTACATGAATTCCCTGGCAAGCCAGCCCGGTGGCGTGGGCGAGTTATAGCGTGAATGAAAATGGTTATCAGAAACTTTAACGGTTTTATCGTTTCGACGCGATCTTCCAGTGGTTGCGAAAAACGCAACGCACTGTCGCGAGATTTTAGACAGGGAGTATGGAAGAATCTAAATGATAAGAATTTGCATTATCGATCAGGCTGGCGCTTCATCTCAAGGGAACCGATGAACATGAATTCCGCTATCTCGCCACGCATCACGTGGTTGGGCTTGGCCATCGCCGGCGTTTCCGGCTTCTCCCCTCCTGTCATTGCGGCCGAAAATATGAGCCCAATGGTTGTTACCGCATCGGGCTATGCGCAACAGATCACGGATGCGCCGGCTTCCATCAGCGTGGTCAGCCGTGAAGAGCTGGAGAACAAGCATTACCGCGATATCACCGATGCCTTGATAGATGTGCCTGGGGTCGTCGTCACCGGCGGCGGTTCATCCCAGGACATCAGCCTGCGTGGCATGGGGGCCAAGTACACGCTGATCCTGGTCGACGGCAAACGACAAGGCTCGCGAGAGACGCGTCCCAACAGCGATGGCCCCGGCATCGAGCAGGGTTTCTTGCCGCCGCTTTCGGCCATCGAGCGCATCGAGGTGATTCGCGGCCCGATGTCCTCGTTGTACGGCTCCGATGCGCTGGGTGGCGTCATCAACATCATTACTCGGAAGGTCGCCAACAAGTGGGGCGGCAGCGTGACCGCCGATACCACCATTCAGGAGGATTCCGACTCCGGCGATATCGATCAGACACGTTTCTACGTCGGTGGGCCGCTCAAGAACGACGTGCTGGGCTTGCAGGTTTACGGCCAGTATTCGCAGCGCGACGAGGACGAGATCGTCAATGGCTACAACGACCAGAACATGAGAAGTGGTACCGCCAAGCTCAGTTGGACGCCAACGGACAGTCAGACTCTCGACTTTGAAGCCGGGGTGAACAAGCAGGAGCGTACCTCCAACCCGGGCAAATCCAGTGAAGCATCGGATACGCGAAACGAGCAGGATTATATTCGCCGCCACTATGCCGTGACGCACCAGGGGCGCTGGGACTTCGGTACCACCGACAGCTATGTACAGCGCGAGGAAATCGACAACCCTTCACGCGACATGACTTACGATAGCACGGTGTTCAATTCCCAGACCGTGATGCCGCTGGGGATGCATATCGTCACGCTGGGTGGGCAATACGAGTACCAGAAGCTGAGCGACGAGGGTAACGAGGCGGGTGACCTGGACGAGCTTACCCGCTGGCAGTGGGCGTTATTTCTCGAGGATGAATGGCTGCTGACCGAAGACTTTTCCCTCACGGGCGGTGCACGCCTCAACAAGGACGAAAACTACGGGACACACTGGTCGCCGCGGCTGTACGGGGTGTGGAACCTCGCGCCGGAATGGACGGTCAAGGGCGGCGTGACCAGTGGCTATCGGGCACCGGATCTACGTCAGGCCTCTCCTGGCTGGGGACAATCCACGGGGGGGCGCAACGGCAATGCCGTGATTCTGGGGAATCCGGATTTGAAACCGGAGAAAAGTCTCAATCATGAGCTGGGCGTGATCTGGGATAACCAGCAGGGCACCCAGGCCGGATTGACCGTCTTCTACACGGACTTCAAGGACAAGATCACGGAAGACCGGATCTGTGATATCGACAACGGCGATGCAGTCTGCACCTACGATGGGCATGACTATGACTTCATCAGCAAGCGCTATAACGTCGACAAGGTCACCATGCAAGGTATCGAGGCGATGCTGACCTTGCCGCTGGGCAGGGATTACTCGCTGAGTACCAATTACACCTACACCGATTCCGAGCAGAAAAGTGGCGAGTACGAGGGCATGCCCCTCAACAACCTGCCCAAGCACATGGCCAATGCCACCCTGAACTGGCAGCCGGAAGGCGCGCTTTCCGCCTGGGCGCGGGTCAACTATCGCGGCCGCACGAGCGAAGGAACGGGCCATCGGGGCATCGAGAAGAAGATTCCTTCCTATACCTTCGTCGATGTCGGTGCAGCCTATCGATTGACCTCGAGTGCCACGCTGTTCGGCGGTGTCTACAACGTCTTCGACAAGAACGTGGATTACGAAGATTTCGAAAAAGTGCTGGATGGTCGCCGCTATAACGCCGGTATTACCGTGAAGTTCTGAGCCATCGCTCATTTGGCAGTTGTTCATCCGGTCGGAGAGCCTGCCGCGAGCCGTGGAAAGCGGCTCGGGCAGGCATTCGATCAGGCTCAAAAGGAGTACAAGATCATGTCGTCAATTTTCAAACTGTCTCGAGCGTGTCAGGTCCTGGTGACGAGTTTCGCCCTGGCAAGCGGGCTGCTGGCGGCCACGGCCCAGGCCCGCACGCTGGAGACGGCGTACGGTGAAGTCGAGATCAAGGGCCAACCCCAACGGGTGGTGACGCTGTACGAAGGGGCGCTGGATACCGCCCTGACGGCGGGCGTGACGCCGCTGGGGGCGGTGGCGACTCGCGGCGGCGAGGGGGTGGCGGGCTATCTGGGAGAGGCCGCCGCGGATATCGCCATCGTCGGCACCGCACGCGAAACCAACATCGAGGCGGTCATCGCGCAGCGGCCGGATCTGATCCTGGCCTCGTCGCGCCTGCCAGAGGCGCAGTACCAGTTGCTGTCGCAGATAGCGCCGACGGTGGTGCCCAGGACCGAAGGATTCGAGCCGGAAGCCTGGAAAGCCGAAGCGCGTCTTTTTGGCGAAGCGCTGGGTCGCGAGGCGGCGATCGATGACGCCATCGAGACAATTGAAAATCGTTCTCGATCGCTTGCACAGCGTCAGCCCAATGGTGACACTACCGCCACCCTGGCGCGCTGGATGCCCAACGGCCCGCTGGTGATGTCGACCCGGCTGTTCGCGACCGGGCTGCTGGCGGCCAGCGGGTTCGACGTGAAGGACGGCGGCGTGGTCAAGGTCGGGCGTCCGCACAGCGATTCGCTGAGTCTCGAGAACCTGTCGAGTATCGACAGCGACTGGCTGTTCCTGGCGACGCTGAACGACGACGGCGAAGCGGCGCTGGAATCCGCCCGCCAGTCGCCGGCCTTCGAGCGCCTCGACGTCGTGCAGCAGGGCCATGTGATGCCGGTGGACGGCCAGCTCTGGACCAGCGCTTCCGGGCCCATCGCCGCGCAGCGCATTCTCGACGATATCGAGGGCGTATTGACGCAGTGACCACTGATGCCATGACCCCGGATTCGATTCCATGCCCCGGATTTCGTGACGACCTGCCGTGACTGAACCGATGTCCCGTGAGCGCTCGTCGTTTCGTGAACGATCCTCGCTCCTCAATCTGATGCTCGTCCTGCTGGCCTGCCTCCTGTTGGTCGGCGTGACGAGCCTGCTCCTGGGAGCCGGCGATGTTGGCCCGCTCGCTGCCTGGTCGGTTCTGATCGGTAGCGGTAGCGACGAGGCGCGTTTCGTCGTCGAGTCGCTACGCCTGCCGCGCACGCTGATCGGTGTGGCCGTCGGCATGGCGCTTGGCGTGGCGGGGTCGCTGATTCAGGCTGTCGCCCGCAATCCGCTGGCCGAGCCAGGGCTTCTCGGTGTCAGCGCGGGCAGTGCCCTGGCGGTGGCGATCGCGCTGGTGCTGGGCGCCAGCGCGGCGACGCTGAGAATCTCCGTGGCGCAACTGGGGGCGCTGGCCGGGTGCCTGTTCGTGCTGGCGATGGCGCGCGTCAACGGAGTCGGTAACGATCCGGTCAGGCTGGTGCTGGCCGGGGCGATCCTGTCCGGGCTGCTGGGCGCGTTGACGTCACTGCTGCTGCTGGTCGACCAGCGCAGTGCCGACGAAATCCGGTTCTGGGTCATCGGCAGCCTGGCCGGGCGTCGGCTCGAGGATCTTCGCGCTATCCTGCCCAGTCTGCTGTTCGCCGGCGTGCTGATCGTCGCCATCGCCCGGCCGTTGGCGGCGCTCGCGCTCGGCGAGCGGGTGGCCGTCGGGCTGGGTCATCATCCCCGCTGGATTCGGCTCCTGTGCGTCATCGCGGTGGCGGTGCTGGTCGGCGCGGCCACGGCGGTTGCCGGCCCGATCGCTTTCGTGGGGCTGGTGGTGCCATTCGTCGCCCGGGCGCTGGCCGGTCCCGACATTCGCCGTACCCTGTGGCTGGCGCTACCGCTGGGGCCGATCCTGATTCTCTGCGCCGATATCCTGGCGCGACTGTTGGTGGCGCCTTCGGAAATGCCGCTGGGTGTGATTACCGCGCTGGTCGGGGCGCCGGTATTGATCGCTGTCGTCCGTGCACACCGACTGCCCGCGCTGTAACGCCTGATGAAGCCTCGCACCCTGACACCGCCCGCCTGCCTGATGAATCGTCATGATACCGGCGTGACACCTCCGCCCGGCTCGTGGCGCCTGAGCTGGGCGCTCGGCGAGCGCGACTATTCGATACTGATCGAGCGTCGCGCCTGCTTCGTCTGCCTCGGCTTGCTGGTTGCACTGCTGGCCGTTTCACTTCTGTCGCTGTGCCTGGGCACGCTGACATTGAACCCGCGGGAGGCGCTGGCCGGTGTCTTCGGTTACGGCGATCCGGTCAGCGCCTTTGTCGTCCAGGAGCTGCGCATGGTGCGATTGGCTGCGGGTATCGCGACCGGCGCGGCGTTTTCACTCTCCGGTTGCCTGATGCAGACGCTGGCCCGCAACCGTCTGGCCACGCCCGGGATCGTCGGCATCGACAATGGCGCCACGGCCTTTGCCGTTGCCTCGGTCGTGGGGCTTGGCACCAGCCTGGCGCCACCGCCGATGGCGCTGGCGGGGGCCGCCACGGCGACGGCCATCACCTTTGCGCTGGCCAATGACGTCGGGGCGCGGGGCTATCGCTTCATCGTGACGGGAATCGGGGTCGGCGCGGTCTTCGGGGCATTGACGCAACTGCTGATGGCGCGGGTCGCCATCGACACCGCCAACACCGCCTATCCCTGGACCGTCGGCAGTCTCAATGCCCGCGACGGCGCCGCGCTGGTCTGGCTCTGGTGCGGTCTGGCGATCGGCCTCGTGGTGGCCTGCTATCTCTCTCGGGCGATGCGGATACTGCGCTTTTCGGACGCCGTGGCCCAGGGGCTGGGCTACCGCGTGCGCGCCTGTCGTTACACGGCGCTGGTGGTGTCGGTGGCGCTGGCGGCACTGGCGGTCGCGGTAGCCGGTCCTGTCGGGCTGGTCGGGTTGATCGGCCCGGAAATCGCCCGCCAGCTCTCTTCGCACCGGGGCGTTTCGCTGATCGCCTCGGCACTCTCCGGGGCGATCGTCATGGTCGCCGCGGATCTGGTCGGGCGACTGCTGCTGGTGCCGATCGAAGTGCCCGTCGGTATCGTGACCGCAATCGTCGGGGCGCCTTTTCTTCTGTGGATACTGTTACGTCCTGCACCGAGGTTTCAGTCATGAACTCGTTTGCCGCTATCTCGCCCGATACGCCGCCATCGCATGGCTCGCCGGAGATCGCGCCGCCCCTGGCCGCGCGCCAGCTATCGTTGAGCTATGGGCGGGGCAGCGCGCGGCGCACGGTGATCGATGCGCTCAATCTCGAGCTGCCTGCCGGGCAGGTGACGGCGATCGTCGGCCCCAACGGCTGCGGAAAGTCGACGCTGCTGGCAAGTCTGGCGCGTCTGCACGTGCCGGATCGAGGCACGGTGCTGCTCGACGGTCACGATATCCAGCGTCTGCCGGCGCGCGAGATGGCGCAGCGGCTGGCACTGCTGCCACAGGAAACCCATGCGCCGGAAGGCCTGACCGTCGCCGAGCTGATTCGCTTCGGACGGCAGCCGCATCAAAGCCTGTTCAAGCAGTGGTCTCGAGACGACCGACGCGTGGTCGACGAAGCGCTGGCGGCGGCGGATCTGCACGAACTCGCTGACCGACCTCTGGATGCCATGTCCGGCGGTCAACGCCAGCGTGCCTGGATCGCCATGGCGATCGCCCAGCAGACGCCGCTGCTGCTGCTCGACGAACCGACTTCCGCGCTCGATCTCGGCCATCAGCTGGAAGTGTTCGAACTGATTCGGGACCTGGCCGCGGCAGGCAAGACGCTGGCGATGGTGGTCCACGATCTGGTCAGCGCCTGCCGCTTTGCCGACTACCTGGTGGCGATGCTGGACGGCAGGATCGTCGCTGCCGGCAGACCGAGCGACGTGGTGACGACGGCGCTGGTTCGCGATCTCTACGGCGTGGAATGTACCTTGATGCAGGATCCGGCTACCGGCAGCCCGCTCTTGACCAACATCCGCTCGGCTCGTCACTCCGCGGGGCCACACACCTAGGGCGGGTCCGGCTCAGGCGTTGGCATCTTCGACCAGCACGCGGGAAAACTTGACGATCTCGTCGCGGCGATCGGCCCAGCCCAGATGCTGCCAGAAGCGGTGGGCTTCGTGATTGTCCGCCAGGGTATCGAGATGCACCTTTTCGATGCCCGCTTCCAGCAGCGCCGCCAGGCAGTGATCGACCATCGTCCGGGCGAGCCCCAACTGGCGATAGTCCGGATCGACCATGACGTGTTGCAGATAGCCGCGGTGGCCATCATGGCCTGCCATGGCGCAACCCACGATGCCTTCCCCGTTGGCCGGGCGCGCCACGAAGCTCAATCCCGGGTTGCGCTCCAGATAGCGTTGCGTGGCCGCGTAGCCGTCGGCGGTTCTCAGCACCACGCCCGGCGTGCGTAGCATCATCGCAGTGAAATCCGCGTGATCGTCGAGTGTCATGGGCAGGATATCGGGGAGGGCGGGATGACTCATGAAACGGGCCTCGGCTTGCGTTGACGGCGAAAACGGATGTTGATGATGGCCAGCCCGGCGATGACCATGGCCCCGCCCGCGACCTTGTTGATGCCCAGCGGGTCGTCGAGCAGCCAGACGCCGAGCATGACGGCGAACACCGGCATCAGCAGCGTCAGCGGCACCACGCGGCTGACGGGGTGCTTCTGCAGTAGCCGGTACCATAGCCCGTAAGCGGCGATCGAGGACATCACGGCGGTATATACCACCGCGCCCCAGCCGGCCCAACTGGCCTGGTGAAGCGCCAGCCACTGGTCGTCCTCGAAGATCCAGCTGCCCAGCGCGACCAGGGGAATCGCGAACAGCGAGATCCAGCCGGTCATGGTCAGTGGCGCGATGGGCGGGGCGAGCTTGATGATCATGGTCGAGACCGCCCAGAAAAAGGCGCTGGCGAGCAGCAGGGCGGTGGAGGCCGGTGGCGGCAGCGACGGGCCTCCGGCCAGCACCACGACGCCACCGAAGGCGAGGATCAGGCCGACGACCCGGCGGGGCCCCAGCTTCTCCTTGAGAAACATCGCTGCCAGCAGGGTGGCAAACGGGGTGCCCATCTGGACCAGAAGTGCACCGGTACCGGCCTCGGACTGCTGGAGCCCGAGAAACAGCAGCGGGAAGTGCAGGCCGCCGAAGGTGACTGCCAGTAGCAGGATCCAGGGGAGTTGCTGACGCGAGATCCGGGTAAACGGCACGACCAGCACCGCGACCAGCATGAAGCGCAGTACCGTCACCAGCAGCGGTGGCAGATCCTCGACTCCGAGCTTGATCACGATGATGTTGAAGGCCCAGATGGCGATGATGCCGAGACCGATCAGTAAATCCTTGAGGGGCACGCGCAGTACTCATCGTTGAATGATGTGGTTGGAAGACGTCGCTGAAAGGCGTCGTCGAGACGTTGCTAAATGGCGTCGATATTCCATTGTCTCAGCGACTCGGGCGAGAGCAAGGTTATTTTGAGATGTCACGCGACCGGCCATGAAACGCCGACAGGCCCTGGCATGCCATCGCAAGAATCACGGGCGATGTTCGGTTGCCGGCGGCGAACTCGGCATCCCGCTATCCGAGGAATGCGCTACCATGCGTCAACGTCTTCCGAAGGTTGACGCCCCGATTTCGAAATCATCGCCACCGAGAGCCCGGAACATGTTCAAGGGAATCGTCTTCTGCCTCTGTTTTCTCGTCGTCCAGCTGTTCACGCTGTCCTACATCGACCATCGGGTCGGCCAGGGTGAATCCGCCACGCGTCAGGCGGCCACGGCGCAGAACGGCTCGCGCCAGCGCGAATCCGGGACGGAGGAGCAGGCGTGACGGCATGGCACTGGCGTGAGAGGCATGGCATCCCGCCGGCGGGAGCCGTTGCATGTATTCACTGATTCAGCAGGCGGTCGATACGCTGAGCTACTTCGGGCTGGTGCTGCTGATGTTCGCGGAGAACCTGTTTCCGCCCATTCCCTCCGAACTGATCATGCCGCTGGCGGGTTACCTGTCGAGCCAGGGAAAGCTTTCGCTGATCGGCGCGATCGTGGCGGGCACGGTCGGCTCGGTGCTGGGAGCACTGCCGTTCTACGGCGTCGCTCGCTGGTTCGGCCATGACCGGATGTCCGCTTTCGTCGAGCGACACGGCCACTGGCTGGCGCTATCGCGGCGGGACCTGGATCGCGCCGATCGCATCTTCAAGCGCCACGGTGGCTGGATCGTCCTGTTTGGCCGGCTGGTGCCCGGCGTGCGGTCGCTGATTTCGTTGCCGGCCGGGGTCTACGCCATGCCGATCGGGCGCTTTTTGCTGCTCACCGCGTCGGGCAGCGCGATCTGGAGCGCCTTCCTGGCCGTGGCCGGTTATCAGCTGGCCGAGAATTTCCGCGCGCTGGAAGCCTATATCGGCCCGGCATCGAAGCTGGTGCTGGGTCTGCTGGTGCTGACCTGGCTCTATCATGTCGGTAAGCATTACTGGCGCCGTCGCCACGGATGAGGCGGCGCCGCAAAGTCGAGGAGGAAGGGCATGCTGGCTAGGGTTCGGGCCTGTGGGGCATGGGCGCTGTGCGCGCTCTTCGCGGTACCGGCATGGGCGGAGACGTTGCCGCGCCAGACGGTGACGCTCGACGATGGCCGGCATGAGCATACGCTGTATGTCGAGGTGGCGCGGACGGCATCCGAGCGTGCGCGTGGCCTCATGGAGCGCGAGTCGTTGGCGGAGAACGCGGGCATGCTGTTTCTCTACGACCGCGAGCAGCCAAGCAGCAACGCCTACTGGATGTACAAGACCAGAATCCCGCTGGATATTGCCTTCATCGGCGGTGACGGCGTGATCCGCTCGCTCAGGACGATGCCTCCCTGCCATGCGACCTCGTCTCGCGACTGCCCCGTCTATCCGGCAGGCGCGCCGTTTCGGGCCGCGCTCGAGGCCAACGCCGGCTACTTCGACGCCCATGATCTGGCCGTGGGGGATCGGGTCGATCTCTCCGCCTGGCTGGCGCCGTGACGGCATTCGTGTCCGGCATGAGGCATGCCGATCGTGAAAGGTCATTGGCGCGAAACGAGCCCCGGAGCCTCTGGAGGCGGTAAGCAATGGCAATGGCAGGCCAACCGTTGGGCGAGACGGGCGGCAGACTGTCATCTCGCGGTTTTGCCTGGCTCTAACTCACTATATGATGGCGCGCCGTCAGGGATAAGATATGTTGCAATAGGCAAGTCCACGGGCACGGTGCGATTCGAATTACACCCTGACGCACGCCGGCCAGCCCGTTGTCTTCGCGGTCGGGAAACCGATCAACACAATAAACGGGAAAATCTTCGAGGTATGCGCATGAAACGCCATGCATTAACCGCAGCCGTTCTCTCCTCCGCCCTGATGGGCGCCGCATCGATCTCCACGCCGGCTATGGCTCAGGATCAGCAGTACATCACCATCGGTACCGGTGGCCAGACCGGCGTCTATTACGTCGTCGGCCAGTCCGTCTGCCGGATGGTCAACCGCAGCGCCGAAGAGAGTGGTATCCGCTGTAACGCACCGTCCACCGGTGGTTCCGTTGCCAACATCAACGGCATCAAGTCCGGCGAGCTGAACATGGGTGTCGCCCAGTCCGACGTCCAGTACAACGCCTTCAATGGTGAAGCGCAGTTCGACCAGCCGATGGAAAATCTGCGCTCGGTCTTCGCGCTGCATGGCGAGCCGCTCACCATCCTGGCGCGCGAAGACGCCAACATCCATTCCATCCAGGATCTGAAGGGCAAGCGCGTCAACATCGGCAACCCGGGTTCCGGCCAGCGCGCCACCATGGAAGTGCTGATGGACGCGGAAGGCTGGGACACCAGCGTGTTCTCGCTCTCCTCCGAGCTGGGCGCCGCCGAGATGGCTTCCGCGCTGGCGGACAACAACATCGACGCCATGGCGTACGTCGTCGGTCACCCCAACGGTGCGATCCAGGAAGCGACCACCACCGTCGCCTCCAACCTGGTGCCGCTGAACGACGAGGCCGTCAAAGGGCTGGTCGAGAAGTTCCCCTACTACAGCATGTCCACCATTCCCGGCGGCATGTACGAGGGTAACCCGGACGACGTCGAGACCTTCGGTGTGCGCGCGACCTTCGTCACGTCTGCCGACGTCGACGACGAAGTCGTCTACCAGACTGTCAAGGCCGTGTTCGACAACTTCGACCGTTTCAAGCGTCTGCACCCGGCTTTCGCCAACCTGACGCCGGAAGACATGATCAGCCAGGGGCTTTCCGCACCGCTGCATGAAGGCGCCAAGCGTTACTACAAGGAGCAGGGCTGGCTGTAATTGCCCACGGCGTCATTCCTGACGGAATGCGTTGACACTCTGGCGCGGCGGTTGGCAACAACCCCCGCGCCGTTGGATCGATACCCCGCGACGTCGACCGTCGCATCGAATCAAGCGCGAAATGATGTCTCTCCGATGTCCTTTCGCCTACCGGCTGCCAAGTCAGGATCTGCTCATGACGGATAACAAGGCTTCTGGCCCCGATCAGGCCAAGCTGGACGAACTGGCTGCGACCGATACCGGTGGTCGCAAGCTGACCGGAACGCCCAACCGCATCCTGCTGGGTGTGGCGGCGCTGTGGTCGCTGTTTCAGCTCTGGATCGCTTCGCCGCTACCCTTCATCGTCGGGTTCGGCGTCTTCAGCGCCACCGAGGCGCGCTCCATTCATCTGGCGTTCGCCGTTTTTCTCGCCTTCATGGCCTATCCGGCGTTCAAGCGCTCCCCGCGCGAACGCATGCCGATCCTCGATTGGGTCATGGCAATCGTGGCGGCATTCTGTGCCTCCTATCTCTACTTTTTCTATGCCCAGCTTTCCCAGCGTCCCGGCGCGCCGATCCTGCAGGACGTGATCGTCGGCGTGGTGGGGATCGTGCTGCTGCTCGAGGCGACACGTCGCGCGCTCGGCCCGCCGCTGATGATCATCGCGCTGATCTTCCTGATCTATTCGCTGGCCGGGCCCTACATGCCGGGCATGCTGGCCCACCGTGGCGTGAGCTTCTCGGGGCTGGTCAACCATCAATGGCTGACCACGCAGGGCGTCTTCGGCATCGCGCTGGGGGTTTCCACCAGTTTCGTGTTCCTGTTCGTGCTGTTCGGCGCGCTGCTCGACAAGGCCGGTGCGGGCAACTATTTCATCAAGGTGGCGTTCTCGCTGCTGGGGCACTATCGCGGTGGTCCGGCCAAGGCCGCCGTGGTCTCTTCCGGTTTGACCGGCCTGATTTCCGGTTCCTCGATCGCCAATACGGTTACCACCGGCACCTTTACCATTCCGATGATGAAGCGCGTCGGCTTCAGTGCGACCAAGGCCGGTGCGGTGGAAGTTTCTTCCTCCGTCAACGGTCAGATCATGCCGCCGGTGATGGGCGCGGCAGCCTTCCTGATGGTGGAATACGTCGGCATTCCGTATATCGAGGTGATCAAGCATGCGTTCCTGCCGGCGGTGATCTCCTATATCGCGCTGCTCTATATCGTCCATCTCGAAGCGCTGAAGGCGGGCATGCAGGGGTTGCCCAGCGGTAACCCGCAGCGGCCGTGGCTCAACAAGATCCTCGGCTTCCTGACCGGCCTGGTCGGCATCATGGCGATGGCATTCGCGGTCTATTACGGTATCGGCTGGCTCAAGCCGGCGCTGGGCGGTGCGGCGCCCTGGGTCATCGCCCTGGGCGTCGGCGTGATCTACATCGCGCTAATGAAGATCGGTTCCCGCTATCCCGAGCTGGAAGTGGACGATCCCTCGCAGGAAATCACCCAACTGCCGCGCACCAAGCCGACCGTCATGGTGGGGCTGCATTACATTCTCCCGGTGATCGTGCTGGTGTGGTGTCTGATGGTGGAACGCCTGTCGCCGGGGCTGTCGGCGTTCTGGGCGACCGCCTTCATGATCTTCATCATCCTGACCCAGCGGCCGATCGATGCCTTCTTCCGCGGCAAGAGTGACCTGGCCAACGACATCAAGCGCGGCGGCATGGACTTGTGGGACGGGCTGATCGATGGTGCCCGCAACATGATCGGCATCGGTATTGCCACGGCTACCGCCGGCATCATCGTCGGCGCGGTGGCGCAGACCGGCGTCGGCCTGGTGCTGGCGGATCTGGTCGAGACACTGTCGATGGGCAATCTGCTGCTGATGCTGCTGCTCACCGGCGTGCTCAGTCTGATCCTGGGCATGGGGCTGCCGACCACCGCCAACTACATCGTGGTGTCGGCGTTGCTGGCGCCGGTCATCGTCCAGCTTGGCGAGCAGAACGGCCTGATCGTGCCGCTGATCGCGGTCCACCTGTTCGTGTTCTACTTCGGCATCATGGCCGACGTAACGCCGCCGGTGGGGCTCGCCTCGTTCGCGGCGGCGGCGATCTCCGGCGCCGATCCGATCCGGACCGGCTTCCAGGCGTTCTACTATAGCCTGCGAACGGCGGCGCTGCCGTTTCTGTTCATCTTCAATACCGACCTGCTGCTGATCAACGTCGACTGGCTCCACGGGATCCTCATCTTCATCGTGGCGACGGCGGCGATGCTGATCTTCGCCGCGGCGACCCAGGGCTTCATGCTGGTCAGGAGCCGCTGGTACGAAAGCCTGCTGCTGCTGCTGGTCGCCTTTTCCTTGTTCCGTCCGGGTTTCTGGATGGACATGGTCGATGCCCCCTATGAAGAAGTGCCGCCAGCGCAGTTCGAGCAGGCGCTGGGGGAGATCGGGCCTAACGAACACCTGATGACACGTATCGAGGGTCTCGACGCCTACGGCGCGCCCACCAGCTTCGTGATCCAGGTGCCGGCGACGGAAGGCGACACCGGTGCCGAGCGGCTCTCGAGCCTCGGCCTGCATCTGATGCAGGAGGATGGCAAAGTGCTGGTCGACATGACCGATTTCGGCAGCCAGGCGGAAAAGCTGGGCTTCGATTTCGATCAGGAGATCGTCTCGGTGCGTATCCCCACGTCGCAACTGCCGAAAGAGCTGATGTGGATCCCGGCGCTTTTGCTGTTCGGGCTGGTGGTAGCGCTCCAGCGACGTCGGCGCGAGCCCAAGGCCAACAAGCCCCAGCAGGTCGCGGCGACCTGACGTAGCATCAAAGGCGTGGCAACATGACGGTCGTCTCCTCGGAGACGGCCGTTTTTCGTCCCCGCGATGTCTCGCGCCGCCTTCGCCGCGCGATCCCGTCACAACCCTGAGCGAGGTGAGCGTGAGTTTCCCCGATGCGTCCATCGATTATCGTCGGCATCCGGAATGCTATCGGATCGGCCACGGCGAGCGCGGTGTGTTTCATGTCCAGCCCTACAAGGATGAGCTGCTCCCGCTGTGGGCCATCCGCAACGAGGCCGACGCCAGACAGGCCGTCGCCGAGCTGCACGCGCGCTATTGCGACTATCGTGAACGAGGCGACTTCGTGGGCATGGACATGGCGCGGAAATATCTGCAGATGGGATATACCCGCGCGCGGCGTTATGCGCGCTACCCGGGTGGGCGCAAGAAGGACGCCCAGGGCCGTCTGCGCCAGCCGCGCAACGTCGATGCCGAGAAGGCTCGCATCGCCGAGTGCTACCGCGAAAGGCTGGATCGCGTGCGCGCCGACGAGGTCTATCAGCAGGCCAAGCGCGAGCATCAGCGTCGCCTGAAATCCAGGCGCTGATCGCCCCGAATCAAAAGATCATCTTTGCGACAGGAGCCTTTCATGCCAGCGCTTGCTGCCATTCATCGTTATCCGATCAAATCCACGGCCGGTTCGTCGCTGCAGCGCGCTCGGGTCGAGGAAGAGGGCCTGGTCGGCGATCGCCGCTTCATGGTGGTCAAGCCCGACGGCACCTTCCTCACGGCGCGCACGCATCCCCAACTGCAACTGGTGCGGGCGCAGTTCGATGGCGAGCGTCTGACCCTGACCCACGGCACGCTGCCGCCGGTGGATGTGGCGCGCCAGGAGTTCTCGGGGCAGCCGTTCGACACCCAGGTCTGGGCCGACCCTTTCAGTGCGACCACCACGCATGCCTCGCTCGACGACTGGTTCAGCGAGGCCGCGGGCGAGCCCGCACGGCTGCTGTGGCTGGGGGAGCGATCGCCGCGCTATCGGGAGTCGATCGGCGTGAGGGTCAGCTTCGCCGACGGCTATCCGCTGCTGCTGATCTCCGAGGCCTCGCTGGAAGATCTCAATGCCCGCACCGACGGGACTCATGTGATGGCCCAGTTCCGGCCCAACCTCGTCGCGACCGGCACCGAGCCCTACGCCGAGGATGGCTGGAAACGCATCCGGATCGGCGACGTGACGTTTCGGGTCGATGCGCCATGCTCTCGCTGTGCCATGGTGACGGTCGACCCTGCCAAGGGTGAAAAACGGGCCGACAAGGAACCGCTCAAGACCCTGGCGGGCTACCGCCGAGGCGAGAAGGGCAAGGTCTATTTCGGTCAGAATCTCGTGGCGGAAAATAGCGGTGACATCGGCGTGAACGACCCGATCGAGGTGCTGTAATCGTCGCTGTGACATGAACCGGGCATGAACGTTATCGGCGGGTAACGTTCATGCTCTCCGAGCCCCCTTGCTGGCATGAAAGGGTTCATCTTCACGCAAGGTTGTCGTGCCTTCTGTTACATTAGATTTTATTAAATTTCTGATGTTTCCCACCTTCCTTTTCCCTCCCTGAAGCCTGCTGTCATGCAGGGTTCATAAACGCGATCGACGGCGGGTGGAAGGCCCGATTTTACGTTTCTTGACAATTGGCAGCTGTCAGCCCAGCAAGACAAGACGATGATTTCGTCGTCATCCTTCGTTATTCCTGAATCAACATTCAATCACGTAGCCTTACAAAATTTGCAGGCTGCAAAGCGGTTTTTGCTTGCCCATTCTGCCTCTCCACCGTACGACTAAAAGCCAGGTCTGCGCCTTTCGTCTCATGCTCGAGTCGCCGCAATGACGACGACGGCCAGGCCGACATTACCGCTGGGAAGTCGAGCTCGAACGCCGAAAAGACCGTGTGAAAACCGGGTTCGTCGATCGTCGCTATCGCCACTACACAAAACGCCACTGCACAACACTGCACAAGGAGTGCCTCCATGCAATTCTGCGACCGTCTGCTTCTCGAGAACCGGGCCTGGGCCGATGACATGATGGCCTCCGATCCCGACCTGTTCGAGCGTCTGAACCAGGGGCAATCGCCCGCCGCGCTGTGGATCGGCTGCTGCGACAGTCGGGTGCCGGCGGAGCAGATCTGCAATGCCAGGCCCGGAGAGCTCTTCATCCATCGCAATATCGCCAATCTGGTGCATGAAGACGATGCCAACGTGTCGAGCGTGCTCGAGTACGCAATCAACGCGCTGAAGGTGGATCACATCATCGTCTGCGGGCACCGCGGCTGTGGCGGCATCCAGGCAGCGGTGGGCGGCGGCGACGCCCTTCGGACGTTGCCCCATGTCGACAGGCATCTGGGACAGGTCAAGCAACTGGTCGCCGAGCGGGACGCCGAACTCGTGCAGTTCTCGCAACTCGGCGACAAGGTCGATCACCTGGTCGAGCTCAACGTGATCGCGCAGATCGAACGGCTTGCCGGCCTGAAACTGATCACCGGGAGCTGGCAGGCGCGGCGGGCGCCAAGCCTGCATGGCTGGGTCTACGATCTGGCGAGCGGACACTTGGAGGAAGTCTATCATCGCGAGGCCGAGGGAGCGGAAGACAGGCTCGACGAACAGCGCTGGCAGCGCGTGGCGGCTGGTTAAAAGCTGATCTTCGAGAGCAACCAAGAGCAATAAACCACGCTATTTTCACGCTGTGACTCAAGGATCCGAGGACACGACAATGACGGCATCGAGACAGACGGCATCGAGACAGACGACATCGATCCAGAAGACATCGGCCCAGAAGACATCGAGACGGACGACGCCCGCAGCGTCGGCGTCTCAAGACGGCTCCGATACGTTCCATGACACCGGCCACGACAGCCCCGATACCTTCTCGTTCCGACACCTCTCCCGCGATGTCCCGGCGGGCATCGTGGTCTTCCTGGTCGCGATTCCGCTCTGCCTGGGGATCGCGCTGGCCTCCGGCGCGCCGCCCATCGCGGGGCTCGTCGCCGGCATGGTTGGCGGCCTGGTAGTGACGATGTTCAGCGGCTCGGCGCTCAGTGTCAGCGGCCCGGCAGCGGGACTGACGGTGATCGTGCTGGATGCGATCGAGCAGTTGGGCAGCTTCGCCGCATTTCTGATAGCAGTCATATTGGCCGGCGTACTGCAGCTCTTGATGGGCGTGTTCAAGCTCGGTCGTATCGGTGCCTTCGTGCCAACCTCGGTGATCAAGGGCATGCTGGCGGGGATCGGCCTGATTCTGGTGCTGGGGCAGTTTCCGATGGCGCTGGGGCATCCGCTGGACGACATGCCATCGATCACCGATCCGGTGGCGCTGTTCAGTGGCATCTCACCGCTGGCGACCGGGATCGCGCTGTTCAGTCTGGGCCTGCTGATACTCTGGGAGCAGCCGGTGATCAAGCGTCATCGCGTGCTGGCACTGATCCCGGGGCCGCTGCTGGTGGTGCTCGGCAGCATCGCGATCGATCGCCTGGTCGGCGGTGCGATGCCTGGCTGGGCGCTGGGGGCAGGGCACCATATCGATCTGGGCGGATTGTCCGGCCCGGCGGAACTGATCGGGCAGATGACCCATCCCGACCTCGGCGCACTGGCCAACCCGGCGGTCTATACGGTCGCGATTACCATCGCCATCATCGCCAGTCTCGAGACCCTGCTGAGCCTGGAGGCCATCGACAAGCTCGATCCTCTCAAGCGCCACTCGCCGCCGCATCGCGAATTGAAGGCGCAGGGCATCGGCAACATGGTCTGCGGGCTGGTGGGCGCGCTGCCGGTGACGGCGGTGATCGTGCGCAGCTCCGCCAATGCCAACGCGGGTGGCCGCACCCGGCTGTCGAGCCTGATCCACGGCAGCCTGCTGCTGGTCAGCGTGGCGTTCCTCGCCATGTGGCTGGAGCTGATTCCGCTGGCGACGCTGGCGGCGATCCTGCTGCATACCGGCTATAAGCTGGCCAGGCCGGCGCTGTTCCTCGATCAGTATCGCGAGGGCATGCGCCGCTTCATCCCGTTCACCGTCACGGTGATCACGATTCTGGCTACCGATCTGCTGATGGGCGTGCTGGTGGGGCTGGTGTGCAGTCTCTACTTTCTGCTGCAGTCCGGTTACCGCTCGGCAATCGCCTGCACCCGGCGCGGCGATCACACGCTGCTCAAGTTTCAGCAGGACGTCTCGTTTCTCAACCGCGAAGAGATGCGCCAGTGTCTCGATACCGTGCCGGACAACGGCGAGCTGATCATCGATGCCATCGGTGCCAACTACATCGATCCGGATATTCGCGAGGATATCGACCGTTTCGTCGAGCACGCCGCGGCCAGGGGAATCGTGGTCGAACTGCGTGATGTCGAAGGGACGACCGGCACGTTCGGTGATGTCGAGGCGCTACCGGGCGCCGCTCGCGCCGGTTGACGAAAGCGCGACACCGCGCGCCCACCGCCGCGTCCTCTACCGGGCGCGGCGGTGGGCGTATCGAGACGAAGGCGCGTTAGAGCGACTTGCGCAGATAGATCCGCTTCAGCCCCCGCTCTTCGGCGCGGTGCGTCTCGACATAGCCGTAGCGTCGATAGAGCGCCAGATTCTCGTGCATCTGCTCCTGGGTATAGAGCGTGATGCTGTCGAACCCGTGGTCGCGAGCGTATGTTTCCGCCATCTGCATCAGTCGCTTGCCGAAGCCTCGGCCTTGCGCGGCGGGGGAGACCGCCACGTTGTCCAGCAGCAGCGTATCGGGCTTGGGAATCAATACGAGAAGTCCGACCGGAGCACCGTTGTCGCTATTGCAAGCGTCATCGTCATCGAACAGCAGATTCACGTAGCCGGCGGCGATGTAGGGCGCATAGCCGTTATCATCGACGTCGCGCATTGGCCCCGGCGTCATGCCGATGCGGGCAACGTAATAGCCATAGGCGGCGTCGACCAGCGCCTCGACAGCGGCGAGATCCGGGGCCCGGGCCAGGCGGATCGTGCTCATCGGTGTTCCTCGTGGAAACGAGTGTCGCAGTCATCGGCGCCCAGCTGCGTGACTTCCCGGGGCGCGCCCTGATCGTCGAGCAGGACCTGGCCGATACCGGCTCGGTTCCAGAGCCGCTCGCCCTTCGAGGCGCGTTCGGGATAGTAGGGATCCACCGCCATGCGACGCCGCTTGGTGAGCCAGTTGAGCGGCGACCAGGGCGCGTAGAGCCAGCGGTTGAGGCGGTCGAACCAGTCGAGCAGGGTATCGGGGAAGGTGTTCTTGAGGCCGCTGCTGGTGATCTGCCACATGCGGGGGCTGTTGCGATGCTGGCGAATGGTGATGGCGTAGACGAAGGAGTAGTGCACGTCGCCGGAGAGAATCACGTAACGCTGGGGCGTGCGGCTGTGGCGCAGGATGTTGAGCATGGTGTGGGCCGCGCCGGGATGCGCCATCCAGTTCTCCGCGTCGACCAGCAACGGCTTGCCGAACCAGGTGAAGACGCGCTGGATGCCTTCGATCAGCTTGACCCCGAAGATCGGCGCCGGAGAGACGATGATCACCGAAGGTTCCTCTAGCAGTTCCTGCTGGAATTCGCTCAACGCTTCCCAGTCCATCAGGCCCGAGGGGTGATGCCGGCGACGCTCGCTACGCCAGCGCCGGGTGCGTGTGTCCAGCACCACCAGGCGCGGCGTCGAGTCGAGGGTATAGCCCCAGCCGGTGAAGCGCAGCAGGCGCGTCACGAGCCGGTTGTGCGTCTCGCAATCGAGCCGGCCGTCATGGCCGGCCGAGTCGAGCCATTCGCGACTGGCGGCCAGCGGCTCGGCCAGACCGTCGGGATCGTTGCCCCACCCCTGACACAGCAGGTACGCGATCAGCGCATTACCCACGATCCGGCGCGAGAACGGATGCTCGTAGACCGTGGCCTCCCAGGCGGCGGAGAGGTTCCAGTCGTCGGTGACGTCATGGTCATCGAAGATCATCAGCGTGGGCAGGTGGGCGAACAGGCGCGCCACGCCCGGCAGGCCGGCAACGAACGCATCGATGTGGCGCTGTTCGGCGCGGTAGCGATCCTGCTCCTCGGCGGCGAGTTGGGGAACCTCCACCTCGATCAGACGCCACGGTGTCGGCGACCACACCAGCAGATACATCGCCAGCAGCTCGGCGAAGGTGATCAGGTGATTTTCCGCGCTGGCGGTGGTGAAGATCGGCTTGCGCACGCCGCCGAAGAACTTCTCGCGCAGGGCCTCGGTGGAGCGGATCGCCGGCAGCAGATCGTCGCGGTGATAGTAGGTTTCGTCGCGCGCGTAGAGCTCGCTGCCGCTGGCGATCTCCGTCCCCTCCAGGCATTCGTCGTAGAGCCCGAGCCGGGCGATCAGTGCATGAATGGCGGCAAGCATCGGGCCGGCCACGTCGTCGGCGTAGATCTGGTCGCCGGTCATCAACAGCGCTGCCGGCCGCGCGGCGCTGTCGGCGTGGCGCTCGCTCAGCCAGCGGTCGGCGCGAACCAGGCCATCGGCGCTGGCGTGATGCGGCTTGCGGCAGGAGCCGTGGAGCAGATTGTCGTAGCGCGAACGCAGCACCAGCGTAGGCAACGGCTCACCGTCGTAGCAAAGGGCCTCGCCCCAATCCCGCATCGAGCGCCAGGCGGTGCCTTTCCCTTCGGTGCTCACTCCCCCTTCGGCATTCACTCCCCCTTCGGCATTCACGCTCCCTTCCGCATTCGCACGATAGGCGAGGTCGTAGGCGATGCGGACATCCCGGGGCAGGGCGTCGTCGAGCGGCAGGTCGATCAGGTGAAGATGTGCGTGGCGACCGACCGCCAGGCGAGTCGTGGCCGACCCGAGATCGTGGTGCTGCGAGAGGTCATCGGTACATAGCGTCAACTGAAGTTCTAGCGGGCGCGAAGCGACCAGCCACATCACCAGTCGCTGCGGCATGGCGCGACGGAGTATCGGCCCGGCCAGGATGTCGGGAAGATCGTCTGACAAGTGTCGTTCCTGATACGTCGGTGGACTACGCTCTGTCCGAAAATGGCTGCGCTCGCCAGCTTTCAGCCAGATTGCAGACAAAGCTCAAGCATACTTCAGTCGCGACGTTCAGCCCACGCTCTGCCGTGGGCGATCCGTCTCGCCCGGCATTCACCGGCGTTCAACGTCGACGCTTGAGCGTCCTGTCGATCACGTCCAGCCCCGGCACATACTGGCCGCGGGCCGCCTGCAAGGCGCGCGCCAGGGCCTGTTCGGCGACCCGGTCGTGATCCTGGGGGAGCGAGTTGACCTTGCACGGCAGGAAGTCGAGCAGCCGATCGTCGCCGAATGTCGCCAGATGCAACTTGGCGGGTGGCGCACCGTGTTCGAGCAGAACGTCGAGCAGCCCGTCCATCAGCGTGTAGGAGGCGGTGACGATGGCATCCGGCAAACCGCCCTCGTCCAGCAGGCGGCGCATCAGTGCGGCGCCGCTGTCGCGATCGTAGCGTTCACCGCTGAAGCAGCGCGGACGGCACAGAGGCCTGTCGAGCAGGGCGTCGAGGAAGCCACGCCGCCGCTCGGTGCTGATCGACAGATTCGGCACTGCGTCCAGCCACACCACGTCCGACACGTCGTCGGCCAGCACCGAACGGGTCAGCATTTCCCCGGCAGCGCGACCGTTGGTGACGATGTTGACGAATCGCTCGGGGTCCAGCGGGCGGTCGATGGCAATCACCGGCAGCCCCTGGGCCGACAGTTCGGTATAGAAGGGATCCTCGGGGCTCAGGCTGCTGGCGACCAGCAGCACGTCGCAGCGCTGGGCGCGCAGCGACTTCGCGACTTCGCGCTCGCTTTGCGGATCGTCGTCGGAACCGGCGATCAGCAGTTGATAGCCCTGCTGGCGCGCGCCGTGTTCGAGCCGCTTGGCCAGGCGCGCATAGCTGCCGTTCTCCAGATCCGGCACGATCAGGCCCAGCGTCCGGCTGTCGCCGCCGCGCAGGGCCGCCGCCTGGGCATCGATCCGGTAATCGTGGGCACTGGCGATGGCCAGCACGCGGGCTACCGTGGCCTCGCTGATGCGACGCGTCCTGGCCTGGCCGTTGAGCACATAGCTGGCGGTGGTACGAGAAACGCCGGCCAGTCGGGCGATATCGGCAAGCTTCATGCAAGGCTCCTGCAACGTTCATGATCGACGATGACGCGTCCGCACGGGGGGAACGATACCGCGTCGGGCCGCCCCGGCCCAGCCTGATTTTACGCTCGGCGCTATCCGGCCCGTTCCGTCGCAGAGATCGGCGGCGAAGGTCTGCGGCGAAGGTCTAGCTTGTCAAACGGTCGACGAACGGAGAGCATGTCGACACGACAGGTGACACGATTCAGCAAAAAGTCGGAACATCGCGATGTCCCGGTGGTATCGGAAGCGCCGCTGCCCCATGCTACGGACATCGAACGACCATTCGGAGAGATCGTTATGCTGACCCTCCAGCCGCAGGACGCGGCGCTCAATTGCCAGGCCGACAGCTGGCAGGATGCACTGGATCAGGCCGCCGCGTCGCTGCACCGGGCCGGCCTGGTCGAGGCGAGCTATCGCGACGCGCTGCACGCCCGCGAGGCGCAGGGTTCGACCTTCCTCGGCAGCGGTATCGCCATTCCCCATGGCACCCCGGAGAGCCGCGAACAGATTCACCGCACCGGCGTGCGGCTGCTGCAGTTTCCCCAAGGCGTGACATGGCACGACGGCAACCGCGTCTATCTGCTGGTGACGATCGCCGCCGCCAGCGACGAACATCTGGACGTGCTGCGGCGATTGACGCACGTGCTCGACGACGAGAGCGTGGCCGAACGCCTGGCCAACGCCGACACGGCCGAGGCGATGGTCGCTCTGCTGGCCAAACCTCGGCTCAAGGCGCGTCTGGATGCCGGCACGCTCTGCCTGGGCTTTCCGGCGCGGGACCGTTTCGAGCTGGCGCTGGCGGCGGCCGCGCGGCTGCGCCAGGCCGAGTGCGTCGATGCGCGCTTCGTTGCCGCGATCACCGAGCAGGAACCGATCCCGCTGGGCCAGGGGCTGTGGCTGGTGAGCGCTGCCGCAGGCGTCAGTCAGCCGGCGCTGGCGCTGGCGACGCCGGAGCGCTCGTTCACCGGCCCGAAAGGCGTGGTCAATGGCGTGTTCTGCGTGGCGGCGCAAGGCGACGTTCATCGGGAGCTGCTGGAGCGGCTGGCGGATCTGCTGGATAGCGGCGAAGGCGAAGCGCTGGTCGACGCCGATGCCGACCATGTTCTGGCGCGGCTGTCCGGCGAGTCGAGCCACGCCGAGACCGCTCGCGTGACACTGCTCAACGCTCACGGACTGCACGCCCGCCCGGCCAAGCTGCTGGTCCAGGCGGCCCGCGAGCAGTCCGTGCCGGTTCGCGTGCGGCTGATGGAAGGCGCGGCGGAGACGGTTTCCGCCGCCAGCCTGACCAAGGTGATCGGGCTCGGCGCCCGGCGCGGCCAGACGCTGATCTTCTCCGCCGAAGGCGGGGGCGAGGGTAAGAGTGCCCAGGCGGCATTGGCGGCGATGGTCGCCGCCGTCAAGGGTGGGCTCGGCGAGTCCGTGCGGCCGCTGGCGGATGCCGCCGGCGCCAGCCACGTCTCGCGGCGCGATGCCGTGGGCGAGGCAACGGGCGAGATCCCCGGCACGGCGGCACCGGAGCCCATCGCCGACGATACCGCGTTACCCGCCACCGCCGCCTCGCCGGGACTGGCGATCGCGCCGGTCTTCGTGATGCGCGCGCCCAGCTTCGACTATCCCGAACGGGCCCGCGATCTGGCGCCGGAAAAACAAGGTGGCGCAGAACGTCAGCGCGAGCGCCTGCGCGCCAGCCTGGTCGAAGCGCGTGACCAGCTGCGGGCGTTGATCGGCACCGCCAAGGGCGGGGACGTGGCCGAGATTCTCTCCATGCATGCCGAGATGCTCGATGATCCCGAGCTGCACGAGGCTGCCTTCGAGGGCATGCGCGACGGCATGAGCGCCGAAGCGGCATGGTGGCAGGCGATCGACACCGCCGCCCGGGCCCAGGAAGTGCTGGCGGATCGTCTGCTGGCGGAGCGTGCCGCCGATCTGCGCGATGTCGGCCGCCGCGTGCTTGGCGTGCTGTGTGGCGTCGAGCTGCCGACACCGCCGGCGCATCCCTACGTGCTGGTCACCGACGACATCGGTCCTTCCGACGTCGCGCGTCTCGATACCGCCCAGGTGCGCGGCCTGCTGACCGCGCGCGGTGGCGCCACGTCGCACAGCGCGATCCTGGCCCGGGCGCTGGGCATCCCGGCGGTGGTCGGTGCCGGAGAGCGGGTGCTGACCCTGGCCGACGGCGACGAGTTGATCCTCGACGGCGATCTCGGCCGGGTGATCGTGCGGCCATCCCGCGAGCGCCGCGACCGCGCCGAACTGCGGCTCAAGGAGCTCGAACGACTGCGCCGCGAGGCCCATGGCCGGCGTTTCGAGGAAGGGCGCACGGCGGACGGCAAGCGCATCGAGGTCGCCGCCAATCTCGGCAACACCGCCCACGCCGAGGACGCGGTCGAACATGGCGCCGAAGGCGTCGGCCTGCTGCGTACCGAATTCCTGTTCATGGCCCACCCGGAGGCGCCGGACCTGGAGACCCAGATCGGCGAATACCGGCGCGCCTTCGATGCCTTGGGTGGCCGTCCGCTGGTGGCACGCACGCTGGACGTCGGCGGCGACAAGCCGCTGCCCTACTGGCCGGTAGCGGCGGAGGACAACCCCTTCCTCGGCCTGCGCGGCATCCGGCTGGCGCTGACCCGCCCGGACGTGCTGGAAACCCAGCTGCGGGCGCTGCTCACCGCCGCCGGGGATCGTCCGCTGCGGATCATGTTCCCGATGGTCAAGGACGTCGACGAGTACCGTCAGGCCAGGGCGATCGTCGACCGGCTGCAGCAGGAGATTGGCGCGTCCGATGTCCAGGTCGGCGTGATGATCGAGATTCCCTCCGCGGCGCTGCTGGCGCCGAGCCTGGCGGCGGAGGTCGACTTCTTCTCCATCGGCACCAACGACCTGACCCAGTACACCCTGGCGATCGACCGCGGCCATCCCGAGCTGTCGTCCCAGGCGGACGGCCTGCATCCGGCGGTGCTGCGGCTGATCCGGATGACCGTGGATGCGGCTCACGCCGAGGGCAAGTGGGTCGGCGTCTGCGGCGAGCTGGGCTCGGACGCTGCCGCCGTGCCGGTGCTGGTCGGGCTGGGCGTCGACGAGCTCTCGGTCTCCGTGCGCCAGGTGCCGATGGTCAAGGCACGCCTGCGCGGGATCACCGAGGAGAGCGCCCGCCTGCACGCCGAGACGGCGCTGGCCCAGGCCACCAGCCAGGCCGTGCGAGATGCGCTGGAGGCGCTCTAATGGCGCACGTGCTGGTGGTGACACTCAATCCGGCGCTGGATCTGTCGATCCAGCTGCCGCGGCTCGAGCCGGGCGCGGTCAATCGCACGCGGTCGTCGCATCTGGCGGCGGCCGGCAAAGGCCTCAACGTGGCGCAGGTGCTGGTGTCGCTGGGTCACCGGGTCACGCTGTCCGGCTTTCTGGGGGCGGACAACGACACCGCGTTCGTCCAGGCTTGTCGGCGCGACGGGATCGAGGATGCCAGCCTGCGTCTGCCCGGCGAGACCCGGATCAACGCCAAACTGGCCGAGGACGACGGTCGCGTGACCGACATCAACGGCCCGGGCATCGAGGTCTCCGAGGCGGCGCTGGCCGAATTGACGGCCGATCTGGTCGCGCGCTGCAAGGCGACATCGCCGGCTGCAGTCGTGGTGACCGGCAGCCTGCCGCCGGGCGCGACGCCGGAGGCGCTGGCGGCGCTGATTCGAGCGCTCAAGGCCAGCGGTGTGCCGGTCTGGATCGACACCAGCGGCCCGGCCCTCACCGCGGCGCTGGCGGTATTGCCCGACGCGGCCAAGCCCAATGAACAGGAACTGGCCGACTGGGCCGGCGGCCCGCTGACCGATCCGGCGGCCCAGCTCGATGCGGTCCGGCGTCTGCACGCTTCCGGCGTCGAGGAGGCGATCCTGTCGCTGGGTGGTGACGGCGTGCTGTGGGTCAGCCGACGCGGAGAGTGGCGCGCCACGCCGCCCCGGGTCGAGGTCCGGAATACGGTGGGCGCGGGCGATACGCTGCTGGCCGCCCTGCTGCATGGCGTGATCGCGGATCAATCGCCGCAGGAGGCGCTGCGGCAGGCGACGGCACTGGCCGCCGAAGCGGTGCGCCATATCGGTGTCGGCAATCCGCACGTCAGCGACTTCCAGCAATTACTGCAACAGACGAGCGTCAGCCGCTGCGGCGAAGCGCGCGTCGGGGGGAATGCATGAACGGGGAACGTATGGATGGGGAGCGCATGAACGTCATTCTGATTACCGCCTGCCCCAGCGGCATGGCGACGACCTTTCTGGCCGCGAGACGCCTGGAGCAGGCCGCCAAGCGTCGCGGCTGGCAGGCCCGGACGGAGATGCATGGCGAACTCGAGGCCGTCACGCCAGTGTCGGAAGAGGCGATCGCCGCGGCGGACCTGATCATCGTCGCAGCGGAGCGGGTGCCCGAAGCCGCTCGCTTCGACGGCAAGCGGCTCTATCGCGCGCCGATCCAGCAGGCGCTGCCCGACCCCGAGGCGTTTCTCGAACGCGCCGCCCGCGAGGCGACGACGTTCGATGCCGCCAGCGAGCCCGCGACGCCTCCGACGGCGAAGTCGCCCGAGGCTTCCGGCGTCAAGCGCATCGTCGCGGTGACGGCCTGTCCGACCGGCGTGGCGCACACCTTCATGGCGGCCGAGGCGCTGGAGCAGGCCGGGCGGGCGCTGGGCCACCGGATTCATGTCGAGACGCAGGGATCGGTGGGCGCGCAGAACCCGATCAGCGACGAGGATATCGAGGCGGCGGACGTCGTGCTGCTGGCCTGCGACATCGAGGTCGACGACGCCCGCTTCGCCGGCAAGCGGGTCTATCGCACATCCACCGGTACTGCGCTCAAGCAGCCGCAGCAGACGATCCAGAAGGCGCTCGACGAGGCGCAGGTGGAATCGGCCGGCAGCGGGAAGAGTGCCGGCGGCGAGCGCAAGAGCGTAAAGGAACGCGGGCTCTACAAGCACCTGCTGACCGGGGTCTCGTTCATGCTGCCGATGGTGGTGGCGGGCGGGTTGTGCATCGCGCTCTCGTTCGTGTTCGGGATCAAGGCCTTCGAGCAGGAAGGGACGCTGGCGGCGGCGCTGATGCAGATCGGCGGCGGCACCGCCTTTGCGCTGATGGTGCCGGTACTGGCCGGTTACATCGCCTACTCGATTGCCGATCGCCCCGGGATCGCGCCGGGCATGATCGGCGGGATGCTGGCCTCGACGTTGGGCGCCGGCTTCATCGGCGGGATTCTGGCCGGCTTCCTGGCCGGCTACTCGGCCAAGGCGGTGACGCGCTACGTCAAGCTGCCGGCCAGCGTGGAGTCGTTGAAGCCGATCCTGATCATTCCGCTGCTGGCGAGCCTGGTCACGGGCCTGGTCATGATCTACGTGGTCGGTACGCCAGTGGCGGCGGTTCTTTCGGCATTGACTGCCTTCCTCAACGACATGGGCTCGACCAACGCGGTCCTGCTGGGCGTGCTGCTCGGCGCGATGATGTGCTTCGACCTGGGCGGGCCGGTCAACAAGGCGGCGTATACCTTCGGCGTCGGGCTGCTCTCGACCGAGACCTACATGCCGATGGCCGCGATCATGGCCGCGGGGATGGTGCCGCCCATCGGCATGGGCCTGGCGACGTTCCTGAGACGCAGCCGGTTCGCCCAGGCCGAGCGCGAGGCGGGCAAGGCGTCATTCGTGCTGGGGCTCTGTTTCATCAGCGAAGGGGCGATTCCGTTCGCCGCCAAGGACCCGCTGCGCGTGATTCCGGTGTCGATGGTCGGCGGCGCGGTGACCGGGGCGCTCTCGATGTGGTTCGGGGTCAAGCTGATGGCGCCTCACGGCGGCCTGTTCGTGCTGCTGATCCCGAATGCCGTCAACCTGGCGCTGCTCTATCTGCTGGCCATCGCTGCCGGCTCGGTCATCACCGGCGTCGGCTACGCCCTGCTCAAGCGTGGCGAGGCCGGCATGGCACCGGCCGCCGCAACGTCGTCCGAGCCCGCGCCGGCCGAGGCGAGCCGTCAGGCCTCCTGATTCGAAACGGCTCTGGTTCGGAACGGCTCTGGTTCGGAACGGCTCTGGTTCAAAACGGCTTAGGTTCGAACCGGCTTAGGTTCGCCAGCGTCGGCATCGCAGCCTACATTGTTTGAAACGATGGGTTGGCAAACACGGGTTGGCAGCGATTCGGTCGTTGCCAACCTTTTGCGTTTTGCCAATCGGGTGTTCGTGAACAGGAGGGAGGCTATGAAGATTCACTGGCAGGGCGACCGTCTGGTCGTTGCCGAGGGCAATATCACCCGCTTCGATGGCGATGCGATCGTCAATGCCGCCAACAAGAGTCTACAGGGCGGTGGTGGCGTCGATGGCGCAATCCATCGCGCAGCCGGCCCCGAACTTCTCGAGGCGTGCCGCGAGTTGCGACGCACGACCTGGCCGGAGGGGCTACCCGTGGGCGAAGTGGCAATGACGCCGGGGTTCCGGCTGCCGGCCTCTCATGTGATCCACACCGTGGGGCCGGTTTTCGCCAAGTCGGCGGATCGCTCCGAACAGCTGGCCGACTGTTATCGTAACTCGCTGAGACTGGCGGGAGAGCATCGATTCACGCGGCTGGCGTTTCCGGCCATCTCGACCGGTGTCTACGGTTATCCGGCCGATGCAGCCGCCGCTATCGTGGCCGGCGTGATGCGCGAGCTGCTGCCCACGCTTCCCGACCTCGAGGTGACGCTGCTGTTCTTCTCGGCGGCGAATGTCGATACCTTTCTGACCCATGGCGCCCCGGGCGGCTGACCAGGGCCGGCGCTTGCCGGCCAGCGTCGAGACCGGGCCGGAGACGGCATCACTCCTCGGGCTGATACTTGTAGCCGACGCCGTAGACCGAGCGGATGATGTCGCGGTCCGGCCAGACATCGGCGATCTTGCGCCTGAGCTTCTTGACGTGACTATCGACGGTACGCTCGGAAACGATGCGGTGGTCGCGATACATGTGATCCATCAGCTGGTCGCGGGAGAAGATGCGCCCGGGGCTGTACATCATCACCTTGAGGAGCTGGAACTCGACGGCGGTGAGATTCAGATCCTCGCTGCCCGCCATTGCGCGCCAGCCATCTTCGTCCAGCGTCAGGCGATCGCCTTCGGAGAGCGACTCGTCCGCGCCGGTGGTGCCGTAGCTGCGGCGCAGCACGGCCTTGACGCGAGCTACGACTTCCCGGGGGCTGAAGGGTTTGCAGATATAGTCGTCGGCGCCCAGTTCGAGCCCCAGCAGGCGATCCACTTCCTCGACACGGGCGGTCAGCATGATCACCGGAATGGTGGGAAATCGTTCGCGGATCTGGCGGCACAGGGTGAGGCCATCGGTGCCGGGCAGCATCAGGTCGAGCAGGATCAGCATCGGCTGATTCTCCTCCAGCCACGCCATCACGGCGTTGCCGTGATCGATGTGATCGGAAGCGTAGCCGCTCTTCGACAGATAGTCGGCGACCAGGCGTGCGATCTTGGGTTCGTCCTCGACGATCAGAATGGTGTCGTTCATCAAACCGGCTCCCTGTCAGTTGGCGTGGCTGCCGTGTCTATCGGATGGTTCGTTATATCGCTTGCTGGATCTTTCATCGGGCTGTTCGTGGCACGGCGCATGGGCGGGCGGACCGGATGAATCGTCGGCGCGCTCGATGAATGATTCTGCGGTCATGTCGGCGAGAAGCTCCCGCGGAAACGTCAGCGTCCAGCGCAAACCGCCGAGTGGCGAAACCGAGGGCACCAGCGTGCCGCCCTGCGCTTCGATCAGCGCGTTGGCGATCGACAGCCCCAGGCCGCTGCCACCGCTGCGGCGATTGCGCGACCCTTCCACCCGGTACAGCCGCTCGGTCAGGCGGGGCAGTTCGTCCTCCGACACGCCGGGGGCGGTGTCCTCCCAGACGACGGTCGCCTGATCGCCATGGCGCTTCAGCGTGACGCGCAGCGTGCCGGGGCTGTCGGTATAGGCGATGGTGTTGGACAGCAGGTTGTCCCAAAGCTGACGCAGACGCTGGCTGTCGGCACGCACCCACAGCGGTTCGGTTTCGAGCTGAAGCGCGAGGCCGAGGCTTTCCAGTCTCGGCTGACTGTCTTCGAGACGCTGCACCAGCGACTCCTCGAGATCCACGGGTACGAGGTGCATGTCCAGCGCGCCGGCGTCGCTCTGGGCCAGCAGGCGCAAGTCCTCGACCAGATGCCCGAGCTGGTCGACCTCCTGCTGCAACGATCCCAGATTATCCACCGACAGAGGGCGGATGCCGTCCTGCATGGCTTCGATTTCGCCTCGCAGCACTGCCAGCGGCGTGCGCAGCTCATGGGCGATATCGGCGACCCAGCGCTGGCGCGCGCGACGGTTGGCCTCGAGCGTCTCGGCGAGCTGGTTGAAATCCGCCGAGAGACGCGAGAGCTCGTCGCGGCCGCGTTCGGAAAGGCGCACGCTGTAGTCTCCCAAGGTCAGGCGGCGCGTGGCCAGGGTCATGAGCCGGGCACGACGGCCCAGCCACCAGGCGAGCCCGCCGGCCAGGAGCAGGGAGGCGAGAAACAGCGAACCGACGATGATGGTCAGGTTGCGCTGCTGGCGCTCGAGAAAGATCTGGTCCATCCGCGCCATCAGCCGTTCCGGCGGCAGATAGCCCAGTTGGCCGACCAGCTTGTCACCACTGCGGATCGGCACGAAATGGGGCTCCGGCGGTGGCGGAATGTCCAGATCGTCGTCCTGAGGGGGCGGCTTGAGCAGGGGCTCGCCGATCACCGGATTGCTCAGCTCGTCGAGCAGAACGTAGCCGCGGGCATCGGAAAACTGGCGATCGATTCCGCTGGGAGGGCGCTTCTCGCTGGACCAGAGCTGGCTGCGCACCAGGCTTTGCCAGGCGCGAGGATTGTCGCGCAGCCACTGCCAGCTGCCGCGCTGCGTCCACTGTTCGCCCAGGGCGTTGGCCAGTGTCTCGGCTCGTGTCGACTGGCTGCGCTCGAGATAGTTGACGAAGCCCTCGTCCAGGCTGCGCGAGACGAACACGAACACCAGGCCGCTGATCAGGACGTTGGTAATCAGGATGATGGCGAACAGTTTGATGCCGAGACGCGACAGTCGTGGCCAGTCGCGCCATCTGCTATACGACAAGGACATGGGGTCCGGCTTTTTCACGGGCGGTATCGATGCCTCCAGTGTGTCTCATCGCGTGGCAGGGATGGTTCAGACAATGGGCAAAGAAGATGGAGATTGCGAGCGCTTCATCGTTCCTGATCCAGATCGGGCACGGCGCGGGAAACGAAGCGCTCTCTCCACTGGAAATCCACCGGCCAGTGAGGTTGGTCGCGAGATTGATCGGCGGCATCGAAGGCGGCCCATAGCGCATCGAACGTGCGGCCGTCGACCGGATGAACGTGAGAAGGCAGCAGTTCGGCCAGCGGGTGCAGCACGAAAGCGTAGCGCAGAATGTCTTCGCGCGGGAGGCGAGCGTCGCCATGGCGGCCGACGGCGTCGCCCCACAGCAGCAGGTCGATGTCCAGCGTGCGGGCAACGAACTTGGTCGGACCGGCGGGCCGGCCATTCTCGCGCTCGATGCTTTTGCAGCGGTCGTTGAGCGCGGTCGGCGACAGCTCGGTCTCGAACGCCACCACCAGATTGTAGAAGGGGCGATCGTCCTCGAAGCCGACCGCGGGGCTCTCGTAAACCGGGGAGAGTCGTAGCGGGATCGGGGCGGCGAGGGTTGCCAGTGCGTCCAGAGCTCGGGTCAGGTGATGCTGGCGGTGGATGTTGCTGCCCAGCCCGAGAACGGCCAGCGGCATCAGTCGGCACTGCGCTCGATGCGAATGCCCACCGCGCGTGCCGCGGCCACGGCGCCGGGCTTGCGCACGGTCAGGCGTAGCTGGCGGACGCCGAACTCCTCGATCAGCAGTGCCGCGACGCGCTCGGCGAAGGTTTCCACCAGGCCGTGGGCGTTGGCGTCGGCGTAATCGGCAAGACGCTGGCAGATGGCGGCGTAGTCGAGCGTCCGGTCGAGGTTGTCGTCCCGGGCGGCCGGGCGGATGTCTGTGCCGAGTTCCAGATCCAGCTCCAGGCGTTGGCGTACCGTACGTTCCCAGTCATAGACTCCGATGACCGTCTCCAGACTCAAGCCTTCGATCAATACCTGATCCACGCGAATTCCTCGTCGGCAGCGATGCTTTTGGTGGTGATTTCCGCCGGCGGGCCGTTCCCGCTCGGCGCGACGGCCATCGATTGTACGCGAGGAGAGTGGCAGAATCAGGGCTCTCGATGATGTCCGCGCCAAGCGGCCAGGGGAGTCTTGTCTTGCCACCGATCCTTGTTACCGGCCTGCTGATGGGGGCCGGCTATCTCAGCGGTTCGCTGCTCGGGGCGATCTGGGTGTGCCGGGCCTGGGGCCTTCGCGATCCTCGCTGGGCGGGCTCGGGGAACCCGGGGTTTTCCAATGTGCTGCGTGCCTTCGGCTGGCAGCCGGCGCTGGCGACGCTGATCATCGATGCCGCCAAGGGCATGCCGGTGCTGTGGCTGGCTGGCGCGGCGTCGCTGTCGGTCTGGTCCCAGGGGCTGGTTGGCCTCGGCGTGCTGATCGGGCACAGCTGCCCGGTCTGGCATCGGTGGCGCGGCGGCAAGGCGGTGGCCAGTGCGTTCGGCGTGCTGCTGATGCTGGCGACGCCGGTGGCGCTGATCTGCGCGATCTGCTGGTTCCTGCTCGCCTGGCGGGTGCGCACGGCGGCGGTGGCCTCGCTGGCCACGGCGTTGATGGCGCCGCTGCTGAGTTACTGGCTGGTGCCGCCGATGACGGGAGTCATCTGCGTGTTCTCGCTACTGGTTCTGGCTCGGCACGCCTGGAACATCCGGCTGTGGCGGGAGCGATGCCGCGAGACGCACGAACCGGCGCTGGCCGATCCGTTTGACGAGGAAGATGCCCTGTGCGATCGCCGCGAACTTAGGCAACAGGACAGACAACAGGACAGGCAACAGGACAGGCAACAGGACAGGCAGCAAGTCAGGCCGCAGGAGGAGTGAGCTCCGCCAGCGGCCAGCGCGGGCGAGGCTGCAGGGTCTGGCTGCGCTGGCCGGCGGCGAGACGCTGCGCGCCGGCGTAGGCGATCATCGCGCCGTTGTCGGTACAGAAGCGGCCGCGCGGGTAGAACGCCTGGGCGCCCAGTTTGGCGAGCGCGGTATCCAGCGTCTCGCGCAGGCGCCGATTGGCGCTGACGCCACCGGCGACGACCAGACGCTGCCGCCCGCTCTCCTTGAGGGCGCGCCGGCACTTGATCACCAGCGTATCGACCACGGCATCCTCGAAGGCGCGGGCGACGTCGGCACGCGCCTGGGCGTCGAGGGCGTCCTGTTCGCGAAGCGTGCGCAGTGCAGTCAGGGTATGGGTCTTCAGCCCGGAGAAACTGAAATCGAGCCCCGGCCGATCGGTCATCGGGCGGGGAAAGCGAAAGCGCTCGCTGCGCCCCTGCTCCGCCAGCGCGGCCACCTGCGGGCCGCCGGGGTAGGGGAGTTCCAGCATCTTGGCGACCTTGTCGAACGCCTCCCCGGCCGCATCGTCGACGGATTCCCCCAGCAGCCGATAGTCGCCCAGGCCGCGGACGTCCACCAGTTGGGTATGCCCACCGGAAACCAGCAGCGCGACGAAGGGAAACGCCGGCGGATTCTCCTCCAGCATCGGCGCCAGCAGGTGGCCTTCCATGTGATGAACGCCGAGGACCGGGATCCCGAGTGCGCGAGCCATACCGTGAGCCGTGCAGGCACCCACCATCAGCGCGCCGACCAGGCCGGGGCCTGCAGTGTAGGCGATGGCATCGAGATCATGCTTGGCCAACCCGGCCTCGCCGAGCACCTGATCCACCAGTGGCAGCAGCTTGCGGGTGTGATCGCGGGAGGCGAGTTCCGGCACCACGCCGCCGAATTCGGCATGTAGCGCTATCTGACTGTAAAGCGCATCGGCCAGCAGCCCGGCCTCGGTGTCATAGAGGGCGACGCCGGTTTCGTCGCAGGAAGTTTCGATGCCCAGCACGCGCATGGTCGGATGTCCGTCGGTCGGGAGAATCTGAAGGCGCGCTAGTTTACGCTGTCGAAAAGCCATTTGCATTGGTTCCGGGGCGCGACTAGAATACGCTGCTCTGTAGAACTGGGTCGTGCGCCTTTAACACGTCCTCGACTGTCGAGCGACCTCGTGAGACAGCTCTGGGCCGGGAAGATCCCGATAGCGACACGTCAGGATTCGAAGCCTTTCGCGGCGTTGTCTCGAATTTCTCGGGTCGTGCGTTCAAAAGGGCGTGCGTTCAAACCGAACTCAATTCCCAAGGTAGGTGAGTGCTTCATGCCCGCTGTTAAAGTACGTGATAACGAGCCGTTCGACGTCGCGCTGCGTCGCTTCAAACGCTCCTGCGAAAAAGCCGGAGTTCTGTCCGAAGTCCGCCGTCGCGAAACTTACGAAAAGCCCACTTCAGTCCGCAAGCGTAAAGCCGCGGCTGCCGTGAAGCGTCACGCCAAGAAGCTGCAGCGTGAGCGTAAGCGTTTCGAACGCTTGTATTGATCCGTACTGCGGGTGACTTCGGTCACCCCAGAGGGACGATCAAACGGCCGCCGTTCAGGTGGCCGTTTGTTTTTGTTCCGCTGCCATTGCGCCAACGCCCGTGGGCTCAAGATCCATGGTATCGATGTCGGCGCGGATGCAGTGTTTTCTTGCCTGTCCTATCTTCAGCTGGATATCGCTCCATGACAGGCATGACAGTTCGCGGCCTGGCCTGCGAGCGGATCTCCCGAGAGCGTCTGATGATATGGCCGGACAGATTTCCCAGCGTTTCATCGATGACCTGTTGGCCCGTACCGACATCGTCGATGTGATTTCCGAGCGGGTGCAGCTCAAGAAGAGCGGACGCAATCACAGCGGCCTCTGCCCGTTCCATCAGGAAAATTCCCCGTCGTTCACGGTAAGCCAGGACAAGCAGTTCTATCACTGCTTCGGCTGCAGCGCGCACGGCAATGCGCTGCGCTTTCTGATGGAATTCGACAATCTGCGCTTTCCCGAAGCGGTCGAGCAACTGGCCTCCCGGGCAGGCATGCAGGTCGAGCGAGAAGGCGGCGAGGATCCGGGAGCGCGCCAGCGTCAGCAGAAGCGGGAAGAGGGCGTCAATCTGCTGGAACTGGCTTCGCGCTTCTTCCACGAACGCCTGGTACTCGGCGGCGGACGCCAGGCTCGGGAGTATCTCGATCGCCGCGGTTTGAGCCAGGAGATCATCCGGGATTTCGGCATCGGTTACGCCGAGGACGAGTGGGAGTCGCTCAAGCGCCATCTGCTGGCACAGGGCATCAGCGAAGCGGTCCAGGTCGAGTACGGGCTGCTGGTGCACCGTGAAGAGACCGGACGCACCTACGATCGCTTTCGTGACCGGGTGATGTTTCCGATTCGCGACTGGAAAGGCCGCACCATCGCCTTCGGTGGCAGGGTGCTGGGCGATGCCAAGCCCAAGTATCTCAATTCGCCGGAGACGCCGGTCTTTCACAAGGGACGCGAACTCTACGGACTGTTCGAGGCGCGTCAGGCCAATCGGCAGCTCTCGCGATTGTTGGTGGTCGAAGGCTACATGGACGTGGTCGCGTTGGCGCAGTTCGGCATTCGCAACGCCTGCGCCACCCTGGGTACGGCGCTGACGACGGACCATCTGCAGCGGCTGTTCCGGCTGGTCGACGAGGTGGTGTTCTGCTTCGATGGCGACAACGCCGGCCGTCAGGCTGCGCGTCGCTCGTTGCAGACGGCGCTGCCGTCGATGATCGATGGACGGCAGGTGCGATTTTTGTTCCTGCCCGAGGGCGAGGACCCCGACACGCTGGTTCGCCAGGAGGGTCAGGAGGCGTTCGAGAAGCGCATCACCTGCGCCAGCCCCCTGTCGGAGTTTCTGTTCGAGCAGGCGGCGGAAGGGCGTGATCTCAAGCAGGTGGAGGGGCGCGAGCGCTTCGTGACGGCAGTGCTGGACGCCCTGAAACTTTTGCCGGAAGGCGTGCTCAAATCGCTGCTGATCAAGGAGCTGTCGGTCAGAAGCGGGATCGACCAGTCGCATTTCACCGGCTGGCTGGAAAAGCATGCGGCGCCCGAGCCGCGCCAGGCGATGACGCCGGACGCCGGCTACGAAGCGCTGATGATGACCTCGGATGGCGACATCGACGCCACTTCAGACCCGGGCGTGACGGTCGATAATGGCAATAATCGTGCAAGGCGGCGCGGACACCCGGCATCTCGCTCAGGAACTGCTACGCTTTCTCTGAGCATTCCGGCTCGGATATTGCATCTGTTGTTGCACGAACCGGGATTGGTCGAGGGGCTGCCGGAATCGGTCGAGTGGTGCCCGGTCGAAGTGCCCGATGGGCGCTTGTGCCGCGAAGTGGTGCAGTTGTTGCGCGCCGGACGCTACCGCAGCCCCCAGGTATTGCTGGCTCACTTCCACGGCAGTGCAGATGGTGAGCGCCTCGATCAGCTGGCGCGTCGCGAACTGGAGATTCCGCGCGACGTCCGGGCCAGCGAGCTGGAAAACTGGGTACGTTATCTCGAGCGCGAGAGCGCCCGTTTGACGCCGGTGGAGGAGTACCACCAGCTGCTGGAAAAGAGCCGTCAACCGGGAGCGCTCAGCAGCGCGGACAAGCAGCGCCTGAGAGAGCTGATCGGAAAGTTGGCTGGAGGGCCGTGAGCCATGAGGTTCGTGAGGTACGAATGTCGCGATTGAAATCAGGGCTACTAGCAAGGAAGCGTGGAGTGGTCAATCGACAGGGCGGTCGAAAGGTTGAAATGGCGGTGATCGCCACCAGATAGGTTAACCAAGCACACTAGCACACCTGGCAGGCAAGGTAATAGAAGCTGGCAGCAAAAAGCGGGGGCGCGCTATACTAGCCGGCTTTTGGGTCGTCGCGCCGTCACCCCAGGTGCTTCATTCTTCTTCGTCGAGTAGGGTTTCTATGGCTGGAAATGCGCAGCAGTCACGTTTGAAGGAGCTGATCGCACGCGGCAAAGAGCAGGGCTTCCTGACTTATGCCGAAGTGAACGATCACCTCCCCGAAGATATCGCTGATCCGGATCAGGTGGAAGACATTATCTCCATGATCAACGACATGGGGATCAATGTCGTCGAGGAGGCACCTGACGAAGACACGCTGATGATGTCCGACGATTCCACCGACGAATCCGCGGCGGAAGAGGCCGTGGCGGCGTTGGCAGCGGTGGAGAGCGATGTCGGACGTACGACCGACCCGGTGCGCATGTACATGCGCGAGATGGGCACGGTGGAACTGCTGACCCGCGAAGGCGAAATCCTGATTGCCAAGCGCATCGAGGAAGGCCTGCGGGAAGTCATGTCCTCCCTGGCCTATCTGCCCGGCGCGGTGGATTCCATTCTCGACGTCTACGATCAGACCCAGGACGAGGAAGCTCCCGGACGTCTCTCGGATCTGTTCTCCGGTTTCATCGATCCTGACGAAGGGATCCCCGGGGTCGCCGAAGTCGAGATGCCGGAAGAAGTCGAAGCCGACATCAGCGGCGACGAAGACGACGAAGACGACGAAGACAGCGAAGACGACGACAACGCAAGCGAAGGCGGCCCCGATCCCGAAGAGGCACGGGTGCGCTTCGAGCAGATTCGCGAGCAGAACGAAGCGGCCAAGGCGGCGATCGAGAAGCACGGGCGCGGCTCCGAAGAAGCCGATATCGAGCAGGCGCGTCTGGCCGAGCTGTTCTCGCCGATCAAGCTGTCGCCCAAGCATTTCGAGCGTCTGGTCGGCCAGGTACGGATCAGTGTCGATCAGGTACGGAGCCAGGAAAAGGCGATCATGCAGGTGTTCGTCAAGCAGGGCAAAGTACCGCGCAAGACGTTCATCAGCTCGTTTCTGGGCAACGAAACCGCCGAAGGCTGGTTCGACGAATTCATCGCCAAGAACGGCAAGTATGCCGATCGTCTCGAACCGTTCCGTGGTGACGTGCAGCGCGCGCAGCGCAAGATCGGTTTCGAGCAGGAAATGGTGCTGCTCGACGTCGGCCAGCTGAAGGAAGTCAATCGCCGTCTTTCCATTGGCGAGGCCAAGGCGCGGCGTGCCAAGAAGGAGATGGTCGAGGCCAACCTGCGTCTGGTCATCTCGATCGCCAAGAAGTACACCAACCGCGGTCTTCAGTTCCTGGATCTGATCCAGGAGGGCAACATCGGCCTGATGAAGGCGGTGGACAAGTTCGAGTACCGCCGTGGCTACAAGTTCTCCACGTATGCCACCTGGTGGATTCGCCAGGCGATTACGCGTTCCATCGCCGACCAGGCCCGCACCATCCGTATTCCGGTGCACATGATCGAGACGATCAACAAGCTCAACCGCGTATCGCGGCAGATGCTGCAGGAGATGGGCCGCGAGCCTACCCCGGAAGAGCTGGGCGAGCGTCTCGAGATGCCGGAAGACAAGGTACGCAAGGTGCTCAAGATCGCCAAGGAACCGATCTCCATGGAGACGCCGATCGGTGACGACGAAGACTCGCACCTGGGCGACTTCATCGAGGACAGCACCATGGTGCTGCCGATCGACTCCGCCACCGGCGAAGGTCTGATCGAGGCGACCCGCAACGTTCTCGGCGGTCTGACCGCACGCGAAGCCAAGGTGCTGCGCATGCGCTTCGGCATCGACATGAACACCGACCACACGCTGGAAGAGGTCGGCAAGCAGTTCGACGTCACCCGCGAGCGTATCCGTCAGATCGAAGCCAAGGCGTTGCGCAAGCTGCGTCATCCGTCGCGTTCCGAGCCGCTGCGCTCGTTCCTCGACGAGTAGGACATAGCCGCAAGCCACGGGCTTCGGGCCGCGAGCAAAAGCTAGTTGCCTTGCTGTGCGGAGTGGTTTGATTTCGGCTTTGAATAAAAAATGTCAGCGGCGCTAGCGTCGCTGACATTTTTTTGTTCAAGGACGGCATCCTGATTTTCGAAGCCCGAAGCCCGAAGCCCGAAGCCCGAAGCCCGAAGCTTAGTCGCTCGACAGCCTCGCTGCGCGGCTCGCCTGCAGCGTTCGCGTCAGCAGGGCGCGCAGGGCGGCCGGGCGCACCGGCTTGAGCAGGATCTGGTAGCCGCCGCGCTTGATCTCCTCGGCGACTTCTTCGGTGCGATCGGCGGTGATCACGATGCCCGGTACGGCCTGCTCGCAGAGCTCTTCCAGCGCTTCCAGGGCCATCATGCCTGTGACTTCGTTGTCGAGGTGGTAGTCCGCGAGAATCGCGTCCGGATCGCCACCCATGTTGCGAAGCGCCGACTTGGCGCCACCGATGGAGGTGGCCGTGTAGACTTCGCACTCCCAGCCTTCCAGCATCGCCTTCATGCCTTCGAGGATCAGGCGTTCATTGTCGATACAGAGAATGCGCGTGCCGGCCAGCTTGTTGCTGACCCGCTTGTTGGATGACGTCTCTTCCGGGGTGGCGGCGCCGCGACGATCGGCGATCATCGGGACGGAGACCGAGAACACGGTGCCTGCGCCGACCCGGGAGCGGACGAGAATCGGGTGGTCCAGCACGCGGCTCATGCGCTCGGAGATCGACAGACCCAGGCCCAGTCCGCGCTCGCTCTCCTTGTGGCGGGAGGCCTGATCGAGACGCCGGAATTCCTGGAAGATCTCGCTCAGCTTGGATTCCGGTATGCCGGGACCGGTATCCCAGACCTCGATCATTACCCGCCCGCCGGCGCGCCGGCAGCCCAGCAGGACGCGTCCCTGCTGGGTATAGCGCAGGGCATTGGACAGGAAGTTCTGAATGATGCGTCGCAGCATCTGGGCATCGCTGTCCACCCACAGGCTGGTCGTGACCATGTCCAGATCGAGGCCGCGATCGTCGGCCATGACTTCGAATTCGGCGCGCAGCGGACGCAGGATATCGGCCAGCGGGAACTGGCTGCGGCGCGGCGTGAGCGCGCCGGCGTCGAGCTTGGAGATGTCCAGCAGCGTGCCCAGCAGCTCCTCGGCAGCCTGCAGGGAGTTGTCGATATGGCCGATGGTGCGGCCGTGATCGAGATCCTCGATCTGCTGGCCCAGCGCCGAGGTGAACAGCCTGGCGGCATTGAGCGGTTGCAGCAGATCGTGACTGGCGGCGGCCAGAAAACGCGTCTTCGAAGCGTTGGCGTCCTCGGCGGTCTGCTTGGCCTGGCGCAGCGCCTGTTCGGCCTCGGCGCGAACGCGGTTTTCCTGGCGCAACGCCGCGTTGGCCTCCGATAGCGCCTGGGTACGCTCGCGAACCCGCTCCTCGAGGTTTTCATTGGTCTCGCGCAGGGCGATCTCTGCCAGCCGGCGCTCGGTGATGTCCTGATAGAGCGCGAAGAAGCCGAGGATCCGCCCCCCTTCGCCGAAGTGCGGCGTATAGGTCACCAGCATGTAGCGAATGCCGCCGTCGCCGTCGTCGAGAGAGATCTCGAAGGTGACCCGCTCGCCGCTCAGCGCACGCTGCATCCAGGGCGTGCGCTGACGCGCCGTCTGCGGCGGCAGTACCTTGTCCGCCCGCTCTCCGATCACCGCGTTGCGGTCGATCCCCATTGCCGCTTCGTAGGCGCGGTTGGTGAAGAGATAGCGACACTCCTTGTCGAAGTAGGCGATCAGTGCCGGCACGTTGTCGGTGTAGATACGAATGTTGCTTTCGGAGCGGATCAGCGCTTCCTCGGTGCGCTTCTGCTGCGTGATGTCCTGATAGGTGTAGACGAAGCCGCCACCCGGCATCGGGTTGCCCAGCACCTCGAGCACCGAGCCGTCGGGGCGGTAGCGCTCGTAGCGGTGCGGCTGGCCGCTGCGGATGTTCTCGATCAGCTGCTCGACGTGTTCCTCGGGGTCGCCGGGGCCGTATTCGCCGTTGTGGGCGTTGTAGCGGAACACCTTCTCCATCGGCGTGCCGACACGGATCAGGTTGTCGGGGAAGCGGAAGATTTCCAGATAGCGCTGGTTCCAGACCACCAGGTTGAGGTTCTGGTCGACCACGCCAATGCCCTGGTTGATGTTCTCGATGGTCGCCTGCAGCAGCGCCCGGTTGAATTCCAGCACCTGTGACGCTTCGTCGACGATCGAGATGACGTCCGAGATACCGATACCGCGGCCCTGGAGCGCGGAATTGACCACGATGCGGGACGACGACGCGCCAAGTACCGAGGCCAGCAGGCGTTCGGTGAACTGGATGACGTCGATCGAGGCTCGGGTGTTGTTGTCCATGGGCTTGGCGTTGCGCCGGGCGTAGTCTTCGAAGGCACGCTCGACCTGCGACTTGCCCAGGAAGCGCTCGCACAGCACCTTGAGGTCGCCCATGGTCGTGGCACCTGTCCAGGGGCGGTTGACCGTGGTCTGACGGGTTTCGATGCTGTCGACGAACAGCGAGGCCTGGATGCGCTCGACGACCCGCTGCGGGGTCAATTGCGAGATGAAGATGTAGAAGAACAGGTTGAAGCCCAGCGACAGCATCACGCCGTGGGCGAAACTGTCGGTGACGTTGAGACCGAACAGATGCAGCGGCGAGAGCCACTCCAGCCCCAGCGGGCCGCCGACCAGCCACGCTTCCGGCAGCAGGTTGGCCTGGATCAGCGCCGGCATCAGCAGGGTGTAGGCCCAGATCGAGAAGCCGACGTTGAGACCGGTCACCACGCCCAGGCGATTGCCGCGCTTCCAGTAGAGCCCGCCAAGCAGCGCCGGGGCGAACTGGGCGGCGGCCGAGAGCGACAGCAGGCCGGTGGCGGCGAGCGAGCTGTATTCGGCGACCAGCTGGTAGAACAGGTAGGCCAGGGCGAGAATGACGACGATGGTGAGGCGTCGGGCGCGCAGCACCAACCGGCCGTAGTCCCGGGGCTGCTCCTCGAACCAGCGCAGCCGGAACAGCGCCGGCAGCACGATCTCGTTGGAGATCATGATCGCATTGGAGACGACGGCCATGATCACCATGCCGGTGGCCGCCGAGAGACCGCCGACGAAGGTCATCATCGCCAGCCACGGCTGGTCGGCGACGATCGGCAGGGCGAGGACATAGCTGTCCGGCGAAATGCCCTCGCCGGGAAACAGCGACAGCCCTGCAGCAGCCAGGGGTAGGACGAAGAAGCCGATGGCCACCAGATAGACCGGGAACAGCCAGCGGGCGCGCTTGGCATCGTCGGTGTGGGTATTTTCGACCACCGTGATATGGAACTGGCGGGGAAGGCAGAACACCGCCAGCATCGCCAGCAGCGTCTGGGTCCAGAAGCTGGTGTCGAAGTTCTGCTCGGTCAGCTGCTGCTGCAGCTTTAGATAGGTATCCGCGCGCGTCAGCAGTTCGCCCAGGCCATCGAACATGCCCCAGGTGACGTAGGCGCCCAGCACCAGAAAGACCAGCAGCTTGACCACCGACTCGAAGGCGATGGCCTGGATCAGCCCTTCGTGATGCTCGGTGGCGTTGGTATCGCGGGTGCCGAAGAGGATCGCGAAGACCGCCATGAAGATGGTGATGTAGAAGGCGGTGTCGTCGACGATCGGCGCCTTCACTGCATGGCCGTCGCTGGTCATCACGCGGAAGGCGCTGGAGACGGCTTTCAGCTGGAGGGCGATATAGGGCAGCGTGCCGATCAGGGCGATCAGGCTGGCAAAAGCGGCCAGCGATTGGGACTTGCCGTAGCGCGAGGCGATGAAATCGGCGATCGAGGTCACGTTCTGGCGCTTGGCGACACGGATCATCTTGGTGATCACCGGCCAGAACAGCAGGAACGCGAGCACCGGACCGACGAAGATGCTGGCGAACGACCAACCCGATGTCGCGGCCTGGCCAACGCTGCCGTAGAAGGTCCAGGAGGTGCAGTAGACTGCCAGTGCCAGACTGTAGACGATCGGCCGGCGGCTTGCGGCGCCGTGGCGTCTGGCGTGCCGATCCCCGCGCCAGGCAATGACGAACAGCGTGGCGACGTAGAGCAGTGCCACGACGATCAATAAACCGCCTTCGAACATGAACTCTCTCCCTTGATATGCGGCCATTCTAGGGCAACGCCCACCTCGAGGGCAGCCGCGATCCTGGGTTTGATGCTGATGGTGCCGCGTGCCGGATCAGCTTTCGGAGCAGACCGTCTCGAGTTGCGGGTCGTCGCCCGCGAGATGACGCAAACGGCCGATGTCGGGCTGGCGGCTATCGCCCACGAGCGGGACGCTCTCGCGAGCGCTGCAATTGACCAGATACGCCTGGTGGGTCAGCACGTCGCGATACTGCATTTCGAAACGATAGAGAACGAACTCGACGAGGCGCTCGCCGTTGGCTCGCGATTGCACCAGTTTGTCTCGGTCGACGACGCTGAACGCCGTGGTCAGCGGATGGAGGTAGGTCCATGGGCGCCATAACATCCGGCTCTTCTCGGTCGATACCACTTTCGCTGATTCGGGCAACTGCTGGCGCTTGTATTCATACCAGCCGTATTCGTAGTTGATCTGGTAGGCCAGTAGGCCCAGCCCCGCGCAGGCCGGGATGATCCAGCGCGGTAGACGTTTACCGCTGAGAGAACGTAACAGTAGCGCCGCGCCGGCGGCGCCCAGGCCGGCGGAGGCTGCCGCGACCAAATGCCATATCATGGTGATTCCTTGCTCAAAGAATCGGGCTTCCCGCTGGGAAGCCCGATTCGAGTGGTGCCAGTTAGCCTGACTCTTCAGGAAGCATTGTCGCTTAGTGATCGATCGCGGCACCAGCCCCCTTGGGATAGCGCACGCTCTCCACCAGATCCTGAATTTCCTGCGGCGGCTCCTCGGTGACGCTGGAAACCATGTAGGCCACGGCGAAGTTGAGGATGGCGCCTACGGAGCCGATGGACAGTGGCGAAATGCCCATTACCCAGTTGGCTTCGGTGTCCGGCAGGTTGTTGGTATCGGGAATGAAGAACCAGCCCTTGTAGACGAAGATGTATACCAGGGTGAAGATCAGGCCCGAGAGCATGCCGGCGATCGCTCCCTTGTTGTTGATCCGCTTGGAGAAGATTCCCATCATCAGCGCGGGGAACAGCGAGGCGGCAGCGATACCGAAGGCCAGCGCCACGACCTGGGCGGCGAATCCGGGAGGATTGACGCCGAGGTACGTCGCGACCACGATCGCCACGGACATCGAAATGCGGGCTGCCCGCAGTTCGCCCCTTTCGGTGATCCTCGGATTGATCGCCCCTTTGATCAGGTCATGACTGATCGCCGAGGAAATCGCCAGTAACAGACCTGCCGCCGTGGACAGCGCTGCAGCCAGGCCCCCCGCAGCGATCAGACCGACCACCCAGCCGGGCAGATTGGCGATTTCGGGATTGGCCAGCACCAGAATGTCGTTGCTGACCTCCAGTTCGTTACCTTGCCACCCGCGGTCGGAGAAGTCGGCGGCGCCGTTGTAGAGTTGAATGTTCCCGTCGTTGTTCTTGTCGTCGAAGGTTATCAATCCTGTCTCTTCCCAAGTGCGAATCCAGTCGGGACGGTCCGCGTACGCGATGGGATTGGCGGCGGCGTCCTCGTAGTTCTCGACCTGGCCGGCCATGTCCGGGTAGATGGTGGTCACCAGATTGAGGCGGGCCATCGAGGCCACGGCAGGCGCGGTCAGATAGAGCAGGCCGATGAACACCAGCGCCCAGCCGGCGGACCAGCGTGCGTCGGCGACCTTGGGAACGGTGAAAAAGCGCATGATGACGTGCGGCAGCCCCGCGGTGCCGATCATCAGCGATAGCGTGAACAGCACCATGTTCAGCTTGTTGTCGACCATCGCCGTGTATTCACTGAAGCCCAGTGCGGTGACGACTTCGTTGAGCTTGGCCAACAGCGGCTCGCCGGAGACGCTGTGATCGGAGAACAGGCCGAGCGGCGGTATCGGGTTGTCGGTCAGTTGCAGCGAAATGAACACCGCCGGGATGGTGTAGGCGATGATCAGCACGATGTACTGAGCCACCTGGGTGTAGGTGATGCCCTTCATGCCCCCCAGGACCGAATAGAAGAACACGACAATGGCGGCGATGATGAGGCCGGTGGTCGCGTCGACTTCCAGGAAGCGCGAGAAGGCTACGCCGGCACCGGCCATCTGACCGATGACGTAGGTGAGCGAGGCGATGATCAGGCAGACCACCGCGACCATTCGGGCCGACCTGCTGTAGAAGCGATCGCCGATGAACTCGGGAACGGTGAACTTGCCGAACTTGCGCAAGTAAGGAGCCAGCAGCAGAGCCAGCAGGACATAGCCTCCGGTCCAGCCCATCAGGAAGGTGGAGGCGCCATAGCCTGCCGAGGCGATGATGCCCGCCATGGAAATGAACGAGGCGGCGGACATCCAGTCGGCGCCGATCGCCATGCCGTTGGTGATGGGGTGTACCCCGCCGCCTGCGACGTAGAAGTCCTTGGTCGAACCGGCCTTGGCCCAGATCGCAATGCCGATGTAGATGGCAAAGGAGCCGCCGACGAAGAGAACGTTGATGGCAAATTGACTCATGCAGGCTTACTCCCCGAGACCGAATTGTTTGTCCAGCCGGTTCATCTTCCAGGCATAGAAGAAGATCAAGCCGATGAAGATCAGAATGGATCCCTGTTGCGCGAACCAGAAACCCAGGTCAGTGCCACCGATGGATATGCCAGCCAGCAAGGGTCGTAACAGGATGGCGCAGCCATAGGACGCCAGCGCCCAGACGATCAGGCAGCCGGTTATCAGGCGAAGATTCGCCTTCCAATAGGCAGCAGCGTTGGATTTGTCATCTGCCATATTATCGTTCTCCGCGTCATTGAAGCTGGGAAGTGTTCCGAGTTTATGCCCGCCGGCGGGGCAGCCGCTCGACTACAAACTACGTTTATCATGAGTGATTCACATGCGTACGAATTTTCCGCGGGAAGATTCGATCGACAGGCGCTTTTCGATCACTCGTTTTATGGAGACTAAAGTCGCCTTTATTCGCGCCTTGGCTCGTCGACGGGATACGTTATCGACTTGCGATCTCCCTATAGTGCTCAATAGCAATATTGATTAACGAAAACAAGGTGTTAAATCTTCTACCTTAGTATCGTGGAAACGATTGACTAATGGCTTATATGTAGTTGATTGGATATAAAGCCGCTGTTCAATGATTTTTGATTGAGGTCTATAAGACCATGGTCTAGCCAAAAGTGCGGGGCGTTGAGTCCGGCTGGGTGTAGATATTCTGCTTTGCTATAAAAGTGATAAGTCATGACTTAATAAAAAAAGGGGCGGTTCGTTAAGTTATGATGAGTTGGCAAACAAATCGTTAAGTGTAGAGTGCCGGAAGGATATCGGAAGAGTGTGCAGAGCGCCGTAGATTGCGTTTCTGCCTGCGCATCGCTGCATGGGCTTTTTTAAGGGTGAATTCTCGTGGCTGAAACGATACGACAGTTCGAGCATGCCTTCCTTGAGCTTGCTCGCGGCAGGGTGCTCGGCAAGAGTGCGCCGTTGCGATGACGGGGGCCGCCTGATGGTCGATATGGACCTTTCCCAGCCGCCTTTTACGCTGCTCGACGATCGCGGGCGTGAGCGTGTCGTTCGTGGCGTCGATCTGCTCTACTTCAATCGCGGCGAGATCATTCTCGATGCCGGCCAGCCCGGCGAGTTCGTGTACATCATCCACAAGGGAGAGGTCGCGGAGCTCGACCCCCACGCGCCGAGCGATCAGGCGCGCATTGCCCATTACACGGCTGGCGACCTGTTCGGCGCTATCAGCATTCTCAAAGGGTCCAGCCGATATCGCTTCAAGGTGGAGCAGGAAAGCCTCTGCTATGCGATGTCCAAGACACTCTTCGAGCACCTTTGCGACGATTACCCGGCTTTCGCCGACTTCTTCCAGCGCGGGCTGGCGCAGAAGACCCGCCTGCTAGCCGAGCGTCGCGCCGAAAGTGGCGTGAACATGGCGGGTTTCATGCTGGCTCGGGTCAGCGCCTGCATGCGAGCGCCGTTGATCGTCGAGGCGACCACCAGTATTGCCGCGGCGGTCAACCGGCTCAACGAGAGCCATGCCGACAGCTTGCTGGTCGGCAAGGACGGTCGCTTCGGGGTGGTGACCAAGACCGATCTGCTCAATGCGTTAGTGATGGAAGGCGCGACGCAGGCGCGTCCGGTGGTCACCATTGCTCACTTCGAGCTGGTTTCCGCCGCTCCCGATCAGTATCTGTTCGAAGCGCTGGTGCAGATGACCCGGCATCAGGTAGCCAGGGTGGTGGTGGTCGAGCAGGACCGGCCGGTAGGCGTGGTGGAGTTGACCGATGTGCTCAGCCATTTCTCGAGCCGTTCCTACATGGTCAGTCTCGAGCTCGAGCAGGCCGACGATCTCGAGGCCCTGGCTCACGCCAGCGCACGGCTGCCGGAGCTGGTCCAGGCGCTGATGGCCCAGGGGATCAAGCTCCGCTTCGTCATGGATCTGCTGGCGGCGCTCAACGGGCGTATCGTCGACAAGGCCTATCAGCTTCTCGTCGCCCCCCGCTACCGCGCTCAGAGCTGTCTATTGGTAATGGGCAGTGAAGGACGCGGTGAACAGATCCTCAAGACCGATCAGGATAATGCGCTGATCGTCACCGACGACAGCGATTGGCCCGATCGCGAAATCGCCATGCAGCGTTTCACCGAGACACTGTATACGCTGGGCTACCCGCCCTGTCCGGGCAATATTATGGTCTCGAACCCTGCCTGGGTAGATAGCGAGAGCGGCTGGCGAAGGACGATCACGCGCTGGGTCGAACGCCGTGACGGCGCGTCGCTGATGAATCTCGCCATCATGCTCGATGCCCGTGGCGTCGCCGGCGATACTCGTTTGCTGGATCGCGTGCGCGAACATCTCTTCGCCAGCTGCTCCCACGATGAATTGCTGCTTTCCTACTTTGCTCGGGCCGCGCTGCATTTCGCCGCGCCGTTGACCCTGTTCGGCACGCTCAAGACGCCCAGGCACGGTATCGACATCAAGAAAGGCGGTATCTTCCCGATCGTGCACGGGGTGCGCACCCTGGCGCTGGAATGTCGCATCAACGAGACATCGACCCTGGCTCGGCTGGCGGCGCTTGCCGAACAGGGACGGCTGGAAGCGGACTTTGCCGCGGATCTCGGCGAGGCGCTGGCGCTGTTCATCGAACTGCGCCTCAAGCAACAGCTGGCCCAACTCGACGGACGGCAGAACAGCGACGAACCCAATCTGGTCGTGGTTCAGTCCCTGTCGTCGCTGGAGCGCGACCTGTTGCGCCAGGCGCTGCATATCGTCAAGGATTTCCAGCAACGTCTGACGCACCGTTTTCATCTCGAATACTGACGAGGACTGCGATGATACGTTCGCTACGCCGTGTGGCCGATCGCCGCCGCCAGGCGGATGGCCGCTATGGCTGGCTGTTCAGTCCCTACACCGGTGACGAGATGGTGGCCATCGACTGCGAGACCACCGGCCTCGATACCAGGACCGCCGAACTGGTTTCGATCGCTGCGGTACGCATTCAGGGCGAGCGCGTGCTGACCAGCGGCTCGCTGGATCTGCGCCTTCAGCCGCCGGCCAGCCTGTGCGGTGATTCCATCAAGATCCATCGCATGCGCGGGGTCGACTTGAATGATGGCGACGAGCTGGGGGAGGCGCTGGAAAAGTTCCTCGATTTCATCGGCAATCGCCCGCTGTTGGGTTGGTGCATCGATTACGATCGGGCGGTGATCGACCGTCAGCTTCGGCCGCTGTTCGGCTTCAGCCTACCCAATGCATGCCTTGACGTGGCACGGCTCTATCTGCGCGAGATGCATCGGACGCGCCCGCAGCTGGAGCCGACGGTAAATTTCGAGTCGGTCGCCGAGGCACTCAATGTGCCGGTGATGGGTCGCCACACCGCCCTCGGTGATGCGACAACCACGGCCTTGATGTACATACGCCTGAAGAAGGGCGCACTGACGACAAGTTAGCGAGGGCGCATCGCAAGTCGCCGGGCGCAGTGATAGCATGAGCGCGCCTTCATACCCATATGTGTCGTTCGACCCATGCAAGCATCTACCGTTACCCAGAAGTACGAGTTCAACAAGCTGCAGAAGCGCCTGCGCCGTCAGGTCGGCAACGCGATCATCGATTACGGGATGATCCACGAGGGCGACAAGGTGATGGTGTGCCTTTCCGGCGGCAAGGACTCTTACACCATGCTGGAGATTCTGATGAATCTGCAGCGTAACGCGCCGGTCAATTTCGAACTGGTCGCGGTCAATCTCGATCAGAAGCAGCCGGGTTTCCCCGAGCACGTGCTGCCCGAATATCTGGATGCCAAGGGGGTGGACTACCACATCCTCGAGCGCGATACCTATTCGGTGGTCAAGGAGAAGACGCCGGAGGGCAAGACCACCTGTGCGCTCTGTTCGCGGCTGCGTCGCGGCTCGCTCTACGGCTTCGCCGAGGAGATCGGGGCGACCAAGGTGGCTCTCGGGCACCACCGCGAGGACATTCTGGAGACGCTGTTCCTCAACATGTTCTTCGGCGGTTCGCTCAAGGCGATGCCGCCCAAGCTGCTGTCGGACGATGGCAAGAACATCGTCATTCGCCCGCTGGCCTACTGCCGCGAGGCCGATATCGCCGAGTTCGCGCGCCAGATGGCGTTCCCGATCATTCCCTGCAACCTGTGCGGCTCGCAGCCCAACCTGCAGCGCCAGGTCGTCAAGGAGATGCTGGCGGAGTGGGAGATCAAGCATCCCGGGCGGCTCGAGACCATGTTCAAGGCGGTGACCAACGTCGCGCCCTCGCAGCTTGCGGATCGCGACCTGTTCGATTTCGAGGGGCTGGAGGCGAAGCAGCGTCAGATGCAGGAAACGCGGATCGATGCCTTGGATCTGCTCGCCCGCGAAGCCTGAGCGAACACGGTGCCCACAAGGCCCGCCGGAGGTGATCTCCGGCGGGCCTTGTGCATTCATGCCAGCGGGCCGCCAAGTATCGTCTTGCTCATTCCGCCCATGATGTGGGTGCCGTCCTCTTCGGCCAGTTCGGCGTACCAGGCGCGTGTCTTGGCGGGATCGGCGCCATGGGTCGTGTCGGCACGCTGGCGTGCGCGCGTGACGATACTGCCGACGCGCTGGACGCGGGCACGGTCGTAGGCTTGCAGGGCGGCGGGAATGTCGCCATCGGCATCATCGAGGGCGCGAGCCAGCACCCAGGCGTCTTCCATCGCCTGACAGCCCCCCTGGCCCAGATCCGGCGCCATGCCGTGCGCCGCGTCGCCGAGAATGGCGGCACGTTCGCCGATCAACGTCTCCAGCGGTTCGATGTCGTGAATCTCCACGCGGGCCATCGCGGCGGGGTCGAGGCGTTCGATCAGCCGCTGAACCGGCGGTGCCCAGCCGGCGAAATGCCGTGCGAGCTCGTCACGATAGCTGGCGGGGTCGTTGATCGTGCCGGCGGGCAGCGGGACGTCGAAGAAACAATAGAACTCGGGCGAGGCGCCTTCGCCGCTCATCGGCATCATCGAGACGCGCTGATGGTCGCCGACGTACTGCACCCACTGGTCGAGCGGGGCGAGATCGGGCGTGGCGGCGACCCGCACGTTCCAGTTGACGTAGCCGCAGTAGCGACGCTCCACGGCATGGCCAAGCGCCCGTTCGCGCAATCGGGAGTGCGTGCCGTCGGCGATCACGATCAGGTCGGCCCGGCGCGTCGAACCGTCGGAGAGGGTGGCTTCCACGCCGCTGTCGTCGCAGCGGTAATCGGTACAGGCCAGACCGAGCGTGACGTTGTCCGACCCCACGGCATCCAGCAGCAGCTGCTGGAGCGCCGCCCGCGCGATGGGGCAGGCACGCTGTCCCACCTGGTCGTAGAGCGGCTGCAGGCTGAAATGGGTCAGGGGCTGGCCGTCCCTAGTGAAATAGGCCATGTCATTCATGCGCCCGCTGGCCTGCTCGACGGCATCGCCCAATCCCAGGGCCTTGAGCACCTTGACGCCGTTGGACCAGACCGAGATGGCTGCGCCCACCGGGCGAAGCTCGGCGACGCGGTCGATGACCTCGACCTGATGGCCTGCCTTCTGGAGCGCCAGGGCGGCGGTGAGCCCGCCCATACCGGCGCCGATGACGAGAACGTTCAGCGTCATGGGAATGTCCTGGTTGTTGTCGTTAGCTTGTTGTCGTTGGCTTGTTGTCATCAAGGAATGCGTCGTTGAACGACGTATCCTGACAAACCTGTCATGCGAAATGAGCACGACCAGAAAACCTGACCGATCGATCAGGTTTTGTCATCCTACGCAAAAAAGAGGCCGCATGGGAATGCTGGGGCATCGTCGGGCTTGCCGCGAGGCCTCACCGATTCCTCGCTAGCACCGGCCGAAACGGCATGATCTGCCGGAACCGATCGACAAGGGGGTACGATGACCGGAACGACCGCAGTTCCATCACTCGAGACTCAGGATAGCGAAGCATTACGTGCAGCGCTGGCAGCGGGCGACGGCGCGCACCATGAGACCGCCCTGGGCGGATTCGTCGTCGAAGGAGAGGCGAGGCATGCGCGCCTGATGCTCTGTCACGGGGCAGGGGCCGGGCACGATTCCCCGTTTCTGGTCCGGTTGCGCCAGCAGTTGGCCACACGCGGCATTCAGGTCTTGGCGCTGGAGTTCGATTACATGGCGACCATGCGCAAGGAGGGCAAGCGACGGCCGCCGCCCAGGATCGAAAGACTGGTGGCGGAGCTGGCCGAATGGCGTCGGGCGTTGCTGGCGCTGGATGGCGAGACACCGCTGTGGGTCGGCGGCAAGTCCATGGGAGGCAGGGTCGCCAGCCTGCTGGCCACGCAAGTCGAGGTGGCGGGGCTGGTCCTGTGTGGTTATCCGTTTCATCCTCCCGGCAAGCCCGCGCGCCTGCGACTCGATCACTGGCCGGAGATTCGTTGCCCGCTGCTGTTGCTCCAGGGGACGCGCGACCCGTTCGGGCGACGTGACGAGGTCGAGGGATACGATCTGCCGGCACAGACGGAGTGCCACTTCCTGGAGGGCGGAGACCACAATTGGAAGCCGCCCAAACGCCACGCGCAGACGCAGTCGACATTGATCGACGAGGCTGTCGGCCACGTGGCGCGGCGGCTGAGCGCAAGTGAATGATCCGGATGGAAAATAGTGATGTGAAAAGCTGTTGACTTTCGACCGGTCACAGGTAGAATGCAGCGCCACGTGACCACGGGTGGTTAGCTCAGTTGGGAGAGCACCAGCCTTACAAGCTGGGGGTCACAGGTTCGAACCCTGTACCACCCACCATTACGTTTTCGTAATGCTCGGGTTCACGTGTTGCAAGAACCGTTGCAAGAAGCAATTGGAAAATGCGGACCGGTAGTTCAGTTGGTTAGAATGCCGGCCTGTCACGCCGGAGGTCGCGGGTTCGAGTCCCGTCCGGTCCGCCATACTTCGCATTGCTGGTGCTTGTTGTATCGAATTGTTTGACGTCTGGGTGGTTAGCTCAGCTGGTTAGAGCACCAGCCTCACATGCTGGGGGTCACAGGTTCGAGTCCTGTACCACCCACCACAGCGGACCGGTAGTTCAGCTGGTTAGAATGCCGGCCTGTCACGCCGGAGGTCGCGGGTTCGAGTCCCGTCCGGTCCGCCATACTTCGCACTCCCGG
>NZ_MCAP01000017.1:0-48637 GCF_001858555.1 Salinicola sp. MIT1003
ATGAATTGCTGAAGAAGCTCTCTCGCTGCTAGCAGAGGATAACTTCTATAGGCGATCCGATCATCCGGGACCCTACAGCTAGTCGAAACCAGAGCCCGCATCGCAGCCTGGCGAAGGAATTACAACGAGTACCACCTGCACGGCGCTATTGAAAATCTCACCCCTCAAAATTCGCTACGAGTTGGCAAGCCAGCCAACAGACGAAGCAGAAAGAATATCAATCAACCCCAAGGCCTACTAACTAGGCAGAGGTAATAAAACTGGGATAAGTCAGAAAAATTTCACAGCAAGATATGTCCGGTTTGACGACGCGCCACATCGCTCCCAGCACCCGATTCATCCCGTTTAATAATTCGGACTCCCTCACTAATCTCAAGCAGTAAATAAAACCAAACTTACAGGAGATCCAAGTGCGTGAGTGCTGACGCGGCTTAAGTCGTATAAACGAAAGTCGCGATTGAAAGTCTCTTTCTCCGACCGTAGCGTATTCCACATACCAAAACATAATTCCGTTAAACGGAATAACAGGGCCAGTATCTAGCATGAACAACCCGGTACAAAACGACGCGCTAATTGACGACTACGTTGCCCGTGATGGCACCGCGCTACGTTTCCGTCATTGGCCTTCCGCAACAGACGCCGATCACACCCCGGTTCTCTTTCTACACTCGCTTTTTTTCGATGGCTTAATGTTTGAAGCCGTAGTACCCCATCTAAATGCAGGCCGCGACTGTTACGCCCCCGATCATCGTGGCCAAGGAGCCAATCTAGCTGGCGGTTCAACGCCCACAATTGACCAATTGGCTGAGGATGTCGCGGTCTTTATCGAACAGCGAATAGGACGTCCAGTTCATCTGTTCGGCAGTTCGATGGGCGGTTATGTCGCTCTCGCCCTGGCCTTGCGGCACCCGATGCTGATTCGCTCCATGACACTGGCATGCTGTAGCGCTGAAGAGGAACCCGATAAGGCTCGCTTCCAGGCATTGGAAGCACAACTGCGCCAGACAGGCGGCATAGGGCAGCAGATGCGTCTGGCGTCACTGATGTTTGGTTCACGCTTTCTGGAACAGGGCGACAGCACCGTGCTGGCGCACTGGAAACAGCATTTTGGGGCACTGAGCCCTGACATCGCCGCGGCGGTGCGCGGAGTCTACACCCGCCCCAGGGTCGAAGCAGAGTTACCGCGGCTGAACATGCCACTGTTGCTCATCAGCGGCAGCCTCGACCGCGCCAAGTCCCCCGCCGACATGGAACTCATCGCTGAACGGGTGTCGGGTAGCCGCCATCTCGAGTTCGCCGAAGCTGGACACACACCGGCGATCGAATCTCCTCGTGCCTGCGGCAGGGCGCTACGCGATTTCATCGACGAGGTGGAAGCGATGGCTTCCCGACACCGCGTCGCCCCTTCACAATCAGGAGCTGAAGACGTGACAGAGAGCATCGATGACATCCACCAGACAGATGGCACGGGATGGTGCGACGACGCCCTGCCGTTCGACGATCTGGACCTTGAATCCCGCCAAGACTTCATGATCGACGATGGGCAAGTGCTGCTTTGCGGGAGTCGTTCGCCCTCGTCGGGCAATCTTGCTTTCCCGCAACGCACGGTGTGCCAGCAGACCGGCGCGCGGGACATGACACCGATTACTTTTGGCCCCCGGGGAACGCTTTACTCATTCGCCACAGTGCACGTCTCGTCGTCCCGCAAGGTGCCTTACACCATTGGCTATGTCGATTTCGATAATGGTCTGCGGGTTCTAGCTGAGGTGCGTGCGCCGGATCCCCAAGCGCTGGCCTGCGACATTCCGGTCGAGCTGGACGCAGACAAGGCTTGTTGGTACGTCGTTCCCACCAATATAGGAGCCGCCCGATGAGCTACGCCAACCTAGTGGGTGCTGCCATGATCCCTATGGGCAAGTATCCAAACGCTAGCTACTCCGGACTAGCCGTCCCCGCAGTGCTCAATGCGTTGCGATCGGCTGGAATCGACGCCAATGAGATCGAATCGGTAGTCTGCGGACACGCCTTCGGCGGCATGTTAACCGCCCAGCGCATCGCCAAGGAGGTGGGCATCGGGAGAGTGCCGATGATCAACGTCGACAACGCCTGCTCCGGGGGCGCTACTGCGCTACATCAGGCAGCCAAAGATATCTTGGCCGGGCGGCACGATATCGTGCTCGTGATCGGCGTCGACAAACTCACTCAGTTTGGTGGCGGTGTGCTACCGCTGGTGGCCGAGGACCCGGAGGTGCAGGCTGGAATGGTAATGCCGGCGCTTTATGCCATGCGGGCACGGCGCTATCTGCATGAACGTGGGGTCGACGCGTCCACGCTTGCCGGCGTCAGCGTCAAGTCTCGACGTCACGGCGCAAAGAACCCCTACGCCCAGTACCGCAAGGAGGTCAGCGTCGAGGAGGTGCTGACGTCGCGCCCCATTGCCGATCCGCTGACCCTATTCCAATGCTGTCCAACCGGTGACGGCGCCGCCGCTCTGGTGGTGGTTTCAGAGCGCGTCCGGCAGCGATTGAGAAGGCCCACGGTGCGTATTCGTGCGTCGGTACTCCACTCAGGCCAAGCGACATCCGGTTACCGCGACATGCTCGACCCAGAAATCACACGCCATTCGGCCAGCGACGCCTACGAAGCGGCCGGTATCGGTCCCGAGGATCTAGACCTCGTCGAACTACACGACGCTTTTTCCATCGCCGAGCTGGTCTACTACGAAGCCCTGGGACTGTGCGCTCCTGGTGAGTCGGCCGGCTATCTACGCGACGGTCGCAGTACCTACGGCGGTGACGTAGTGGTCAGCCCTAGCGGTGGACTTCTCTCCAAGGGCCATCCGGTTGGCGCCAGCGGCGTGGCACAGGCGGTAGAGCTCTACTGGCAACTGACCGGCCAGGCCGGGCAGCGACAGGTGGAGAGCGCTCGACTAGGGCTAAGCCATGTCACCGGCGGGGGGGTCGCCGGAATGGACCACGGGGCCTGCACCGTTCACATCTACGAGCGCATCGCGCCGTAACGACGTCATGCCGCTGCGTATAGGAGAGAACATGACAGAGACGTCCACCGGCACCGTCAGCCGAGCCCTCAAACTGCTTGCATTCATCGCCGATGCCGAGGGTGAAGTCACTGTTAAACACGTATCCGAGGCGATGGGACTGGCGCCCTCGACGGTGCACCGGCTGCTCAACCTGCTACGCGCCGACGATTTTGTTACCACCGGTACCAAGTCAGGAACCTATGCCATCGGCCCTCAGTTCTATCGAGTCGCTGCGCGGGTGGTCAATAGAGTATCGCCTAGCGCCCTAGCACAGCCGATGCTCGATTCGCTGGTGCAGCAGTATGACGAAACCGTGGTGTTCGGCCTCTACCTGCCTGCCGAGCGAGCCATGAGCTTCGTCGCCCGCTCTGACGGCCAACAGCGTCTGACCTACCGCATGGACATGAACCGGCCATTATCACTGGTTTGGGGTGCCTCCGGTAAGGCAATTCTCGCCTATCTGCCTGACGACATCGTCGCCGAGGTGCTCGGAGCCGAGTGCTCATCCCCCGCCAGCGGGGCGTCACCGCCGGAGCCGACGGCGCTGCATGAGCAGCTTGAGACGGTGCGTCGGCTTGGCTATGCGGTGAGCGAGGACGAGAAATTGCACGGTGCCCGCGGAATCGCGGCGCCGGTATTCGGCGCAACCGGCATCCTCGGTTCACTCTGCCTCACCTCGCCCAAGGGGCGCCTCGACGAGGCGGAAGTGCCGCGGATCGGTGAAACCATCGCGCATCACGCCTACACCCTTTCTAGCCTGTTGGGAGCCTACCCCGCATGAGCGATATATCCTCCAGACCGCTTGCCGGATACCGAATTCTGGATATGACCACCTTCCTCTCCGGTCCATTCTGCACCCAAGTATTGGCCGACATGGGCGCTGACGTAGTCAAAGTAGAGGCGCCCGGCGGCGATTCTAGTCGCGTCATCCCGCCTCATTTCGTGGGCGAAGATAGTGCCTATTATCTGGCCAACAATCGCAACAAGCGCTCGCTGGCGATCGACATGAAGTCGCCTGAAGGTCTCACCTTGGTACGGCGACTGATCGGCGAGGTCGACGTGGTGGTGGAGAACTTCCGTCCCGGTGTTCCGGCCCGTCTCGGCCTTGATGTCGAACAGATTCGGGCTGAGCAGCCCCGTCTGATTTGGGCCTCGATCAGCGGTTTCGGTCAGACCGGATCGATGCGAGACAAGCCCGCCTATGACATGATCGTGCAGGCGCTCTCTGGCGTCATGAGTCTCACCGGCGAGCCCAACCGCCCCTCAGTGCGTCTCGGTATCCCCGCCGGGGATACAGTAGCTGGGCTCTACACCGCCATTGCCATCAACGCCGCGTTGGCCGACCGCGAGCGTTGTGGCGAGGGACGGGTGGTCGATGTCTCTATGCTCGACTGTCAATTGGCGATGCTCTCCTACCAAAGTGCCTATGCCCTGATTGCTGGCGCCACCCCATCACATCAGGGGGCGCGGCATGACTCCATTCCCACCTATCGCTCCTTCATCGCCGGTGACGACCGCGAACTGGTAATCACCGCCAATACTGAACGCATGTGGCAGGGCTTGTGCCGCGGACTCGGCCACTCGGAGCTGATAGATGATCCGCGCTTCTCCGATGGCGGCCGGCGACTTGAGAACTGCAAAGCGCTGTGGGCGATCCTCGAACCCGCCTTTCGCCAACGCGCTGCCACCGAGTGGGTCGAGACGCTGAGCACCGAAGGAGTGCCGGTGGCGCTGATCAAGACGGTGCCGGAAGCGCTCGAGGATGCCCGCACCAGCGGCCGCGACATGATCCTGCCGCTTGAGGACGCCGATGGCCATCACATCGAGGTGGTCGGCAATCCGGTCAAGTTCGCCAATGCTGATGGTCACTTGGCTCGCTACCCGCCAGAGTTGGGCCGCAACGCCGCAGAAGTGCTCGGAGAATGGCTCGACATGCCGGTCGCGGAAGTCGAGGCGATGCATGCCAACGGCGTGCTGCGTGAGGGGCGTCCGGCATGATTCCAAGCTGTGTTCAAAGCGGCTCCGGTGAACTCGGAACCGTCGTGGCGCTGCACTCGCTAGGGCTCGACGCGGCGGCCTTCACTCCGCTGGGGCACTGCCTCGGCCAAGGGTGGCGTCTGATCACCTTTGATCAGCTCGGCCACGGCACCCGGGCGCTAACGCCGCCGACGAGCTTTGAGGCGTTGGTCGATGATGCTGTAGCAGTAGTCGAGACGCAGCAGGCTGGGCCTGTTCATCTGTTGGGGCATTCGATGGGGGGTGCGGTGGCGGCGCTGGCCACCGCACGTGCTGATGTTCGGATCGCCTCGCTGACATTGGTCGCGACGCCGCCGATGGGTCTGCCGGCTTTCGTTGAGCGGGGCGAGCAGGCTCTGAGAGGCGGTATGGAAAATGCGATCGAAACTACCCTTGCTCGCTGGTTCGGTGCCGGTGAAGAAGACGATGTCGCCCACCGCTACGCGACACGCAGCCTGAGGCGCATGACCCCCGCCGGCTACGCCGCCTGCTGGCGCGTTTTCGCCAGCTTCGGTGGCTATCGTGAGCTGGTAGCTAAGTTGCCTTCGACCTTACTGCTGGCGATGGCCAACGACATCTCGACGCCACCTTCTGCGCTGACGGAGATCGCCGATTCCTTTTATGCCGATAGCCGGGGTGCCGACATTGAAATGGTGACTTTGCCGAACTCTGGCCACATGGGGCCACTGACCCACCCAGCGGCGCTGGCCGAGGTCTTGACATCGTACTGGCGGCGCTGCAGTTGCCTCGCCGAAGCCGCCTCCGCATACCGTAATAAGGAGTGAGTTAATGACAAGCCAACCCTCCACAGCCGTGCGAGGCGCACGTCTGCAGGGCCGCGTTGCACTCGTCACTGGCGGCGCCTCCGGCGTCGGCCAAGCGGTAGCCGAGCTGCTAATCGAATACGGTTGCCACGTCGCCTCTCTCGATCTCACTCGCGACGGGGTGCCAGCCGGTGCCGAGGCACTGATCGCAGACCTGCGCGACCAGAGCGCTGTCAGCGACACGGTCGACGCTTTCGCCGCCTCCCACGGGCGTCTCGACGTGCTGGTTAACAACGCTGGCGTCAGTTTTGTTGGCGGGGTTGAGGAAGGAAGTGAAGCGGATTGGCTGCGCGTACTCGATATCAACGTGCTGGGACAGATGCGCGCGCTACGCGCTGCCCTCCCGTGGTTGCGCCGCTCGACGGCCGCCTCGGTGGTGACCATGTCGTCCTGCACTGCAGTCAACGGCATCCCTCAGCGAGCGCTTTACTCTGCCAGTAAGGGCGCAGTGCAGTCGATGTCGCTATCGATCGCCGCCGATTTGATCGCCGAAGGCATTCGCTGCAACTGCGTCAGCCCGGCGACGGTTGATACCCCCTTCATGACCGAACTAGCCAATCGCACGACGGACCCGGCGGCGAAACGGCGTGAATTCGAAGCGCGGCAGCCTACTGGCCACATGGTCTCGGCGCGCGAGGTGGCGGAAGCGGTGGCTTGGCTGGCCGATCCCGAGGCTCGCTCCACCACCGGCGCCACGTTCGTTCTGGATGGCGGCATGGGCACGCTGCGGCTTGCCTCACGCCTTGACTGATCTCGACACAGGAAAACAGCACAATGAATAACAGCCAGATGGACTTCACTCAGCGAGTCGTCATCATAACCGGCGGTGCCCAAGGCATTGGCCGGGCTTACGCTCTTGAGTTCGCCGCCGCCGGTGCCCGAGTGGTGGTAGCCGACCTCAATTCCGACAAGGCTGCAGCGGTCGCCGCCGAGATCACCGCTAGCGGCGGTCAAGCGCTCGGCCTGGCGGTCGACGTTTCTGACCGCGTTAGCGTCGATGCCATGGTCACCGCCTGCCTTGAGGCGTGGGGCCAGGTGGACGTGCTGATCAATAACGCGGCGGTCTTCTCGACCCTAAAGATGAAGCCGTTCGAGGAGATCGATGTCGACGAGTGGGATTTGGTGATGAACGTCAACGCCCGTGGCGTCTTCTTCTGCTGCCAGGCGGTTGCCGCCGCCATGCGCGAGCGAGGCAGCGGCAAGATCATCAATATCTCTTCCAGCGTGGTCCAGACCGGGCGCGCTCACTACGCCCACTACGTCGCCTCCAAAGGCGCGGTGGTCGCTCTGACCCGGGCGCTGGCCACTGAGTTGGGCGACTCCGGCATCAACGTCAACGCGATCAGCCCCCACGGTATCGTTACAGAAGTCCCGCGCGACACCATCAAGCCCGAGCAGTGGGACGCCATCCTTGCCGCCCAGGCGCTCAAGCGCAAGGGCGGTGTTACCGACATGATCGGAGCCACACTGTTTCTGGCCTCTGATCACAGCAACTACATCACCGGCCAGACGCTCAATGTCGACGCTGGCCTGCGTTTCAACTGACCTCGGAGGCAGTGCACATGACCCAACAATTTTCCTGCGATATCACTCGTGCCGGCGACCGCGAGCACCGCATCGCGGTGATCGACGGTCCCAACATGTCTAGTCTTGGCAACCGTTCAAAGAAGGTCTACGGGCGCATCGGATCGCTCGATGAGCTGAAAACCTACATTGCAGACTACGGTCGCCGACTCGGTGTCAGCGTTGAGAACTTCTCCTCCAACTATCAGGGGGCAATTCTCGAATTCATCCACGAATCGGCAGCCCGCGTCGACGGCTACATCATCAATCCAGCTGGGCTGACTACGGTGGGCGAAGGCGTGCGTCACGCCCTTGAAGACACTGGACGACCAGTGGTCGAGGTACATTTTTCCAATATCGCCGCCAGCGCCGGCGCAGCACGTGGGCTAGGTGGTGGGAGCATCCACTCCAGCTTCACCCATACCGCCACTGGCATGACCATGGGGCTGCGTCAATACAGCTACGTAGCGGCCCTGACCGGACTCGTCCACGCCCTCGATGACCAAGATTTTCTGGGCGCCAGCATCGACACAGACTAACTCTGCAGGGCAACTCACAATAACCGGGAGACACGCCAGATGAACAACTATCAAAAAGCTTTTTTCGCCGCTTGTGCCTCGCTGAGCTCGTTCGCCGCGATGCCGGCCGCCGCTGATATAGAGCCGGTTCAGCTCGAATTTGCTCATATCTACAATCCGGACGATCACTGGGGCATCGTCGCTGAAAACTTCAAGGAAGCGGTCGAGAAGCGCTCCGATGGCAAGATCACCATTCACATCTCTCCTAGTGGCACGACCGGCGACTGGCCTCAGTCCATCGAGGGGCTGCGCATGGGCACCAATCAAATCGTGCTGCAGAGCATCGGCACCCTCGATCGCTATGGTGAGTTGGCCGGTATCGAGTCCTACCCCTATCTGATCCGCGATCTCGACCACTTCAATAACGTCTATTACGGATCCGTCGGTCAGGACTTGTTCGCCGCTATCGAGAAGCAAACCGGATTTCATCTCATCGGAGCAGCCTACCGCGGTGCGCGCCAGCTCAGTGCCAACCGAGCTATTAAGACGCCTGAGGATCTCGCCGGACTCAAGATGCGTGTACCGCCGCTCAAAATGTATCGAGAAACCTGGAATCAACTCGGCGCCAGTCCAGTACCTATGGGCATGGCCGAGGTTTTCACCTCGCTCCAGCATGGGCTGATCGATGGTGAGGAGAATCCGCTCGAGGTGATACGTAACGCCAGCCTCTATGAGGTACAGGACTACGTGAACACGACTAACCACGTGATGGGTGCAATGACACTGATCTTCTCGGGCTCCTACTTCGAATCATTGCCCGAGGAGACCCGTACCATTCTCACCGAGGAAGGCAACCGAGTGATGCAGGCAGCCACGATGAAGATGATCGCAACAGAATCCCAACTGCGCGCTGATCTGCAGAGCAAGGGCGTGACCTTCGTGGACAGTGATCGCGCCGCCTTTGCCGAGAAACTTGCCAACAGTGACTTCGCGGACGACTTCCCGGCGCTTCAACCATGGGTGGAGCGCATCAAGGCGGTCAAGTAACCACTTTCTCCTGCTCGCTGTCGGGCCCTGGGCCCGACGTTACGCCTAATAGACGCCGGGAGTGGATTATGGAAGGAACGACGAAGCAAACATTCAGCGACAATCATGGTGCGGTGGCAACCACGGCACTATTCATCCGTTACCTGCTGGATATCGTCCTGGGATCGATGATGTTCGTTATGTGCGTGGTGATGGCCTGGCAGGTGTTCGCTCGCTACGTGCTAGGCGATGCCTCCTCATGGTCCGCCGAGGTCGCACGTTCGCTGATGGTATGGATGGCGATGGTCGGTTCCGCCGCGGTCATCCAACGCGGTGGACACGTCACGGTCACCGTATTGCTGGATCGCCTGCCCCTGACGATTAAAGGGGGGATTCTAGTCATTCGTGATTTGATCATGCTGATCATCCTTGGAGTGATGTTCTTTTACGGACTCTCATTCGCCGAAATGAATGCCATCCAGCTCTCGGCAGCCCTAGAAATCTCTATGGCCTGGATTTACGCCTCGCTTTGGGTTGGCTCGGCGCTGATGGCCGTGGTGCTGGTGCTGATTCGATTGGAAAGGCGCGCCCCCGACTGGACCCGTGACGCCGACGGCTTCGAATAGGAAAAAGCCATGTCCACTATTGCCATTCTTACCCTGGGCACCTTCGGCCTGATGCTGATCGGTTTGCCCATTGCCTTCGCTATCATCGGCGCCTCGGCACTGACGTTGATGTTCGTGGGCCATATCAGCCTGATGGTGATTCCCCAGAACCTTTTCATCGGTCTGGATAGTTTCTCCCTGCTGGCGATTCCATTCTTCGTATTGGCGGGCAGTCTGATGAGCGCTGGAGGGATCACTCAACGATTGCTTGATCTCGCCAATGCCCTGCTGGGCCGCTTTCGCGGCGGTCTGGCGATGAGCAGCGTGCTCTCCTCGGCACTGTTCGCGGGGATTTCAGGCTCGGCGGTGGCCGATACCAGCGCACTCGGCCGCATTTTAATTCCGGCCATGAAGGAGTCGGGCTATCCGGCGCGCTTTGCTTCCGGCATTGTAGCCTCGGCCAACGTGATGGCGCCTATTATCCCGCCCTCCATACCGTTCATCGTGGTCTCTACCTTGACTGGGCAATCGGTGATCACGCTATTTCTCGCCGGTATTCTGCCAGGGTTGTTCTATATGTGTGCGCTGTTCGGGCTAGCGGCTTGGATCAGTCACCGCCGCCAGTATCCGCTGCAGGGGCGCTCGAGCGGACACGAGATCTGGGTTGCCTTCTACCGCGCAGCGGCAGGGCTGGCACTACCAGTGCTGATCGTCGGCGGTATTCGCAGCGGCATCTTCAACATTACTGAAGCTGCCGTGGTCGCCGCTCTCTATGCCTTACTAGTCGGGACTCTCGTCTATCGTCGCATCACACTGCCGGTGCTAGGCCGAAGCTTGGCCTCGGCGGCGCGAACCACCGCGCTAATTATGATTATCGTGGCGGCAGCGCGCCTTCTGGGCTGGTTGATGGCCTATACGGGGATTCCCGCCATAATCTCAGATTTCGTGATCACCAACATCGACAACCCCTTAGTATTCTTGCTGTTTGTCAATGTGCTGCTGCTGGTTGTAGGTATGTTCATCGAAACCAACGCCGCACTGGTTATGCTGATCCCGGTGCTCTACCCGATAGCAATGAAACTAGGGGTCAATCCCACGCACTTCTCGGTAATCGTAGTGGTTAACCTCTGCATCGGGCTGATCACCCCGCCGGCTGGACTTTGCCTCAACATCTCTAGCGTGCTGGCCAAGATCGGTCTGGAAGAGGGCACGCGCGGCGTGCTGCCCTTCTTACTGACGGCGATCGCCACGCTTATAGCGCTGACCCTGTTTCCGCAGATCACACTACTACTGCCCGAACTGCTGGGAGGAAGTTAAACGATCAGAGCGTCCTAGCCGAAGGGCACCGCGGGGACTGGCTTGATAAGGTAGGAAACGCAGCGTGCCATACCGCGACGGCTTGGCACGCGCATTTTCCATCGTTTAAGAATCGTTCATGGGCTAGTCTCGGTGAGCAGGTATGCTGAAAGATCTTACCGTCCTATTCCAGTAGCACGAGCCGCACACGTGAAGGTCGCCTTGGTGTCATGTGTGAAGAAGGCCAAACAGCTGGTGCCGCAGTCTGCGCGCCTACGCTTGTCAGCAGGCCGATTGCTGGTATGTCCTATGAGCCGAACACGGCCTTCTGGAGCCGGATGCCGTTATCGCCCCCTCCGAGCGAACCCTGAATTGTATGCGCCCCTCCCCCCCCCACTGGCAGCCAGCGCTTGACTATCCCAGTGTGGCGGAGGCAAAGTCATCCCTCATTGAGTATGATCGGATACTACAGTAGTCTCCGGCCGCACAGGCATAACGATGGGCTGCCCCGAGTGGGGGGCTGCAAAGAAGTACTGGAATGCTCAAAGACAGTGGCCAAAAACAATTGACCACTACACCCCTCTGTCTGTTGATTCTCAAGCGACTATACGGGTGGCCTGGCGTTCAGGGCGCGACGCATGGATTCGACGTCGGGATGAACGTATTCCATCGTGGTGCGTATATCGGTGTGATTGAGTATATTTTGGGTAACGTGGATATTGCGCTCAGGGCTTTCCATCAAGCTCGTCGCGAGGAAGTGACGGAAGCGATGCGGAGACATCTTATACCCTGTGAGATCTGATAGCGCCTGAAAGAATCGCTCGACCTGCCAGGTATCCATCGTTGTGCGTTTATGGCGATGACTGAATCGATTCACATTAAACAGCTGGTCCTTTCTTTTAAAACCGGCATTATGCGCCGCCACGATTAACGTATGGATATACGGGTACAAACCGTCAGGTATGGGGAGAATGCTCTCCGAGTGTGTTTTTGAGCCCACTGCTGATGCTCGAAAAACGCGCTTTTTGAGATTGATGTCTCCCGCTTCCAAGTGAAGTAGCTGGTTCAGTCGAATCCCCGTGTAGAAGAAAGTCTCCATCAGTGACTGCCAAAACCAGGCCGGATGGATTTTCGATGCCTCCTCGTAGCAAATCTCATAACGGCGGCAAATGTCCAACACCTCACGCGCGTAGCGGATCTGCAGGGGCTGGAGCGACTTCTTGGACTGTTTGGGCTGTTTGACGGAAACCTCGTTGAAAGGATTCTGGGTGCATGCGATCAGTTGATATTTTATACCGAAGCTGTAGAGCGCCTTGAGATGGCGTGCGTAGTTATTCCAGCTGGATTCAGCTATGCCGTCCGGTTTATCCAGCGTCCGTATTATCGATATCCTCCACTCGATCACCATGTGTCGTGTGACCGTACTTGGATAGGCTTCATAACCCAAATAGCGTCTGAATAACCGTACGACCGCGGTGTAGGTGCTGACGCTCTTGGGCCGAAGGTGCTTATCTGCTGCATAGCGGCTCAACAGCTCCAGAAACGATACATCATTCATTTGACTCTTCCTTCTCTCCTTGTGTTGTTAACAGAGTCAATACCCAATTGTCAGGAGGTATCCGCTGACTCACCTCGCGTGGATCTTTGATCAGGTACCCCTTCAGCAGTCTGGTCTTGTTCGGTCCCTCGACAGAGACGTTGTGGATGTTTTGCCCTTGAGTTCTGACGTGCACGCCCAGCTTTTGGAAGCGTTTCTGAACCGCTTTCCATTGATCTTCATCGTTCAGTACCGCTGCACTGAAACGCCTGAAGATGCCTGGACTGACGAGAAAATAGGTGCCGCCCACCACATGGACGGGTGCCTTAGTGTCGTTGATGACGATAGAGTGATCCTCAAGTCCCATCTTCAACCAATGCCAGAACCGCTCACCGAGATCCGAATTATCATTCGCATTTTTGGTGTTCGACGTTAGTCGAGCCTCGCTCGTTTTATCAAATATATGTGAATCAGCGCTGTGTAAGTCTTGTAACACTGGCTCGGTGTAAACTTCAGAATCCGCAGGTCCTGGCGTCTTCCCGGAATCTATCTCAGGGAATAGAGCCATGATGTCATTGTCGAGGGTATCCTCGATCGGAGTAGACACTCTCTCTGATCGCGGCTTCGACGAGTTAGGTCTGGACTGCAAGGCGTTGCCCGTCTCCGCCTGACTGTCGGACTCGTTTTTCTCCCTCGTAGATGCCAGCGCCCCAACAGTCGATTTCTCCTCGTCCGGAGCTCCTTCCCCCTTGATCGTCAGCTTGCCACTGAATGGTTCCGGCTTACCCTCCACACCCCAGATCAGGGTTGGAGGCACCTTGATCATGTTGAATGACTGCTCCCACTCGCCATCCACGATGTCGCACTTCCAAACCGATTTCCCCTCGCTGACCTCCTCGATCAACCCATGAGCCTGTAGCTCGCCGTAGAGCCTGTTCAGATTCGCCGGGATGCTCTTGACACCTTGCGCGTACAAATGTGTCTTGAGTTCGTTGACCGCTTTCGGCGACACCAGCCACAAAGCCTCGTCCGTGAGCCATCCAGTCCCCCCCTTCTGGTTTAGCTGGAACTGTTCCCTGACCAAATACCGAAGTCCCTCGGCCAGCTTTCGCTGAATTGACTCCACGGGCGCTGAAAGTGCCTGTACCGGGTCACCGCCCAATGCCTTTGCAACGCTCGCTCGATCCGCCTGATGGATCAGCTCCGCGATGATCCCGCCACGCTCGGTGTGTCCCGTAATGGTGTACATGAACAATGAAAAGAGCTTGGGCTGGGTCATCATCCAATCGAGAACCCTTGCTCCGAGGACTTGTTTGCATAGCAATGGATTAACCGCAGTATGCAGGTGATATTCCCGTCCAGATCGATAGCGAACTCGATAGGGAGCCGGAATAGGGCCGTGCCATAGTCGCCATTCACTCCCACTCTCAAGATGGATCTCGACGTCGACCAGCGTCTTGGCGACATCGTGCATGAGAGCTCCATAGATGACGGCGGCACTCCATAACTCCCCAGAAGAGCTTTGATCTTCCGGTTTTGCGCCTGGTGGGAGTAAGTGACGTTGTCTCAGTCTTAACCCGTAACAAGCCATCTCGAGAGCGTGATCGAGCATGCCGCCCGAGTAGGCATGGTGATGAGACTCTGACGCTGGAAGGAGCTGTACCAGTTCGGCGTAATGACAAACTGGTGCGAGCAGGTACTCGTTGAAAACACCCTGGGTCAACGACGTCGTGTCCCAGAGCAGCTTGACCATCTGCTGACGACGCGGGGTCTTGAGCAGTTCCTGCCCCGATTTGGGGGTGTGAAAGCCTTCCCGGTCTCGAGTTACTGGGCTGGATCGCGCGAATAGACCTAAGCGTCGCATCATCTTTATTCCCTAGAACTGTCATCTCAAAAGACATATGTGACAGGGATCTATGCTTGGGCGAAGCTGAAATGTTAAACCGATTCGGTGAGGTTTCTTGCACTGATGCGGCACAGTGCCACAACCCCCGGAGGACCTATAGTTGAAGTCTGCGACACGAGCCGGTCGACAGGGTATCGAGCAGCGTGCAGGACACTCCCTACGACAATGACGTGACTTTTTGGTAGGTTGGTCTGCAGCAATTGGTGATCTCCCGCGAAGACTTCTTCGAGGCTTAGTCCGCCTCAGGCTCAGACTCGTAATCAACGTTCGGCAGGTAGTAGACGTGAATCAAAGGAAAAGCGCTGAAGCTAGAACAAAGACGAATTCACGAGTTGTAGGCTCGCTGCAAGCGGCTGAAGCAGAAGACAAGCATACTAAAAAACTACCGCCCTTTTTATGTTGGCTGAGATGTCGACTTACTCCAATGCCTAAACCCCCGCCCCCACGAGGAGACCTTCTCGAAGGCCTCGGGGCTGATGCCGCCACGATGTCTGTCTCCGACTAAGGTTCTGCAAGAACTATGACTTGCAGTTCACGAAGAAGGCCAAGGCAGGAGTCCACAGGCCACATACCTGCGATATGGTCTGTTACGTCACAACTTCGAGCACCGCCTGACGAAGCCCTTCCATCCCTGGAGCAACGGACAGGTCGAACGAATGAGGTGCACAATCATGAAGGCAACGACCCGGGCGTTGTCATCACTTCACGGTATCAGCCCAGTCCCACTTGAAAGATTATCTTTGGGCCTATAACAGATTGGGAGCGAGACTCACATATGCTCCTCTTGAGCAATGGCGACATTCACAAGCATCTGGAGTTTCGAGCGAGGATTGACCAGTCGCCCTTGCACTACGTCCTCTTCCTTGAACCGGGCCATGTAGATCTTCCGCTCCGTCATCCGCTGCCAATCATAAATTACAAAGATGGAGCCGTCCTCGCCTTCTGTTGCATCGGGATAGGAGACGTCGTCTCTGGCATCCAGTAGTAGCGTGTAGGGCCAGGTAGCTCCATCGTCTTCGCTGATCATTGCTGTGAGATTTGTTCTACCTTTCCAAGTCTTGACATCTCCCTGGGAAGCGACCTCTTCTTTGCTCAGTCGGCAGTCGAATCCGTTGTGGTTGATCATTAGAAGCCTCCCAGACTTCAGGCGCCTGATATGGAATCTAGAGCATGGTCCGTCAACATGGCTCTTCCGGCCATCTGACCAAGTCCGGCCTCCGTCCTGAGAGAATGCCTCTCCGATGCCGTCGTAGCAGCGGACTAGCATCCACAACGTGCCATCCTGCCTTTCGACGATCATGTGTTCATCGAACTGTCTATTGGGTACATCAGCGCTGCCCCGGTACGCAAAGGTTTCCCCCTGGTCAGATGTCGCGTAAACGTTTGAAAAGCGCTCGTTGGCAAGCCCAGGATGCTTTTCCGTGGGTTCGTGGTCGGACCAGATAGCACATGGAAACAGCCAATCGCCCGCCGTCGTCGCAATAGGCTTATTCATCATGATGCCGTTGGCGATCCTTCGTGGTGCCGACCAGGAGGGGATATCATCATCGGGATTATTGGAGGTCGAGACCCAGACACCGACCCTTCCGTCAAAAAACTCTCTGCTCTGGTTCCAGGTCAGCCACATCCTTCCCTGCGGATCGGACCAGAGGCAGGGGTCATAGCACCGGACCTCCGGGTCGTCGTGCTCAACCACGAGCTCAACGCTTTGCCAGTTTTCACCTTCATCATCGCTGATGCTGACCACGACGAAGTTTCCACCACGTTCAGTTTCCATTCCTGTATACCAGTTGGCGTAGAGACGCCCCGTCGGTGTTCTTTCGATCGAGGGGATACCTTGCCATTTACGAAAGTTATCCTGAAACCTCATTTCCTCGGGTCGAATCAGAATATTGGCGGGAGTCATGGCTCCGATATTTGTCATGTGCTTATTTTCCTTGGCTAGCTGAAGGCTTCAGATGAGGGGCGAGAACGTCGGGGTTGTTCCGGAACCACTCGATATACTCAGAAATCTGTTCGCTCAAAGGCCGAGGTATCCAATTAAGATCTTGACGCGCAGAACTAATCTGATAAGCCCCGTTCTTTCCTGAAATCGAGTCGGGGTCAAGGTCTACATCAGCTTTATCGGCAAGAGCTAAAATGGCCTCCGCGTCGAACATGGCTATGAGGTCTTTCACTGGCGTGAGGATGCCCGAGGCAAGATGATAGGTAGTAGACCTCACCTGTTCAGCGCTTGATAGCGTGACTAGGGCCTCCGCTACATCGACCGCGCTAATCCAATCCCCGCTGGCATGCATACTTCGTTCACTTAGTGTCACAGGAGAGCCCGAGACTACCGCTGACGCGAGATGGAAAGGTAAGGACATTGAGGCACGCCCAGGACTGGGACGTTCCATGGGACCAAAGACTTTCGTGAATCTGGCTGTTGGTGTCTCAAGGTTATAGAGTTCGCCATACCGGTTAACGATCATTTCAGCAGCAGTCTTGCTGATTCCGTACATCTCGTCTGGCATGGTCGGAGCCCGTTCGGGAATGGGGTTCTCTACTCCTTTCCCCCCTCCGTACACGGCCGCACTGGAAGCATGGACGATTCGGCGCACGCAAGAACTCTTACGAACGGCTTCCATTAGTCGGACTGTGCCCATAACGTTGACATCAATGTACCGTGAGGGGTCTACCTCTTCCCATTCAGGAACATGGGTCACGGTGGCACCATGGATGACGACTTCAGGTTGCGCAACTGTGAGGACAGCCTCAATAGCATCTTGATCTCGTATATCCATCTGATGGAAGTCCACTCGGTGCACATCAGGGCCCAAGTAACAGATCAGAAGATCGTCTGGCTTTGATACATCGATAGCCGTAATACTAGCCTGAGGAAACTTGTCGAGAATCCGTTTAATAAACACACTCATAACGAATCCACGAGCACCAGTAATAAAATAGCGCATTACGCTTTTCCTCTCGGATGAGAAGTACGGTCAGCGGAGAGCGAGTCTATTGCTTCTTGAACTGTAAGCACCCCGTGGTACCCAAGCCGGTTAGCTAACACTGCTGCTTGCGGAGGGCGCACATTGGTTCCTTCGAGAACCTCGGGGCGACTGAATACGTCGTGTGGAGTGCCGTCCGCTAGAACCTGACCACTTTTCATCGCGATGACTCGAGAGGCATAGCTAGCAACGAGCGCCATATCATGGGAGATAATGACCACCGTCTTCCCATTGCGGTTGAAATTGGCGAGAAAATCCAGAATTACTCTGCCCTCGTCCAAATCTTGTCCAGTCGTCGGCTCGTCAATCACAGCTATCTGAGGGGCCATTACCAGAGTGGAGGCAATGGCCAAACGTTGACGCTCACCCCGGCTAAGGTGGACTGGATTGGCCTCCTCCCGACCTGCAAGGCCTACAAGCCGCAGAGTCTCCTCGACTCGCGCTACCCAGGTGTCTCCAGGAACGTCAATATTTCTCAGGCCGAATTCCAACTCCTCTCGGCACGTGTCATGAAAAATCTGCCGGTCCGGGTTCTGGAAGACATAGCCGACTGTTGAGGCAAGTTTATGAAGGGGAACGCCCTGAGTGGAGAAGCACTCGTCGTCAACCCCACGCAGAAAGACCTGACCGTTCTTGTTAGTGGGTTTGAGAAGCCCATTGAAGTGTTTGGCTAGAGTCGTCTTTCCAGAACCATTCTTGCCAATAATGGCGACGAACTCTCCTCGAGTGATGGACAGGTTGATTCCAGTGAGTGCATGCACATTACCACTGTAATTATGCTCTATGTTCTGAATGTCAATAACACTCATTTTCCTCACCGTGCCACCTCCTGACTCTCTGGGGAATCTTGGGATGTAACCGAACCCCAAATCTCAACCGCTTCATCTAGGCTCAGGGGAAGCGTTTCAGATGGCCAAGATGAGAGAGCCTTAAGGCCGAGAGCTATTTCTAGTACCTGTGGCCGGTAAGGCGCTTGATCTCCTGTGAACACTTCGCGCGGAGTACCGATATCTGCCACTTTTCCTTTGTCCAGCACCATCAGCCGGTCAGCGTAAAGCGCCAACTCCTCCACCTTGTGTTCCACCAGAACCACAGTCACTCCTTCTGCGGCTAATAAGCGGATGGCTTCCATAACACTCTCGGTGCCTGCGGGATCCAATTCAGAAGTGGGTTCGTCCAGAAGGATCAATGCAGGATTGAGGCAGAAGATCGAAGCCACTACGACGCGCTGCTTCTGCCCGCCTGAAAGAGCATGCGTGAAACGATCGAGAAGTTCTTCGATATCGAAGAGCTTGGCCGCCCTATCGAGGCGATGTTGCATCTCTCTGACCGGGACTCCTTTATTCTCCATTCCCCATGTCAGTTCCTCGCGCACCATGGTATTAACAAGTTGAACCTCAGGGTCTTGGAGGACTAACCCCACGTTCGATGCAATATCCGAGAGCCCTCCGTATTCATCGAGACTCTTACCCAGCATCTCAATACGGCCACGATATGCAGCCTCCTGCTCGTGGTGTGGAATTACCCCGGCGAGTACTTTTAGTAATGTCGACTTTCCAGCACCGGTTGAGCCCAGAATCCCGAACACCTCACCCTTTCCGACCTCGAACGACACGGAGTCCAAAGCGCGTTGTTCAGCTCCTGAGTAGCGGAGTGTTAGTCCATCGACTACGATCACTGGTTCTCGTTTTATCATTCTCCTAAGCTCCTATGATCGGCTCGTTGAAGTACACCTGGAGTGCAATGATTGCCGCTGCGATGAGTACTACGCCCAGAATAAAAATACAGTCACTTACACGGAGCTTGAGCGCCCGATAGTAGGTTCTAGTCCCTCGAAGTTCATACCCCCTCAATGCCATCGAAAGAGAAATCTCACCGCTTCGTTTCATGGATCCTACGAGCATAGGAAATAACATACGGACAATAGCCTTCCCACGCCTGACGGGGTTCGCAGAAGCCCCATCCGAAGACCCGCGAACTGCCATTGCTGTAAGAAGTGTTCTCGCCTCGTCCTGCATCAACGGCAGGAATCTAAAAGCAAAGCTAGTCAGATATGCAAACTTATACGGTACTCCCATTTTATGCAGAGCTAGCGAAATATCGGAAGGGCTCGTCGTTACTGAGAATCCGTAGAAGCAGATGCCCATCGCCAGAAGCCGAATACCTATTCCAAGACCAAGCATGATTCCACTTTCAGAGAAGTCGACCGAACCAATCTTAAAAAGCGGGTCGCCAGGCTGAAGCAGTGATTGAAGTAAAGTCAGAAGAATAATCAGAGGCACGACAAGGGCGATCGCTCTCCAATACTTTTTCGGAGTAAGGCTAGCGAAGATACAGAGCCCTACGATAACGCTTACGGTAAGAGTGACCAAAGCATCAATGCGAGTTGTCGTCAAGGCTAAGGCCAAGACCACCACCACCATCAGAATTTTCACTCTAGGGTCGGCGCGATGAAATATCGTATTTCCTCGTTTATACAGCATTTTCCACCTTTATCCTTTTGAAATTCAGGTCAAATATCCGACGACCTGGCAGACTCCTGCCCTTTAGAAACAAGCCCAGTTTTCAAAAGGCGTTTCATGATTCCATAGGTGATAAAGCTGCCAAGCAGATAGCAGGGCTGAACGATGAGGATCTGGATGACTATGAAGTCCCAAGGGAGATGCAAAATGACTCGGTTTCCGACACCGAACATCATAGCGTCAAAGATACCGCCAACCTGGCCGATCAGGATAACCTCCCATAATTTAAGTCCTCGATGCTTCGACTTCATGAGCCACACGAGAATCGCGATAGGCACAGTATGCGAAATATTCGTCAGGAATAAAAAAGGTGCCATCGGCTGAGAAGCCGTAAGGTTAGAAATAATTGGGTTAATCCATGCGGTGATCAGCGCTCCTGTCAACCCGAAGAAAGTCGCCGATGGTACCCAAATAGCACACACAACGATAGCAGACACAATAGGGACGGCGCCGCCAGTCAACGCCAGATCTAGCCGCTCTGTTATCTGGAGGACCACAGCCATGCATAGCCCCAGGAAGACGCAAGTAATGATTGTCTTCGTGTCACGGGGAAAGAGCATGAACTTCCAATTCGGAAGAACGCTCCACTTTGTTTTTGTTGATACCTTTTCGTTGCGCATTTTTCTTCCCTCTTTAAATGACTTAACGTTATTTCTTCACATCAGAAGTAACGCTTTTTGTGTGTCGTGGAGAATGATGGGTATGCCAGTGTTTTGCAATATCAACCCTGCGAGTGAGCCATACGCCATCCTTTTCGGCGACATAGTCAAGGAACTTCAAAAGGTCAGATGCTCGTCCAGGCCGGCCACTCAAGCGGTTGTGAAGGCCTATACTCATCATCTTGGGCGATTCCCGGCCTTCCTCATAGAGAAGATCGAACGCCCCTTTTAGGTATGCGGAAAAGCTGCTCATTTGGAACCCATAACCATTCACATACCTGCCATCGTTATTGTCCAGCGTGTATGGAATGACTAGTTTAGAACTCCCATCGACATCCACCCAGTAAGGTAGATCATCCGCGAAGGAATCCGAGTCGTAGAGGAACTCCCCCGCTTCGTGAATAAGCCGTCGCGTATTGGGTGACATTCGCCCGGTATACCAACCTCGGGGACGTGCGCCAGTCACCTGTTCATGCAACTCAATTGCGCGAGTAATGTGGTCCCGCTCCTGTTGCTCCCCCATTTCAGAATAGTCGATCCACCGCAACCCGTGAGAGGCGATCTCCCAATGTGCTTCCTTCATTGCGGCTACTGCTTCGGGGTTCTTTGCCATGGCTTCTGCAATGCCGAATACAGTGACGGGAATGTTACGCTCAGTGAAGGCTCGGTGTAGACGCCAGAAGCCTACACGTGAGCCGTACTCGTATTGCGACTCCACGTTGAGGTTGCGGAGATGCGGAATTCCCTTCGTCGGTTCCTCAGTGAGGAACGCCTCGGAATGTGAATCACCATGGAGCACAGAATGTTCTCCACCTTCTTCATAGTTGATGACGAACTGGACTGCGACGCGCGCACCGCTCGGCCAGCGGGGGTCCGGAACGTTACGCTCGTACCCAATAAGATCACGAAGATACATGCCTTCTCCTCTACTAGCTCTCTCCAGGGCAAAAACCATCCTGACGATGGCTTGTCATTTATGACTACATAGGCGTCAATCTAGTCAGGCGACTGTCATCTGTCAACACCCTTTCTTCTTACACATCCAGAAGCTCCCTTCTCGAGCCACATAAATATCATGAAGCTATGCTGGCTCTGGGGCTTATGGTTCCTCTAGGAGTGGAAAGTTTGATCGTAATTGACTAACCTCTGCCATCTTGGTGAACTAAAAAAGTATCGAAAGCGAGGGAGTTTGATGGCATACGACCGTGAAGGGACGCTCCATGCCCTGATGGCTGTGTTGGCTAGCAGTTCAGCGCCAATTGGCACCAGATCAGCGCAGCAAGCTTTGGAAGAAATGGGTCTCAATATGAGCGAATCCTCCATATCGCGACGTCTACGAGAGCTTAATGAACGCGGCTGGGCGATTTCTTTGGGAACGAAGGGAAGGGTTATTTCGCCTGCAGGTCGAGAGCAACTTGCAGAGTTCGAATATTCATCCCCCTCAAAATCACCTATAAGTCGTGTCGTCGATGTACGGAGCGTCCAAGACGTGCTCGACCTGCTCTATGCCAGGAAAGCTGTCGAAAGTGCAGCCGCTGCGAGCGCAGCCACTCATGCCACTACCGAGGACATAAAGGCACTACAGGCTCTTCTAAAAAAGCATCGGGAGGCCCTTGGCACCGAACAAATGGCCACTCAGCCTGGGCTCGACTTACATAGAAAGATTGCTGCCATTGCCCCGAACCGAATGCTCAAAATCTTGACAGGTCTTGTACTTGCACCACACCTCGACCGCGTAGAAGCAGTTCTTGACATAGTTTTGTGTGGTCATTTGCATCAGTCTTGTGTGGTCGATGAGCACCAGAAAATTGTCGATGCCATCGTTGCTCGGGACGCCAAGGCGGCGGAACAAGCTGTTGACGAACACTTTGATAGCATGATCAAGGCTGGGGAAAAGTCCATCGTGGGGGACAACGCTTCCATTATAACTCGTTTGCTTTCCTGGATGGATGCGGTCAGTGGTCCTACCGGATCATCAGGGTCATTGTAAAACAAGCTATGATTAGTGAAGCCAACGTGTGTGCGGAGAAGGAGTTTCCGAGCGCCTGATGAAGAACGCTCGGTGATTGAAAAATGGACCCATCCTCGATCACTCGCGTGGCATGGCGCAGCGCCACGAAGCGGCGGTGGCGGTGGCGGTGGCGGTGGCGGCGGACACATTGCTCTTACAGCATCCAGAAATTAAAAGCTCGGCCATGCTATTCCGTTGACAATGACAGGCGATAAATTCCTAGCGCGAGCCATAACTCCTCATCGTATACCATGACTCATAATAACCAAGCCGTTGTCAGTACGCAGTGGAAACGGGACTTACCCTCGTGCCAATGAGCAATTGGGATGAACCTGCATCTGCTTAAAAGTACCATGGCAACACTAACCTTGCCGCAATGGAACAGATGACAGTCCAGCAGCCGAGCACGGCAATCCAGGACCAGCACCAGCGTAAGCCAGCCCTCACGCCCGCCCCAAATCCGGCGGAGGCCAATCAATCAGTCTATAGCAACCGATGGCAGTGACTGAATGTATGGCTGCCGCGCCAACGATGCATTACCCCACCAGCAGAGACGGGCTCATAGCAGCGGCGAGGCTAGTGCCAGCTTACGCGTTGCGATTCAGCCTTAATGAATTATGCCGAGCCAGAAACAATTTCGGGATGCTGTTTTTCAAGCCTGTAACTATACAGAATAATTATCTGAACCACCGTCAGCGCTATAGGAATAATGAATAGAAGTGTTGTTATTGCATCCTTTACCTGGGGAGTGATCATCTCGGGGTCATAACCCGCAAGACCCAGAAAGTAGCCCACAAAAGCTGCCCCGATGGCGCTTCCAAATTTGAGAGCGAAGCTGTAACCCGAGTAAAGCGTGCCCTGAGACTCTTTCTTATGTTTCCACTCATGATAATCAATCACATCTCCCAACATCGTCAAGTTGGCTGGATCGCCAAAGCCAATCATGAAACTAGCCATAAAAAAGGCAAAACCAAAAGCATAGACATGTTGCCCACCGCCGGAAAAATAAGCGAGGGCCAGAAAAACAATGGCCAGCATATACATCAGTATACTGGAGTTCCGACTGCTGTAACGCTTCAGCAAGGTCAGTGCCAGCACCCCCCCGGCCAGATTGGCCACATTCAAAATGGTGATATAGATATAAACCGATTGGGGCTCTCCCAGCACGTATTTAACGTAGTAAATCAGGACTCCATTCATGACACCCTGCCGTGCAAACCAGACGACGGAGTTTAAGGCTATGATCAACCAGTACCTGTTGGTGACCATTTTTTTGATATCGCTGACGATACTACCCTTGTGGGTGGCGGCTGCAGGTACCGAAGTGCGCTCATGACAGTTTTTGAACACCAACCAGAAAAGCACTATACCAATGATGGAGTAGACCCCCATGACAACCGGAAAACCGGTACTCAGGTCACCGTCACCAAGATAGCGAGCCAGCGGCAGGGTCAGGGCACCGACGATGATGGTACCAATCGATCTACCGATAGCGCGATAACTGTTGAGCTGTCCCTTTTCGCCCGAATCCCTAGTTGTAGGGTCCCGGATAATCAAATCGCTTACAGGAGTTATCCTCTGCTGACAGCCAGGGAGCTTCTTCAGCATCACGGATAGCGAGCTGGCCCGTCAGTATGGCGTTGCCACCGCGACCATCCGGCGCTGGCGGTACCGGGACGATGTCCATGACCGACCGCACACGCGTCACAACCTGTTGGCCACTCTGACTTCCGAACAGGAAGAGGTGCTGATCGCAGCCCGCGAATTCCTCCGCCTCGGCTTGGATGATCTGCTCGTCGTGGCGCGTGAGTTCCTGAATCCCCGGTTGTCTCGTTCCGGCCTGCATCGCATGCTCAAGCGGCGCGAGGTGCCGACACTGATGGAACTGGCGAGACAGGACGCCGGCGGGGACGAGAAGCCTCGACATAAGCCCTTCAAGATCTACGAGCCCGGCTACGTACACATCGACATCAAGCACCTGCCCCAGATGCCCGACGAGCAGCAGAAGCGCTACCTGTACGTCGCCATCGACCGTGCCACGCGCTGGGTCTATCTGGAGATCCGAAGCAGTCAGTCCGCGAAGGATGCGCGGGCCTTCATGAAGCGGATGAAGGAGAAGGCCCCCTTCACGATCCAGACGGTGCTGACCGACAACGGCAAGTCGTTCACCGATCGCTTCACACGGGCGGATGAGCGCAAGCCCAGCGGACGCCACCCCTTTGACCAGGAGTGCCAGGCCCATGGTATCGAACACCGCCTGATCAAGCCGGGGCGCCCGCAGACGAACGGAATGGTGGAGCGCTTCAATGGCCGTATCAGCGATGTGCTGGCGACTCGGCACTATGCATCAGGCGAGGATCTGGAACAGACGCTCACGCGCTACTCTTGGCTGTACAATCACCATATTCCGCAGAAGGCGCTGCACCATCTATCACCGATCGCAGCAATGAAGGAATGGCAGGCCAAACGGCCAGAGTTATTTACCAAGCGGATTATCAATCACACGGGACCCGACAGAAGGCGAGTTCACGGTCAAGAAATGGATCGAGCGGGGGCAATGGCAGCTGCTCTGCTCCGGCGGTAACCGCTACCCGCCGATTCCCCTGAACGGCGTCGAATCCCAGATCTGGGGCGTCGTGCGCTCGAATCACATCGAGTTCCCCGTATGATCGCCATCGTCGACTGCAACTCGTTCTACGTCAGCTGCGAACGCCTGTTCAAACCGCACCTGAACGGCCAGCCCGTCGGCGTCATGAGCAACAACGACGGCTGCGTCATCGCGCTGAGCAACGAGCTGAAAGCGCTCGGCGTCAAGATGGGCATCCCGGCCCACTATCTGAAGGAACAGGTCGCCCGCGGCGAGATCACCCTGTTCTCCAGCAACTACGAGCTCTACGGCGATATCAGCAGCCGCGTGCAAGCGGTGCTGGAAGAATTCAGCGCCGGCATCGACCCGTACTCCATCGACGAATGCTGGGTGAACTTCGACGGTTTCGCCCCCGGCCAGCTCGAAGACCACGCCCGGGAACTGCGCCGCCAAGTGAAGCAATACACCGGCATTCCTGTCTCGATCGGCGTCGCGCCGACGCGCACGCTGGCCAAGGTGGCCAACCGTGCCGCGAAGAAGATCCGGCGAACGGGTCGAGCAGCCCCAGGACCAGACACTCCCGCCCCCGCAGGTACCGCTCCATCCCGTGGTCATTGGACTCACGTGTCGGAAAAGCAACGATCTCAGCCATGGGGCAGCTCCTTGTATTGATCACGATCGACAGCGCCATGCAGGCGGGCATTGCGGCCGGCGGCATAGCCCCTGGCCATCGCCCGCTGATCGTCGCGGCGCTGGCCTCGATCGATGGCGTCCATCGCCTCGAGCTGGGGATAAAAGCGCTGCTGGAAGTGCTCGATCGCTGCGATGACCTCCTCGGTCTTCTGCACCGGCACGATGTGTTCGAAAGCGCCCGCAACCCATGCCAGGGCATAGGCATCGGCCCGGCGGATCTTGGTGATGCGCTTGGCACGCTTGTTCATGCCGTTCAGGAACGCCTTGCGATCGGCGATCAGCTGACGCTGCAGCACCTCGAAGGCATAGGCCGCGATGCGCACCTGGCTCGCCTCGCCCAAGAACGCGAAGTAGCCTTGCCAGCCCTCGAATGTCGGGCGCGGCTCGTAGACAGTGGCGGTACCGAAGGCGGCATTGCTTAGGGTGGCCAGATGGTCGAGCCAGCGCGGAGGCTTGCGTCCGGTCGGCGACTTGACGGCCACTCGGTCAATGGTCGACGCCGCGACATCGATCTCGCTGACGCCGTACTCGTCCATCAAATGCTGGGCCTGACGTAGCGCCGTGCCGGCCTCGTGCTCATTGGCCGAGCGTGACAGCGCCAGGCAACGCTCGATCTTGCGAAGGATGCGATCGGGAATCATGCTTCGCTCTCCTCTTGTCGCTGCACCCGGCGCAGCCGTGCCAGTGCGTTCTTCTCGGCACGCGCGTCGCTGGGTGAAAATCCGGTGAACACGGGCGGACAGCCCGGCTTGATGAAACGGACATGGCCACCACGGGTGCGCTCTACAAACCAACCGTGTTCGACGGCGTAACGCACGACGCGCTTCAGCGCGCGCGTCGAGCAGCGAATCGGCAGCGTGTCAGGCATGAGCCACCTCCTGGTGGGGAAGGTTGAGTTCCATCTGACCGGCCCACTCCGCCGCACGCGGATTAAGCCACAGGCACTCGGTGCGCTGCCCTGAACCCCGCTGAGCCGACGCCTGCACATGCCGGCGAGCCATGCGCCAATCCCTGAGCGACTCGCGATAGAGGTCGGCGTCGTAGCCAGAGAGGATCACGTAGCCCTGAACGAGCCGAAGGTGATCGAGCAGTTCGATATGACGCTGATCGCTCAGCTCATGGCGATAAACACGCCGGTGTTCCTTCTGTCGGGTCTCCTCGAGATAAGGGGGATCGACGTAGTGAAGCGTGCGCGGGGAGTCATGCTGGGCAATGACGGTCAAGGCATCGCGGTTCTCGATCAGCACACCCGACAGACGTTCGGCTACGACACCGATCACGCTGGGCAAACGCTGCCAGTGGTGTTGTGTCGTGCCATGGGCACGTCGGGTATCGGTGCGGAAGCCAGAGTTGCCCCGGGTCGCGCCGGCGGAGCCGAAGCCCATATGGGCACGGATCAGCAGACGTCGAGCGCGCTCGACCGGATCCGGGGCACGGTCCCAGGCATGCTCGAATTCGCCACGCGCATAGGGGGTAAGCGCGATCTGCTCAATGAGGCACTGGCACTGCTCGAAACTGCGGAGCACCTTGAACAGATTGACGACATCGCCATCCAGGTCGTTGTAGACCTCGGCGTAGCTGCGCGGCTTCTGCAGGAGGACACCCGCAGCCCCGCCAAAGGACTCGACATAGACATCGAAGGCGGAGGTCGGAGGAAAGTGCGCCATGATCCAGGGCGCCAGACGGAACTTGCCCCCGTGATAACGCATCAGGGGGGCGTGAAGGTTCATTGCCCTACCTCCCGCTGATTCTGCTCGGCCTCGATCTTCCAGAACGCCTGGAAAATTCGATCCCCGTCCGGTATTGCGGCATGTATCTCTTCGGGAGCCGTCACTGAGGCGGCAATGAGATTGAGAGCGTCCTGGACGAGATCGAGATCCAGGGCACGCAGTCGGTTCAGCTCGAACGGCCAGTCGTAGGCGTTGAAAATGCCGAGAAGCAGCCGGCGAACATGATGCGATTGCCCGCTACTGCCAGACGCCACTTCGATGAGGCGCTCTAAGGAGTGCTGGATACGATCGGAGGAAAAGCTCATGACCGTCCCTCCTGCACCTGCTTCCACGCCAGAGACTCGAAGCGGGTGCTCGTACCCACGAACGTGAGATGCACTGTGCCGGTGGGACCGTTGCACTGTTTGCCGATGATCAACTCCGCAAGGCCCTTGTTATCTGGGTTATCGGTGTTGTAGACCTCATCGCGGTAGACGAAGCCGATGACGTCGGCATCCTGCTCGATTGCGCCGGAGTCGCACAGGTCGGCCATGCAGGGACGTTTGTTGGGACGATTTTCCAGCGTGCGGTTGAGCTGCGAGAGCGCCACCACTGGGCAGTTGAGACCCTTGGCCGTGGCTTTGAGGATCAGGATCAGGGCAGGCTTTCCGTGTCGGCGCATCAGCCGGCGGGCGCGCGACTTGAGCGAGGTCGCGGAGAGGACGCTGGAGTCATCGACGAACAGACGTTCCTCGAACCCGAGTATGCGATTGGTGGCCGAGGTCAGCTTTTCCCAGCCACCGTCGTCGAGCTGTCCCGAGCGCAGTTTGCTCATGTCCAGCCGTCCCATGCTCGCCATGAGACGCAGCATCAGCTGCTCCTCGGGCATCTCGAGCGAGAAGACAAAGATCGGGGCGGTGGCCAGCTCGGTGCGACCGGCCGTAGCGACCAGCGCATTCTCGACGAGGTTCATCCCCAGTGTTGTCTTACCCATCGAGGGGCGACCAGCGATGACGATCAGGTCGGAGTCCTGCCAGCCGCAGGTAAGATCGTCGAGATCCTTGTAGCCGGTCGGCGTGCCGGTGATGCCGTCCTTGGCGTTGAAGGCCCGATCGATGGTATCGATCGCTGCCGTCAACGCGGAACGTATGCCCGTTTCCTTGCCTTGCCGGTTTTCAGCCAGCTCGAACAGCTGGCGTTCAGTGGCCTCGATCAACGCCTGGCTGAGCTGCTGCCCATCCAGCGCCCGCTGGCTGAGGTCGCGGCCCATGTTGGCCAGCTGCCGCCGACGCTGGTGCTCACGAACAATCCCAGCGTAAGCGACCACATTGGTCGCCGACGGCGTATTGCGAGCCAGCTCGGCCAGATAGGACAGGCCCCCACAGGTCCCGATATGACCATCGCGCTCGAGCAGCTCAGAGAGTGTCACGACATCGAGTGGCTTCTCGTCGTGCGATAGCTCCTCCATCGCCTTGAAGATCAGCCGATGCGGATAGTGATAGAAAGCTGAGACGTCGACGATCTCGCAGATGTCCTCCCACTTCGTGTTGTCGAGCATCAAAGCGCCCAGCGTGGACTGCTCAGCGTCGATGCTATGCGGCGGAAGAAGCCCCATGGCCTCCGCCTCGACCGGCGTCGGAGGTTGGGTCTCAATGGACATGGCCCACCCCCGATTTCCCGGTGCCCGGTTTACCGTTGGGAGTGACAGCGCCTACCGCGTGGATGGCGTCGGCCCACTCGGGATAAAGATCGGCCGCCACGGCCTTGAGCTGGTCGGCGCAGGCCGGCGCCTTGCGACTGTAGGGTTTTCGAGGCTCGACCCGATGGACGGGCAGCCCCTGGAGCGCGGCCGAACGGTAGGCAGAGAGATTGACCAGCGGCGTCTCGAGCACGCTGATGCCGTGGTCTTCGACCTCGGCATACATGGTGCGAATGCTATCGGCGATGTCGCGGGCGTCGCGGAGCTGGTCGGTCATCTTGTTGAGCAGGATGGAGACCGGCGGCACTTCGAAGCGGGTATAGCGTGCCAGCTCCCGCAGCTCGTTGAGCATGCCCTGAGTGCCACGCACGAATTCGCGGGCGGTGAGCAGTTCGGGAACGATGGGAGAGATCAGCCGATCGGCGGCCATCACGGCCATCTCGAGGATGACGGAGCGCGCGCCCTGGGTGTCTATCAGGATGGCATCATAGCGATCGGCGAAACGATCGAGGAGATCGATCAGCCGGAAGCGACCGTTCGGGGCGTTGAGCAACAACTGCTGCAACTGATTCCGATAGTCGTTGGAGACGATGATGTCTAGATTGGCGATAGCGGTGTGAGAGATGATCTGATCGAGATCGACCAGCTCTGTCGCGAGCAGCTCGTACACCCCGCCTGGGGCCGGCTGGGACAGCTCATAGTAGGAAGAGAGGGTTGGCTGGGAATCCAGGTCTATGAGGAGAACCCGGAGACCGGCATCGGCCAAGAGACCGCCAAGGTTGACCGTCGTGGTGGTTTTTCCGACGCCGCCCTTGGAACACACTGTCGCGGAAACACGCATAACTACACCTCGTCCAATCATGAATGGAACGAGTGCAGAGAGAAAATGACGCTACAATTTGTGTTGACTGCCAAACAGGATGGGGGCTGAGAAGTGGTGGAGCGTTCACATCATGCGAGGTGATACGCTCTAACCAATGCTTCGATCTCTAAGCTCTGGTGCCGACACCAGGAGTCGAACCCGGGACCTACTGATTACAAGTCAGTTGCTCTACCAACTGAGCTATGTCGGCGAGCATAGAGACGTTAGCGATGGCTGGGGTAGCAGGATTCGAACCTGCGCATGCCGATACCAAAAACCGGTGCCTTACCACTTGGCGATACCCCAGCATTGATGGTGGCCAGAGACGGAATCGAACCGCCGACACGGGGATTTTCAATCCCCTGCTCTACCAACTGAGCTATCTGGCCCTCGCCAACGGGGACGCATTTAACCAGCAAGCCGTTTTGGGGTCAACCCTTTTATTTCAAAAAGATGAGTTCTTTTTTCACCGCCCGGAATTCACTGGCTGGGCGGCACGTATCCTTCGGCGTGATCGGTTTCCTGATTGTCGAAAAACCGGTTCATCTGCGTCATCAGATACTCCCGAGCTTGCGGCTCCAGCATGTTGAGATGCTTCTCGTTGATCAGCCGAGTCTGCAGCGCCTGCCATTCCTCCCAGGCGCGTTTGGAGACGGTCTGCTGGATCTCCTGGCCCTTGGCGCCGGGCAGCGGCGGGAAAGCCAGAGCTTCGAGTTCCTGCTGGTACTTGCGGCAGAATACGGTCTGCGCCATGAAAACCTCCTGTCATGCGTTGAGTGCGTGCGTCTGGGCCAGTATCGCCAGCAGCGCCTTGACCGGTGCCGCCAGGCCGACGTTGGCGGGCTCGGCGGGATCGACCCACTGTCGATTCGATTCGGCCACCGCCGTGGCGGCGTTCCGGTCCGGAAGCCTCGCCGGTCGCGGCGTGATCTCCAGTCGGAAGTGGGTAAAAGTGTGGGTGAACGGCTGCCAGGCGCTTTCGAGATGAACGCCTCGACAGTACCGCTCCAGCCACTCGTGCAGTTCGCTGTCGCCATCGAACTGAGGGAAGCCCCACAGGCCGCCCCACAGGCCGCTGGGCGGACGCTGCTCCAGCAGCACCCGACCAGCCTCGTCCTGCAACAGTAACATCTGTGTCTGCCGCGTCGGCAATTCGCGCCTGGGCTTGGAGCCGGGATAGAGGCGCTCCTCGCCCCGGGCATGCGCCACGCAGACATCCTCGAACGGGCACAGCAGGCAGCTCGGCTTGCCACGCGTGCAGATCATGGCCCCCAGATCCATCATCGCCTGAGTGTAGTCCGGCAGCCGCTCCGAGGGCGTGTAGCGCTCCGCCAGTTCCCATAGCCGGGCGAGAACGTCGTTCTTGCCGGGCCAGCCTTCCACCGCATGCAGCCGGGCCAGCACGCGCTTGACGTTGCCGTCCAGAATCGCGGCACGCCGGCCGGTGCTGATGCTGACGATCGCGCCAGCGGTCGAGCGGCCAATCCCCGGCAAGGCGGTCATCGCCTCGAGATCGTGGGTCGGGAATTCGCCGTCGTACTCGTCGACGACGACCTTGGCGGCCTTGTGCAGATTGCGGGCGCGGGCGTAGTAGCCCAGCCCGGTCCACAGGTGCAGCACCTCATCCTGGGGCGCTCGCGCCAGTGCGTGGACATCCGGGAAGCGCGCCATGAAGCGCTCGAAGTAGGGAATGACGGTGGCGACCTGGGTCTGCTGGAGCATGATCTCCGAGACCCAGACCCGGTAGGGCGTCTTGTCGTACTGCCACGGCAACGACTTGCGGCCGTGCGCGTCGAACCAGTCGAACACGCGCTCGCGGAAGGCTTCGGCCGACAGGGCTATTTCTGCCAAACGGCACCTCTTCGGAATGATGGAAACGATCCGGCCCGCCATGCGACGGGACCGGGTCGAGGTGATGAACAGGATGGGAAGACGGAAGCGAAGCGACAATCCGCCAGCAGAATGACAAGGCGCCGACATGACGTCGGCGCCCAGGCTGAGTGCTGACCAGGCTTACTGGAAGATATCCCGAATCTTGTTGCCCAGCTTCTCGGCCGCGCCGTCTCCGAGCTTTTCGCCGATCTTCTGGCGAGTCTCGTCGTCGAGCTGCTTGTCCAGTTCTTCGTCGATCCGTTCGCCGGCCTTTCGCTTGGCCTCGTCCCTGGCCAGTTCGGCAAGGGAGCTCTGGAACGCCTCGCGATCGAATCCGCACCACTGCCCCGGCGCCTCGTCGAGGCTGCCCTGGCAGCGGATCGGGAAGTCGATCCGGGCCAGTCTCGGATTGACGCCACAGGCAGCCTCGTCGGCAGTATCGGTAAAGCGCGCCGCGGCGCGATAGTCGAGACGGTTGGTCACCAGATTGACGTCACCCTTGCCGGTCACCTCGATGCCCGGGATGGCGATGACGAGATCGTCGTTGTGCGCCACGCCGTTGTCGACCGTCACGCTGGCCTGCAGGCGATCGAAGGCGGTGTCCTCGCTCCATTCGCGGGTCGATTCACGCCCTTCCAGCGTCGCGACCGCCGTGCACAGCTGACGCGAGACATTGACGTCGAGCATGGCGCCGTCGTCGACACGCAGCGCAGCCTGGCCGTCGAGATTCTGCTTGAGCCCTTCGACCGTGTTGGTCCGCGAATCGAAATCGCCCTGCAGGTTGAGCTTGCCGCGTAGCGGTGACGTCTTGCCGCTGAAACCCTGATACAGCGGCGCGATATCGACGCCGTTCATACGCTCGGTGAAGGAGAGCCGGATCGGCGACTGACTCAGGTCCAGCGCGCTGGAGGCCTGCAACGCGCCGTCGTAGAGGTTGGCGCTGAGGGAATCGAGGCGCTGACGCCCGCCGCTGCCACTGGTGGCCAGTTCGACGTCGCTCAGATCGATACCCTTGACCTTGAGGGAATCCAGCGTCAGATGCCCTTCCTGCTCGAGCCCGGCGAGCCAGTCGACGGGAAGCAGCTCGGCGCCTTCGGCCGCGGCCAGCGCCGGCGCGACACCGAGCGCCGAGAGCCAGGCGGTGTCCTTGGCGTCGTCGCCCGTCGCGTCGCCGCCTGCGTCCTGCGATCGCGGTGCCAGATAGCGGTCCAGATCGAGCCGATCGCCGGCAAGATCGAAATTCAGCGCCTGACCGTCGAACGCGGCACCCAGCGAGCCACGCAGTTGGGTGTCATCCAGCGTCATCTGCAGATCGTCGAAATCGATCTGTTGCGTATCGCCTGAGAACGGTCCACTCAGCGACAGCGCCGTGAGCGCCTCGTCGTCGGCGCTGTTCACCTCGATACCGAAGCGCGTCAGCCAGTCCCGCACCGACAGCGGCGCCAGTTCCATCCGGCCCTGATAGCGTGGCGCGTCGCTCAGTTGCGTGACGTTCACGCTGCCTTTCAGGTCCAGGCCATCGTCGCCGGTCAAAACGAGGTCACCGAGCGTGGCGGTCTGGGCCTCGAGATCGGCCGCCGCATCGCCCTGAAGGTCCAGCGACAGCGGTGTTTCCTGCATGGCGGAATGGTAGAGCGAGGCCGCGAGCTGAATGTCGTCGGCCCGGTACTGTTTCGCCCGGGTATCGGCGACCAGCGTGGCAACCTTCAGATTGAGCGTCTGGGCCTGCTCGGCCAGTGTCGGCAGTTGCGCCTTGCCGTTGAGCGTCACGCCCTCGAAGGTGTAGCGCCCGGCACCGAGATCCATCCGCATCTGGCTCTTCAACTGCAGATTGCCGTTCACATCCGGCTGGCGACCTTCGACATCGAAGGAGAGCTGGATCGGGAACGAGGATTGCGGGCTGACGTTGCTGCTTTGCAGACTGAGGTTGGCCAGCGTGATGTCCAGCGGTTTCTGCCGATCGACGTAATTCACCTGGCTGTTAGAGACCTTGATGCTGGCGATGTCGAACGCCACCGCCTGATCGGCGCCCGGCTTCAGGCCGGGGCCCTTTTTCTCCGATTTCTCCGGCTGAGCCGGCTTCGACGGCTCGGCCCCCTTCTGGCCATCGTTCTCGGCTAGGCGATCCAGCAGCACCTGCCAGTTGCCTTGCCCTTGCGCATCGCGGGCGAGATTGAGGCGCATGCCATCGAGGATCAGGCCGTCGACCGAGACATCGCCGGTCAGCAGCGGCGTAAAGGCCACGCTGACCTCGGCGTTGTCGAAGCCGACGAAGGGCGCATCGTCCCGGGACTGCTCGGGGAGCCAGGCTTCGGCGTCCTTGACGCTGACGCCGATGCGCGGATAGAAGGACCACGACAGCGGGCCATCGAGACGCAGCTCCAGGCCGCTCTGGTCGCGAACCGCCTCGATCAGGCGCGGTTTGAGATCGTTCGGATCGAAGAACGTGGTGATATAGACAACCGCCACCACGACCAGAATCCCCAGGACACCGACTGCCGCCAGCAGCGTTCTGAACAGCCCCTTCATTCCCATCCTCCCTGTGCGTGATCGACAGACGCCAGCGGTCGATGAACGGTACATCGCCGCCACGCCGTGCGACCGGGAATCGCCCTACCGGGAACGACTGAATGATGCGACTCGACGTGCTGTGTGGCTTCCGGCATGCCCCCTGTATCTCCTTGTCGGCAGAACGGCCTGACTGATCGGTGGGCGGCGCGAAGATCGCCGCCTGATAAACACCGCCATTGTAGCGGATGCAGGGCTCGATTCACTATAATGGCCGATTCTCGCCAACCGTACCGGGAGATTCCCCACGCATGTCCGAGCGCATCGCCACGGTGTCGCGCGACACCAACGAGACGCAGATCACGGTCACGGTCAACCTGGACGGCAGCGGCCGCCTGGATTGCCGGACCGGGGTTCCTTTCCTCGACCACATGCTGGATCAGGTGGCTCGCCACGGCATGATCGACCTGACGATCGATGCCAAGGGCGATCTCGAGATCGACGAGCACCACACCGTCGAGGATCTCGGCATCACCCTGGGTCAGGCCTTCGCCCAGGCGATTGGCGACAAGCGGGGCATTCGTCGCTACGGCCATGCCTACGTGCCGCTCGACGAGGCGCTGTCCCGCGTGGTGATCGATTTTTCCGGCCGTTCGGGCCTGTTCATGGATGTCGAATTCACCCGCGCGACCATCGGCCGGCTGGACACGCAGCTGTTCTGGGAGTTCTTCCAGGGCTTCGTCAATCACGCCCAGGTCACGCTGCACATCGACAATCTCAAGGGCTTCAACGCCCACCATCAGGCGGAAACCATCTTCAAGGCGTTCGGCCGGGCGCTGCGTGCCGCGGTCGAGGAAGACCCCCGCATGGCCGGCCAGATGCCATCGACCAAAGGCAGCCTGTGATACCGTCCATCGCCACCACCGAATCAGCGAGGAAACCGCAATGACGATCGCCGTGATCGATTACGGAATGGGTAACCTGCACTCCGTGGCCAAGGCGCTCGAGCACGTCACCCATGAAAACGTCATGGTGACCCGCGATCCGCGCTCGATTCGCGGTGCCTCGCGCCTGGTGCTGCCCGGCCAGGGCGCGATCCGCGACTGCATGGGCGAGTTGCAGCGCACCGAGCTCGAAGGTCTGGTCAAGGATCTGCTCGAGGAGCAGGCCAAGCCGCTGCTGGGTATCTGCGTCGGCCAGCAGATGCTGTTCGATCGCAGTGAGGAGAACGGCGGCGTCGACTGCCTGGGCTTCCTCCCCGGTCGCGTGCGTCACTTCGGCCACAAGCTGACCACGCCCGAAGGCGAGCGCCTGAAAGTGCCGCACATGGGCTGGAACCGCGTGGCGCAGCATCACCCGCATCCGCTGTGGAACGGCATCGAGGACGGCGCGAGGTTCTACTTCGTGCACAGCTATTACGTCGAGGCCGCCAGCGATGCCGATATCTTCGGCACCACCGATTACGCCGGCGTCGATGCCCACGTGGTCACCGGTCGCGGTACCGTCTTCGCGGTCCAGTTCCATCCGGAGAAGAGCGCCGGGGACGGTCTGCGGTTGCTGGAAAATTTCGTCAACTGGGCGCCCTAGCCACCATCCGAAAGTGGCTGCGCTCATCCATATGGCGTTAAAAAATCGGCTCAAGATACTCATTTACCCTCCGTAAACTCCGTTCTTTCGCCGATTTTTGCCTTATCTGGTCATCGCTCGCCGACTTTCGGACAGCACCTAACCGACTCACAGTCAAAGGATTCGAAGCCATGCTGGTGATTCCCGCCATCGATCTCAAGGACGGCCAGTGCGTGCGCCTCAAACAGGGCCGCATGGATGATGCGACCTCCTACGGGGACGATCCGGTCGCGATGGCCGCACGCTGGGTCGAGGCCGGCGCGCGGCGGCTGCACCTGGTTGATCTCAACGGCGCCTTCGAGGGCAAGCCGGTCAACGGTGACGCCGTCACGGCCATTGCCCGCGCCTATCCGGATCTGCCGATCCAGATCGGCGGCGGCATCCGTAGTGCCGAGACCATCGAGCACTATCTCGCTGCCGGGGTCAGCTACGTGATCATCGGCACCAAGGCGGTCAAGGAACCCGACTTCGTCGGCGAGATGTGTCGCCGGTTCCCGGGCCACGTGATCGTCGGCCTGGACGCCCGCGACGGCTTCGTCGCCACCGACGGCTGGGCCGAGGTGTCCACGGTCAAGGCGGTGGATCTGGCCAGGCGATTCGCCGATGACGGCGTCTCCTCGATCGTCTACACCGACATCGCCCGCGACGGCATGATGCAGGGCGTCAACGTCGAGGCCACCGCGCAGCTGGCTCGCGACGGCGGCCTGCCGGTGATCGCCTCCGGTGGCGTGACCGATCTGGAAGACATTCGTGCGCTGGCCAAGGTCGCTGACAGCGGCATCATCGGCGCCATTACCGGCCGCGCCATCTACGAGGGCTCGCTCGACGTCGCCGAGGCACAGGCGCTGAGCGATTCGATTCAAGGCGATTCGATGCCTGGTGACGGGATCGACGCCGCCAAGGGAGACATCTCATGACGCTGGCCAAACGCATCATTCCCTGTCTCGACGTCGACGCCGGCCGCGTGGTCAAGGGCGTCAATTTCGTGGGGATTCGCGACGCTGGCGATCCGGTCGAGATCGCCAAGCGCTACAACCAGCAGGGCGCCGACGAGATCACCTTTCTCGACATCACCGCCAGTCATGAAGATCGCGGCACCACCGTCGAGATGGTCGAGCGTATCGCCGGCGAGGTGTTCATTCCGCTAACCGTGGGCGGCGGCATTCGTCGCTGCGAGGATATTCGCACCATGCTCAATGCCGGTGCGGACAAAGTCTCGATCAACACCGCCGCTGTCACCAACCCGGATTTCGTGCGCGAGGCCGCCGAACGCTTCGGCAGCCAGTGCATCGTGGTGGCGATCGATGCCAAGAAGGTCAGTGCCGAGGGCGAGCCGCCACGCTGGGAAATATTCACTCACGGCGGGCGCCGCCCCACCGGGCTGGACGCCGTGGACTGGGCATGCAAGATGGTCGAGTACGGCGCCGGCGAGCTGCTGCTGACCAGCATGGACCGTGACGGTACCAAGGTGGGCTTCGATCTCGGCGTGACCCGCGCGATCAGCGACGCCGTCGAGGTGCCGGTGATCGCTTCCGGCGGCGTCGGCAATCTCGAGCACCTGGTAGCCGGCGTCAAGGAAGGCGGCGCCGATGCGGTGCTCGCCGCCAGCATCTTCCACTTCGGCGAATACACGATTCCGGACGCCAAGCGCTACATGGCCGAACATGGCATCGAGATGCGCCTCTGAGGCCATTGCCGAGCGAACCTGGCGACCCCAAAGCGCCGCGCCTGAGTTCCAGGCGCGGCGCTTGCGTTTTCTGCCGTTTACCTCACTTGCCTTCGCGGCCAGCGACAGGCCCCGACGACCGTCGTCATCACGGCAGATAGCGCGCCTCGAGAACGCCGTCGAGCTCGGCGTAGGGAATCATCAACTGCGGCTGCCCCGCCGCGTACGGCGCCAGGTCGTAGACCTGATACTTCACCGCCAGACCGTCTGCCAACGGTGCCACGTTGTCGGATAGCGCGAACGGCCACTGCATCTCCGACAATCCGCTGGCCTGATCGGACTTCAACCAGCGCTGATGCGCGCGCTTCAACGCCGCCTCGTAAGCCGGCCGCTGCCCCGGCAGCAGCATGTCGTCGAGGTCCACCACCTGCTGCGTGTCACGCTCGATTACCATGTAGGAGGTCAGCGGCAAGCCGTGGGCACCGCCGCTATACAGATAACCGTCGAGCTCGATCACCAGCAGGTCGTCGCGATCCGCCACGATGTCCGCCCTGAGATCGGCCTCGAAGCCGGGCAGTTCCGGCACGTCCTGGCGGGCGCTGCGGGCAGCCGCGAACACTTGATCGGCGAAGGCATCGAAAGAACGGGCCTGCCCCATGGCGTTGCCGTCGGGGCTATCGCCCAGCCCGCTCGCCAGGCCGAACAGCCGCCGTTCGAGTTCGTCGGAGAGTTGCGGCGATTCGGGGAAGCGCAGATAGGCGGCGTTGACGTTGGCGCAGCCGTCACCCTCGCAGTCGGGCTCGTGTACGCTTTTCACTACCGGCTCGGTGCGCAGCGCATCACCGCTCCATCCCAGACTCTGGCAACCCGCCAGCATCACTGTCGCCAATGCCAGACCACCGACCAACCAGCGTTTCTGCATGATGTTCCTCCTTGAACGTTATTCTCGCGCGTCGACCGCTATTGCTGTTATCGGCCTCCAATCGCCTTGCTCCTGTCTTTCCGTCGACAAGCCGTTATCAACAGTCTCTGGCATGACCAGCTTATCCACAACCGGTCGACGCCGATCAATCGAGGCTCAGCCCCAGATTGCTGATCCCCTGGTTCCGCCCCAGGATACGCAGCGCCCGTAGATCTTCGAGCCGGGGATCGGCCTCGAGCGCTTCGAGCACCGCGTCCTGAAAATCGCGCTCGTCCTGCATCAGCTCGTGCTCGCGGAACAGTGCGTCGAGCCGCTCGGCGTCCTCGCTGCCCTCGGTCATTTCGATATAGGCGCGTACGCCGTTGCGGGAAACCCGGCTCACCTCCAGTGCGGCCTCCGGGGCTTCGCCGCGCAGGGCATCCAGCAACGTGGTCAATGCCATGACGCTCTCCGTTGCCCGTCGCGCACCGAAGCTGTCGTCGTCTTCCGGCGGCTCGATCTCGGCCAGTTTCTCGGCCTGCTTGTCGAAGTCGATCCGGGCCGAGGCGACCTTGAGCCGTTCCCACACCAGATCCAGCACATTGTTCATCACGCTCGGATTGCCGTGGCCGCTCATGCCGGCATAGAGCGCATAGTTGGGCACCAGGCGTTCGCTCAGCGCCGCCATGAAAGCGATCTGCTGGCGCGCGTCGAGCCGGCGAAGCCTGGCGTTGAAGCTACCCGTGGGCTTTGTCATGAATTCCTCATCATTCTGGCCACATCAAATGCATCGGCACGCGACCACCGGCATCGAAAACGACCCCTTCGGCGCGCAATTTCTCGTGCTGGCGCTGGGCGCCGCCATGCTCCGCGATTCGTCGGCTGGCACCAATGACCCGGTGCCAGGGCAGGTCGTGCCCCGCGGGCAGTTGCCGCATGGCCGTCCCGACCAGGCGCGCCGTGGCGCCTTCGGTCATCCGGGCGATCCGGCCGTAGGTGGTGACTCGCCCTGCGGGTATCTGCGCCACGATGGTGTAGATCTGTTCCAGGAGCTGGGCACGAATGGCCATCGCTAAAACCCTATTCCTCGCTTGTGGAGTGGTCCGGTCGTCCCCATCATTGGACCTATCATGCATATCTACTTTCTTCAGCATAGCCCGCTGTTCGGCCCCGCCCGCATGGCGGATTGGCTCACCGGCATGGGCCACAGCTACAACCACTGCCGACTGGACGAGGGCGAACTGCCACCGCCACTGGCCAACTGCGACGCACTGGTGCTGCTCGATGCGCTGCAACCGCCCGATGCCATGCTGCTCAAACGCGAGCGCAAGCTGGTGGATCGCGCCCTGAAGAGCAACAAGCCCGTGCTGGGCATCGGCTTCGGCGCCGGCCTGATCGCCGAGGCGCTCGGCGCCATCGTGTCGCCCGCCGTGCAGCCGGAAATCGGCTGGCAGCCGCTGGCCCTGGCGGACGAAAGCCCCTTCGACCTGCCGGAAACCTTCGACGCCCTGCTCTGGCACCGCGACATCTTCGGCCTGCCGGATGGCTGCCTGCCGCTGGGTAGTACGCCGGCCGGTCCGGTCCAGGGGTTCGCCTGGGATCTGGGTCGCGTCGTCGCGCTTCAGTGTCACCTGGAGCTGACGGCCCAGGGTACGGCGGCGCTGTGCGATCACGATCTGCCGGCCACCAACGCCGCGCCCTACGTGCAGACTCGCGACGATATCCTTGACGACCCGCGACGCTTCGATCGGCAGGCGGCGCTACTGGACCGGATCATGACCCAGTGGCTGAGCGAGCGCTGAGCTAGATATTCTCTCTATCTAACCGGCCTGCTCGCGCTCCCACTGCCGGGCGACCGCCAGGCAGCTGTCCCAATCCCCGACGTGCAGTGTCGGCCGGGGCTGATGCTCGATCTGGTGGCGATACATCGGGTCGTAGTACTCCCGCAGCAGCGGTGCCAGCCAGGCATCGTGGGCCTGCACGTTGCCGTGGCGCTGGGCCACGAAGGCCCGCTGCTGCGCCTCGGTCAATCGCGCCAGACGCTCGCCCCCCAGGCGCTTGCCGAGGCGTTTCAGAGCGCCGGAGAGCTGCTTGCGAAACAGCACTTCGCCCAGATGCGGGCCGTAGTCGCGATGATAGATCGCGCTCAGGTCCTCGATGTAATCCTTGCGGATCTGCTCCAGGCGCCACTCCAGCGGCATCTCTACCCGGATACAGGGCGCGGCTTTCATTATCTGCCAGAAGGTAGCCGGAATCGCCAGCCGCCCGATACGCTGGGACTCGTCCTCGACCACCCGCGCATGGGGCAGACGCATCAGGTCCAGCGTCAGGCCATGTTCGAAGTCGATCTGCGACGGCCCGGCCAACGGATGCTGGCCGAAGGCCGACCCCTTGTGACGCGCGTGGCCTTCCAGGTCGACGCCAGAATCGAGCGAATTGACCAGCGCCGTCTTGGCGCAGCCGGTCAGACCGGCGACCAGCAGCAAGGGTGCCTGACTGTGGGCTTCCAGCGTTTCGATGAACCGGGTGCGCATCGCCTTCCAGCCACCGCGAATCCGTGGCAACGGATAGCCGCGCTCGGCAAGCCACTGCTGCGAGATCTTCGAGCGCATGCCCCCGCGGAAGCAGTAGATGACGCTATCCGGCGCTGCCTTTATGGCTTGTTCCCAGGCGGCCAAACGCGCTTCGCGACTCTCGCCGGAGACCAGGCGGTTACCCAGCTCGACCGCGGAGTCCTGGCCGGCGTGCTTGTAGCGAATGCCGACCTCGCGGCGCTCGTCGTCGTCCATCAACGGCAGGTTGATCGCCCCCGGCAAGGCGCCAGCGGCAAATTCGATCGGCGCCCGGACATCGATCAACGGTCGTTGGAGCAGCGCCAGATCGGCATCGATCAACTCATGACTCGTTGCACGGCTCTTGTCGTCGTCCTTCAACCGCGCACCTCGATCAGGCTGGCACCGCCGCGCTTGCTGAGGCATTCGCCGAACGCTTCCAGTTTGAGTTGATGCTGACGCCCGATTCGCTCGACATCGTCGGCCCAGGCCGGATCCACGGCCAGCAGCAGGCCGCCGGAGGTCTGCGGATCGCACAGCCACTGCCAGTGAGCGGCGTCCATGTCCGGCAGCGCCTTGCCGATCGCCTCGCGATTGCGCGCGGTGCCGCCCGGCACCGCACCCTTGCGACGGTAGGCCTCGGCTTCGGCGAGACGCGGCAGCTTGGCGAAATCGATCCGCGCCTCGACGCCACTCGCCGCACAGACTTCGCTCAGGTGCCCGGCCAGCCCGAAGCCGGTGACATCGGTCATGGCATGCACGCCTTCGACCTTGGCCAGTTCCTTGCCGATATCGTTGGCGATCAGCATCGTCTCGCGAGCCAGGCCGTGGTGACCGGCTTCCAGCAAGCCCTGCTTTTCCGCCGTGGTCAGCAGGCCGACGCCCAGCGGCTTGGTCAGATAGAGCAGGTCGCCCGGCTTGGCGCCGCTATTGAGCTTGAGGTTGTCAAGATCGACCAGGCCGTTGACCGAGAGCCCGAAGATCGGCTCCGGCGCGTCGATGGAGTGGCCGCCTGCCAGGGCGACGCCCAGTTCGCGACAGACGGCCTGGGCCCCGGCCATGACGTCCCCGGCGATCTCCGCCGGCAGCTTGTCCAGCGGCCAGCCGAGAATGCCCAGCGCCATGATCGGCTCGCCGCCCATGGCGTAGACATCGCTGATGGCGTTGGTCGCGGCGATGCGGCCGAAGTCGAACGGATCGTCGACGATCGGCATGAAGAAATCGGTAGTCGAGATCAGGCCGCGACCGTCGCCCAGGTCATAGACGGCGGCATCTTCACGCCCCTGGTTGCCGACGATCAAATGCTTGCTGTTGGCACCCGGCCCGGCCTTGGCAATGATGCGGTCGAGCACGTCGGGGGCGATCTTGCAGCCGCAGCCGGCCCCGTGGCTGTACTGCGTCAGGCGAATGGCACTCATGGTCTGCTCCTCGTCTCTTTCCTGGAGATATCGATCCTGGCTGGCAGTTTACCCGACGCGGCGACGAGACTCAGCGCCGAACGACGTGATCCTCGCCGGCGACGGGAAAGGCGGCCCCGTGGACCACCACGTTCACAGCGCTTCCAGCGCCTCGGCCAGCTTGTCGACCGCCACCACCTGCATGCCGGCAGGCGCCTTCTTGGGCGCATTGCCGCGCGGCACGATGGCTCGCGTGAAACCATGCTTGGCGGCTTCGATGATGCGTTCCTGGCCGCTGGGTACCGGACGGATCTCGCCGGACAGCCCCACTTCGCCGAATACCACCAGCTCCCGTGGCAAGGGCCGATTCTGAAGACTGGAGACCACGGCCAGCAGGACCGCCAGGTCGGCGCTGGTCTCGAGCACCTTGACCCCGCCGACGACGTTGAGGAAGACATCCTGATCGCCGGTAAACAGCCCGCCGTGCTTGTGCAGCACGGCCAGCAGCATCGCCAGGCGGTTGTGATCGAGCCCTACCGCGACGCGACGCGGGTTGCCCAGCGCAGACTCGTCGAGCAGTGCCTGCACTTCGACCAGAATCGGCCGCGTGCCTTCCCACACCACCATCACCAGACTGCCGGAGGCCAGCTCCTCGCTTCGCGACAGGAAGATCGCGCTGGGATTCTTGACCTCCTTGAGGCCGAGCTCGACCATCGCGAACACGCCGAGTTCGTTGATCGCGCCGAAGCGATTCTTCTGCCCGCGCAGGGTGCGGAAGCGGGAGTCGCTGCCGCCTTCGAGCAGCAGCGAGGCGTCGATCATGTGTTCGAGCACCTTGGGGCCGGCCAGCGTGCCGTCCTTGGTGACATGACCGACCAGCATCAGCACGGTGTTGCTCTGCTTGGCGAAGCGCGTGAGTGCCGCCGCCGATTCCCGCACCTGGGCGACGCCACCGGGCGCGGAGCCGATATCCTCCAGATGCATGGTCTGGATGGAGTCGATGATCAGCACCTCGGGGCGCTCCCGCTCGGCCACGGCCAGCAGCATCTCGATGCTGGTCTCGGCGAGCATCTTGAGTCCCTGGGTCGGCAGTTGCAGGCGGTGGGCGCGCATCGCCACCTGGGACAACGACTCCTCGCCGGTGACATAGAGTACGCGTTTGCTCTGGGCCAGGCGGCAGGCGGTCTGCAACAGCAGCGTCGACTTGCCGGCGCCGGGATGGCCGCCCAGTAGCACGGCCGAACCGGGCACCAGGCCGCCGCCGAGAACGCGATCGAACTCTTCGAACGTCGAACTGAAGCGCGGCACCTCGGTGAGATCGACGCCGGAAAGATCGACGACCTCTCGCGACAGCGCGCCGGCATAACCGCCCCGAGCACCACTACCGCTCGCGGGTGCGCCGGGCCGGGCGCCGCCGACCCTGACCTCGCTCAGCGTGTTCCATTCGCGGCAGTTGCTGCACTGGCCCTGCCATTTGCTGTAGTCCGCACCGCATTCGGTGCAGACGAAGGCGCTTTTCGCTTTTGCCACGCGCGGCGGTCTCCATCAAGCAGGTGGGGATGACAGACGTGCATGGCGCCATAGATGGCGTTTCCACACCGACTGCCCGTTGACGGCTGTCCTTCAACGACAAGAGGCGGCCAATGGCCGCCTCGATGTGCTCGTCAGCGTAACGATTACTGACGGGTCAGACGCAGCATCTCGCCGTTTTCGAAACGACGGCGCTGGGGATCGATCAACTCCAGCGTGCTATCGTCGATCTTCTGGAAGTAGTAGATCTGGCCTTCGCCGTTCGGCGTCAGCTCATAGACCGTTGCCTGCGGATCGACCGCCGTTCCGGTCATCGTTTCCCACTGGCCTTCGTACTGCTCCGGATCCGGGTTCTGCGGATGATTCCGGTAGTCGGCCTCGAGGGTGAAGGTACGCTCGGCAGCGGGCGATGACTCGGTGCCGTTGAGGTCGACGGTCAGGTCGATACCATCACAGCTGCGACAAGGCAGCGTGCCTTCGTAGGTGGTCGTGGTCGACGACATTCCGGCAGATGAATCGGCGGTGCCGGTCTGCGTTTGGGTGCCACCGCTGGCACAACCGGCCAATACGGCAACCGTGGCGGCGCTGGCCAGCAACGTCCTGATCTGCATATCGGTTCTCCTTCACTTCTGGGCCATATAGGCCGCCTCGGCGGCCACATGATGACAGGATAGCGGTAAGTTTCCCGCGTGACACCCCATTCAGCCACCACGGCTCAGGCTGTCACGCGCAAACGGCTCAATCCAGCGCCGGATAGTCGGTGTATCCCTCGGCCCCGCCACCATAGAAGGTTTCCGGATTCGGCTCGTTGAGCGCGGCATCCCGACGGAAGCGCTCGACCAGATCCGGGTTGGCGATGTAGGGACGCCCGAAGGCAGCGGCATCTCCCAACCCGTTTTCGATCAGCGCTTGTGCACGTTGGGCGGTGTAGTGCCCGCAGTAGATCAGCGTACCGGAGAAACGCTCGCGCAGATCGCGGCGGAAATCGTCGCTCAATTGCGGGCCTTCGCCAGTCCAGTCGGGCTCGTTGATGTGCAGATAGGCGATCTGGCGACGGCTCAATTCGCTGGCCAGATAACGCATCATCGCTTCGGGCTCGTCATCCGAGAGACCGAAGATTTCGATGAAGGGCGACAGCCGCACACCAACGCGCCCGGCCCCCATGACCTCGTTCACGGCGTCGACGACTTCCAGCAGCAGACGGGCTCGGTTGACCACGTTGCCGCCGTAGCGGTCGTTGCGCCGGTTGCTGCCGGTAGCGAGGAATTGCTGCAGCAGATAGGCATTGGCGGCGTGCACCTCGACCAGATCGAACCCTGCACGCTTGGCGCGCTTGGCAGCCTGACGGTAGTCGTCGATCAGGCCGGGGATCTCGTCCAGCGCCAGCGCCCGTGGTGTGCTGGTCGGGTGCTGGCCGGAGCTGCCGTCCTCGAACTCGACGAAACAGTTGGCGCCCTCGGCGCGCAAGGCGCTGGGCGCGACGGGGGCCTGACCACCCGGTTGTACCATCTCATGGGAGATACGGCCCACGTGCCACAACTGCAGGGCGATCCGCCCGCCGGCACCGTGCACGGCGTCGACGACCTGGCGCCAACCCGCTTCCTGAGCGTCGGTCCAGATGCCCGGCGTGTAGACATAGCCCTGTGCCGTGGGCGAAATGTTGGTCGCTTCGCTGATGATCAGGCCCGCGCCGGCCCGTTGGGCGTAATATTCGGCCTGCAGTGCGCCGGGAATGCTATCCGGCGTGCGGGCACGAGTCAGTGGCGCCATCATGACGCGATTGTCGAGTTCGACGTCACCGACGGTAATGGGCGAAAGCAACTTGTCGTAAGCCATGGAATCCCTTCGAAGATAAAGAGTGTAAATCGTGAGTCGGATATTCCTTAGATGAGGCCGTTAGAGCACTAATCAAGCCTACCGTTCATATTCCCGGGGTTGGCTTGCACCGATTCGAGCCTGACGTCACTATGAGTGCTGCCCTGCCGCACTTGTCTGCATCGTATCCATCACGTGCCCGCGAGAGATCATGAGTCGATTCTGGAGCCCCGCCGTTCGCGCCCTGACCCCCTACGTACCGGGTGAGCAGCCACGCGAGAAACTGATCAAGCTCAATACCAACGAAAATCCCTATCCGCCTTCCCCGGCCGTCGAGGCGGTATTGCAACGATTCGCGGTGGATCATCTGCGTCTCTACCCGGATCCGGAATCTTCGGCACTGCGTCAGACGCTGGCGAAGACCTATGGCGTCGAGCCGGAACAGGTCTTCGTCGGCAACGGCTCCGACGAGGTATTGGCGCTGGCGTTCCAGACCTTCTTCTGCCAGCCGAAGCCGCTGCTGATGCCGGCGATCAGCTACAGTTTCTACCCGGTCTACTGCAAGCTGTACGACATTGCCTATCGAACCGTGGCGCTGAACGACCACTGGCAGATCGCCCTGGAAGCTTTCGATACCGATAATGGCGGGGTCGTGTTCGCCAACCCCAACGCACCGACCGGCCACGGTCATCCGCGCCAGGCTATCGCCCGCCTGCTCGAGCATATCACCGAGAGCGTCGTGCTGGTCGACGAGGCCTATGTGGATTTTGGCGGCGAAAGCGCCATCCCGCTGATCGACGATCACCCCAATCTGCTGGTCACCGGGACGTTGTCCAAATCGCGCAGCCTGGCGGGGCTGCGCGTGGGTTATGCCATCGGCTCGCGTGAGCTCATCGACGGGCTGGAGCGGGTCAAGAACTCGTTCAATTCCTATCCGATCGATATGCTGGCCAGCGAAGTCGCCATCGCTTCACTGGAGGATGACGAACACTTCCAGGCTTGCTGCGAGCGGGTCGTCGCGACACGCGAGTGGACGCGTCAGCAGCTCGAAGCCCTGGGTTTCGAAGTCCTGCCGTCACAGACCAATTTTCTGTTCGTGCGTCATTCGGAACGCAATGGCGCGACAATTTTCAGCGAACTGCGTGAACGCGGCATTCTGGTGCGTCATTTCGACAAGGATGGACTACGCGACTTCCTGCGTATCTCGATCGGCACCGATGACGAGATGCGCAGCCTGATCGAAGCACTCCAAGCCACGCGCCAGGCTTAGTGGCAGCGCGATATCCGTCAGAACGGTATCGGCTTTCCCACGCATTCCCAGAAACTGCCGCTCTCTTCGGGCGGCGGTCATCCATCACGGCCAGCAGGCGCTCCGACACGAAATCCGGCGTGGACAGTTTTCCTTCCGGAACACGGCGCTGAAACGGCCGGGAAAGAGAGGTGTCGGTCGTGTCACCAGTGACTCGGCGTTCAGGTCTTCGAATCGCTTTCCCGGCGACCCCCTGTCGCAGCTAAAAAAGCGCTTGAATGATCAGTTATCTAGTATCCCTTGTGCGAAATAGCCGGTAGCAAAAGCTAATCCGGCTGCTGCGGTACCCATTAACAATGTACGCAGTCCCGATCGCCACATTGGCACGCCATATACCGCGCTCTTAAGCATGCCGATACCTAAAAATACCAGTCCTGCGAGACCAAGACTGGCCAGGAATCGAGTTGTAATACCGAGTCCGGGCAGAGCATAGGGCAACAGGGGCAAAGTGCCGACCAAAAGAAATGCAGCGAAGGTAGTCAGAGCCGATCGCAAAGGGCTGATTCCAGCAGCAGAAAGCCCATATTCTTCCCGTAACATGGTTGAGACCCATACCTCTGGATCGTGACATAGCGCTTCGACTACCTGTTCAAGCAGCTCCCCCTCAAACCCCTTCGCTTGGAACAGCTGACGAATCTCTTCTCGCTCGCCTTCTGGCACCAAGGCGATATGTTGGTGTTCGACCTGTTCAGCGTTAGCAATCTGAGCCAATTGTGCTTGGCCAGCCTCATAGTTGCTCACCGCCATACTGAAACCATCAGCAGCCAAGTTGGCGAATCCCAGTACTAATGCTACTTGTGGCGAGAAGCCCGCACCGAAAGCACCAGATACCACAGCAAAGGTAGTGACACAGCCATCAATACCTCCGAGTACAGCATCAGGTAGCGTTGATGCTCTCATTGGCCTTGCCAGCCGGTCGCGCACCGCATCGGGCTGGTGCTCGCCCAGAAGCTCCTCGCGGCTGGGAGTCGGCATGATGAAACCTCCTGTGGTCCGGATGGCTAATCAGGAGTATATGCACAACAAGGATATCGAGCTGATCAAAAGCGGGATGCTATCTTCGCTGGCGCGACCGGCAATGACACGTCCAGGCCGCTCGCTCTTCAGACAGTTCAGCACGAATAGGCAGTTCAGTACGGCCTGACCAATGCCGTCACGACAGGCCGTTTGGCCCGTGACGTTTCATGCGGGCATAAAAAAACCCCAGCCTTGTTGGGCTGGGGTTTGGGATAGATGCCTGACGATGAGTCGGCCGGCGTTCCGGGACTCTCCATGGGAGACCCCTAAATAAGTGAACCCCGACCAATGGCCGGGGTTCGGTATAGATGCCTGACGATGACCTACTCTCACATGGGGAGACCCCACACTACCATCGGCGCTGAGCGGTTTCACTACTGA
>NZ_MCAP01000018.1:0-43781 GCF_001858555.1 Salinicola sp. MIT1003
TCCCCCGGGCCTTGCCGCCCCGCCCCTTCCCGCAGCCGTTTGCCATGCGCGCCGTCCATGATGCCGGCTATCGTCTGGCACAGCTCGCCAACCCGTTGATGTTCTGGCACACCCGAGGCCAAGCCGAACTGCCCCGGGACGTGAGCTACCGCGGAGGCACGAGACGGCTTCTCGGCCGGCGTCAGGCCGCCAGCCATTGCCGGGCGCTGCTCGATGACGGTCGACCGTTCTATCTCTTCCCGCTGCAGCCCGACGATGACCGTCGGATTCGCTTCCATTCGTCCTACGCCGGCGGGTGGCAAGCCGTGGAGCAAGTCGTCGATTCCTTTGCCCGCTTTTCCCCGGAGCGTACACGTCTGGCGATCGTCGGCCCGGCCGACGACATGCCCAGCCACCGGCGCCGCCTGCGCAAGCTGGCCGTGGAAACCGATATCGGCGATCGCCTGGTCTTCCTGCCCGGCGGCAACCTGAGCACGCTGATCGATCACGCCTCAGGCCTGGTGACGATCAACGGCAGCGAGGGGCTCATGGCGCTCGAAAGCGAATGCCCCACGCTCGCGCTCGGCAATGCCATCTACCGGATGCCCGGGCTCACCTCGCCCAGCTCGCTCGACGACTTCTGGCGTCATCCGATCGGTCCGGACAAGCGGCTGTTCCGAAGTTTTGCCAGGGTCGTCATTCACGCGACCCAGATCAACGGGGGCTTCTTCAGCCGCGAAGGTATCGATCTGGCGGTGATCAACGCGGTATCCCACCTGACCGAGAACGTCTCGCCCATCGAGCGCCTACTCTGGGATTCCCGCCTCCCGGTCGCCTCCTAGCGCCTGTTGCCGTTTCGGCGCGAGCGGCATTGCTGCACCCGATGGCCTCAGGCCAGGCTCGATCGCAAGGGCCTGAAACGGCAAGCGGCCAGGTGAATGCCACCTGGCCGCTGCGCTTTCCCGTCGAGAGTCCGATCTACTGATTGGCCGGCAGCAACGCCCGTCCGATATCGATGCGGGGCTTCACCATCAACTTGGTGAACGCCATCAATACCATCTCCTCGATGGCCGGCCCCATGTCCTGCTTGAGCGCTTCGTAACTCGGATAGCTCGGTTCCGGGGCGATGCACATCTCGAAGAAATGCTGCCGGTTGATGTGTGGGTTATCGATGAAGAACTGGCTCAGACGGTTGTGCTTCTCCTGCTTCGCGGCGCTGGAAACGTAGTTGCCGATCCGGGCGAAGAACTGCTCCACGCTGCGCAGCGGCAAGTGATAGATGCAGGCTTCCCACTCTCGGGCGAAATCCATAATCTCGGGCTCGGGCTCCAGCACCGCGCCATCCTGTTTCGCCATCAGCCAGTGATAGCCCATGTGGAGCCGGTGAGACTGGCGATAGACGAACAGCGCCTTGGTATCGGAAGCCTGTTCGCCCAGCGACCAGTACTCGGCTTCCAGCAGCTTGCCCTCGAGATCTTCCTGATAGGCAATGGATTCCTGACAGATCACGTTGATCCATGGCAGCCGGAAGTAAAAGCGCTTGAGGTTCTCCTCGCCCGGAAAACGCTGCGCAAACGCCGCGTAGAAATCCTTGACCGTCAGGCCCTTCTTGAAGGTCAGAAACTCGTCCGCATCGAAGCCGTAGACGACGTTGTAGCAATCCTTCTTCAGATAGAGTTCCAGCGCGCCGTTGATGTAGTCCGCCTTGCGCCTGGAGAAGCCCTGCTCGTCCTCGATCTCGACGAAGGCGACCTCCTTTTCCGGGTAGCGTTCTCGCAGCTCGGCAACACACTCCCGGAGAAAATCATGCTCGATATGGCTAAGCACGATGAGCCGGTCGAATCCCAGTCGCAGGTGGTGCAGGCAGGAAGCGAAGACGACATCTTCTTCTCCCCGGACCATCGTGATGGCGGTAAATTCAAGTTTCATCGTGAAGTTTCCTGTCAATGTCAAAGGTTCTCGTCACCTCGGGGCGACGCAGATCGGGAACGGTTGCCGTCATCATCCGAACGGGATCGGGCCGGTAATTTCTGCCTCGCAACGTAGCGTCAGCGTCTCACCCACCAGAAGGCTCTGGCCTTCTCCGGATTGCCGATATCGAGCGCCTTGCGGGCTGCATTCTGTGCCATGCGTCGCGCCCCGACCGGATCGTCGATCAACTGCTGCATCGCCGAACGCCAGGCCTCGGGGGTATCCTCGACCAGCAAGCCGTCTTCGCCTTGCGAGACGATTTCGCGATAGGGCGAGCGGGCGCTGTAGAGCCCCACGCTGCCCATCGCGGCGTTATCCAGAAACTTGATGTAGGTCTTGCCGGCGTTGAACGGGGTATCACGCATCGGCGTCAGACTGATATGCATGCGCTGCCGGTCGCGATAGCGCTGGAAGGCCCGCCAGCCGAGCGGCTTGGGAGTGCGTACCCGCTGCAGCCCCCGCAGCGAGACCGGCGAAAAGCCTCCCAGCATGATCTCGAACATCAACGCCTTGTTGCGTTCGTGAATATCGACCAGGGCCGGCGTGATGTTCTCGAGATCGGCCAGGTGGGCACGCGAGCCATGGAACCCGACGCGCGGCGCCGACTGGATGAAATGATCGTGGGTGGGCATCGGCGCGATCAGCGATGGCGCCAGCAGCGAGACCGAATCGTGGCGCCGGCTGAAGTGCTTCGCCAACGGCTCGCAGCAGGCGATCACTTCGTCAGCGATCGCCAGCAGGCGCGGCTGCACGTGGGACGACACGTGCGCCATGCGCCGCCGGTAGGTTTCCGGCAGCTTTTCGTCCAGCGCGGCGGCATCGATATCGTCGTCGATCAGATAGCGAATGGTGGCCACGCGGTGCCGGTTGTCTTCCAGCCACGAGATCCAGGCGCCGTTGAGCGATCGGCAGACGAGGATATGGGCATTGCGCAGCTCGCCCACCAGCCACGGCATGCACATGACCGGCAGCCGCCAGTAGCTGGTGTCGATACGCTTGACCTCGATGCCACGTGATTGCAGCCACGGTGCCACCGATTTCAGGAAGTAGATATCTTCGGTCGGGCAGGTTCCATCACTCAAAACCACCCAGCGCGGATAGTTCATGATCAGTCCCCTCGTAGGCTGGATTGTCATTCCTTTCGCGACGGTTCAACGCAGCGAAAAGTCCTCGTAAGTCAGTGTCAGGCTGGGGTGGTAGGCCGGATCGGAACAGCCGATGACGCCACCGGCGGCGCATGTAATCCGCCTCCCGGGTCGCTCGCAGGCGCTTGGCACTGGTATCGTCGGCGCCGCGGGAAACGGACTCGTGGTGGTAGAGCTCGGCAAACGGCGTCCATAGATTGCGGTATCCCGCTTCCTGCACCTTGAGGCAGAAATCGACGTCGTTGAACGCGACCGCCAGGTTCTCTTCGTCCAGCCCGCCGACGGCATCGAACAGCGACTTGCGCACCACCAGACACGCCGCGGTCACGGCGGAAAAGTTCTGGACGAGATGCAGCCGGCTGAAATAACCGGGTTCGTGGCGCGAGAAATACTTGTGCGCATGACCCGCGACACCGCCCACACCCAGCAGCACCCCGCCGTGCTGGACCGTGCCGTCGGGGTAGTAGAGCTTGGCACCGACGCAGCCGATCTCCTCGCGACAGGCCTGGCTTACCATCTCCTCCAGCCAGTCTTCGTTGATCGGTTCGATGTCGTTGTTGATCAGCCCCAGGATGTCGCCGCGCGCGTGACGAGCGCCGAAATTGTTGATCGCCGAGTAGTTGAACGGGTATGGCCACGACAGCACGCGAACTCGCGCATCCCTGGCGATCTCGCCCAGGAAGGCCAGGGTCTCGCGGCAGGTGGAGCCGTTGTCGAGAATCAGCACTTCCAGCCGCGAATAGCGTGTGCGTTCGAGAAGTGCCTCGACACAGGGCCGCAGGATCGACACCTGGTCGCGCGTCGGAATGAGCAGACTCACCAGCGGCGCCGGGTCGGGAAGCGGCCAGCGAATCCGATAAGTATTGGGATACTTGCCCGGCTCGGCACGTGCGCCCGCGGTGTGCCGGTCCAGATGATCCTGCACCGCACGCAGACCGGCGCCAGCGGTATAGCGCTTCTCCACGGCCGCGGCTGCCGTCGAGCCCTGGCCGGCGTGCCAGTGATAAAGCACCCTGGGGATCCTGACGATTCGATCCACCGCGAGCCCGGTGCAGAATCGCAGGGTCAGGTCGTGATCCTGGCTGCCCTCGAAGCCCTGGCGGAAACCGCCGATGGCCCGCACTCTCGACGTCCGATAAACGCCGAGATGGGAGATATAGTTCTGGCCCAGCAACAGATCCGGGTTCCAGGCCGGCTTGAAGTGGGGGTCGTAACGCTCGCCGAACCCGTCGACCTTGTCCTCGTCGCTGTAGAGCAGCTCCGCCTGCGGTTGCTCCTGCAGCGCCTCGACGACGTGATAGAGCGCCTCCGGCACCAGCCGGTCATCGTGATCCAGCAGGGCCACGTACTCGCCCCGGGCACGCGCCAGCGCACTGTTGCTCGCCGCACAGATATGACCATTGGTCGGGCGAAACACCACCTCGATGCGCGAATCCCGCTCGGCGTAACGGGACAGCGTCTCCCGAACCCGCGAATCGGTGGAGGCATCGTCGGCGATACACAGCTGCCAGTGCGGGTAGCGCTGCGCCAGGACCGATTCGATACAATGCTCGAGGTCTTCGGGCGCCGGGTCATACGTCGGCAGCAGGATCGAGATCAGCGGCCGATAGGAAAATGCCGCCAGCTGGTGCGCTATCCGATCGGCGGACAGCACGGGCTGCTGTACCAGCCACTGTCGATAGCTCTTGCGCGGACACAGTCGAACGAACGTCTCCTCGTACTGCCGGAGGGCAAGCGCTCGCCAATGGACGTTCCGCTCTCTGGCACGCTGCTTCAGTTGCGGCAGAATGTCGGTCTTGGGAGTCTCGAGCCACTGGCCGTGCAGATTGGCCAGGCGCTGGGCCAGGCGGTCGTAGGCAAACCACGGGCTCAGCCAGACCAGCCTCAGATGCTCGACGGCGAAGCACCCTTCGGTTTCCAGCGGATCGAACCGAATTGCCCGGACACCCGCACCGATGTAACAGAGCCGCTTGGCGGTCCGCCCCGGCTTGAGCGTCAGGTAGAAGCTCTCCGCCTCGTTGAAGCCCCGCCCCGTATCGACGTACAACCGCGCCGCCCCGCTCGGCTGGTCATGCCGAATCGTGACTTCGAGCATGTTCCAGCCGGGCACCGGCAAATGGCGCTTCCAGGCGAACTGGGGGTCGTTGCCCGTCGAACGCCAGACGTACTGGCGAGCCTCGTCCGCTTCTTCCTGCGTCGTCAGCCGCTCGAGATGGTAGAGCGGCTTCAGGCGCGGGTGACAGACGATCCGCGTGGTGCGATTCAGGCCGCGCCAGAACATCCAGTGCTTGGCGTCCGGTACCGGCGACAGAGAAGTCTGCATGGCGTGTCCCTCAAGTTTCCAGCACGGGCTGAAGGGAAGCGGTTCGATGCACGCGGTGCCGCCCCAGGGACTGCTGGGTCAGGGTCACGCGGCAGTCGACGATGTCGCCGGGCACGGCTTCCAGCGGCAGATGGAAACCCACGTAGGAGCCCCGTGGCGCGCCCCAGCGCAGCATGCCGGGGCGCAGCGCATTGGCCAGCGTGCGGCCGACCTTGCGATCGTTGACCCAGACCTCGATCTCGACCGGGCTGTCATCGGTGGCCCACCACGCCCACCCCACCACCTTGTCGGCCACGCACTGCTGAATCGCCCCATGCACGAACGGCCGACCCTGCTGGAAAAGGCCCAGCCGCAGCTCGAAGAGACGCTGGCTCTCCCGATAGAGCTGGAAGTCCTCCGCGTTCAGCTCCCGCAAGGCCAGCTCGTCGGCCGGATCGATGTCGTAGACGTGATCGACGGAGGCGTGACCCAGGTTTTCGGCCATGCCCGGTATCTGCCAGCCGTAGAGACCGTTCAGGATCGCCAGCGATTCCGCGTACCGTTCCGTCAACCCGACGAATCCCAGCGCCTCGAGCCGCGTCGACTCCAGAAAGCGACTCTGGCGGTTGATCATGTCGTGGCGCCGGTAGAACGCCGAGAATGAATCCTGATAGCCGTGGTGGCGCACGAAGTGGTGGTATTCGGACGCCAGCCGCTGCAAGGGGTCGCGCACGAACGAAAAGCAGTAGCGCAGCCCTGCCAGATGGGCATATTTATCCAACCGAACGTGCCCACCCAGCAGCTGTACATTCTGTTCGGAGAGAATCTGCCAGAGCCGCCAGACGTCGCGCCGCTCGTAAGCCCAGCGCACCACCATGGGAGCGGTTTCGCGCTGGTTTTCGCCGTAGTCGTGCCAGACCTGGCCCACGCCGAGATGCGCCCTGGCCCCCAACCGGAAGCTGGTTCCCGCGGTCTTGGGAATGTGGACGAAGAAGCAAGGCTGGCGCCGCGGTGTAGTCATTTCCGGCAGCAGCTCACAGCTGGCCTGACGCACCCGACTCAACAGCTCGGACGAGAAGCTGACGCTCACCTCGTTCATGTCGTGGTTGCGGAAATAATCCAGATCGCGGGAGTGCGACGGCCCCATGTTGGCGCGCCCGCGCGTCATCTTGGTATCCACGAACTCTTCGTAGGATTTGATGTTGTAGTGGTAGATCTTCAGCGGGGTATCGACCACGCGCTCGGTACGGCCGGATTTCACCTTGCCTTCCAGGAAATCCGCCTGCTGCCCGTTGGCGGTGAGATAGCGGTAGCCGGGCTTGAGCTCCGCCGTATGCGCGGTCATCGACAGCACCAGCGACGGCTTGACGATCGACTTCACGTGACAATTGACGACGCGCTCGTTGTCGCTCGCCAGGCTGAAGCGCTCCAGGACACCGCCGGGTTGGCGAAAGCGCATGCCCGACGAACCGAAGATCCGCCAGTTGATCGCCACGGCACCCACGTCATGGGAGGCCAGGGTCGGCGCCAGCCATTCGAGCGGACGATCACAGTTCGGGTGCACCAGGAATTCGTCGACATCCAGGAACGCCATATAGGTGGCTTCCTGCCCATGATGCGCCAGCACATGCTGGTACCACAGCGTCTGCGCCCGCTCCTCGGGCTCCCACTGCCGCGCGGTGACCAGCCCCTGGCGTTGCCACTTCGCCAGCAGCAGATCGGTACCATCGGTACTGCCATGGTCGGCAATGTAGAAATGCTCGAAGCCGATCAGGCGGTGATAGGCGATCCACTCGGCCAGATAGGGCCGTTCGTTCTTGACGATGGCGACGATGGCAAAGCGATAACGGGCTTGATTGGCAGTAGTACGTGAAATCATCGGCGTAAGTTTCCCAGGCAACACGAACTCGGCGGCTATTTCGCCGAGCTCAGGACCGGGCCGACGTCCACTCGATGGCGGTAAATGAATCGAGTGATGGCCCGAATCTTTCTATCGGTAATGGCTTCACCGAAGACATCTGCAGCTTCGGCGAGACTTGCGAATCTTGGCTGGCTGGCGGTACACGCCGAAAACAGCGCATCGGCAATATCGAAAGGCAATTCGGCATGGGCGGGAGACTGGCCCGAGCCGGTCTGGATCATCACGCGCCGCATGGGCCCTTCCAGGCGCGCCCGGAACTGATCCGGGCTGCGCAACGGCACGTGATAGACGCACGCCCCGCTGGCCTCGACGAACTTCAGCGTCTCGGGGTCCGGCAGTACCGGAACGTCCTTCTCGCCGGCGAAAGCCTGGTGATAGGCCATGTGAACCCGCGTACCGGAACGCTTGCGGAACAGCACCTTGTGGCGGCTGTTCTGGCGGGTATCGACGCAGAGATAATCCCCATCGAGAAACTGCCCGCTCAGATCCCGCTCCGCGTAGTGGCGGCGTTGGGGAATCAGGTTCAGCCACGGCAGCGCAAAGCACTCCCCGACCGCACCCTCTCTCGCGCCGGCGGGCAGGCCGGCCAGGAAGGCGGCGAAGAAGTCGCCGATCGAGGCATGACTTCCCAACGACAGGAACTCGTCGGCATCGAAGCAGTAGACGTAGTTCTCCTTCTTGGGGTCGATGAACAGCGACAGCGCCCGATTGACGTAGAAGGCCTTGCGCCGCCCGAAGTGCCCCTGGCTTTCGAGCTCGACAAGATCGACTTCCACCGCGGGGAAATCGCGACGCAACTTGTCGATGCACTGACGCAGGAAGTCATGTTCCAGATAACTGATCACGATCAGGCGCTGGAACCCCAGCCGCGCATGATGAAGCAGCGACGACCACACGATATCGCTCTCGCCGCGCACCATGGTGAGGGCGGTGAAACAGATGTCCGGCGTGGAACGAGAATCCGCGCGCTTTGAATCGACTGTCACGCTCTCCCCCTCAACCGCTAAATATGTCGCAGGATCGGCACTGGAGACCGATAGCGGATCTCCATCTGCTCTTTCGTCAATCGACCGCCAGTGAACGAATCCGCTGGCGATGAACCGGCTCGCCGTCATCGGCGACAGGGCTCGCCACTCGGTCAACGCTCATCATCGAGTGGCCAGCCTTCACGACCCGTGATCAACATTCGCCCAGCGGCCAGCACCGAGGCCGAGTGGCCAGCGCCGGTGTCACTCACCGATGAACGGATTTCTTCCGACGTCGCTGATCAGCCGGCCCCACTTGAGTATCTGCATCTCGTCCAGCGCGTCCGCGCCATGCAGCACCGGCGGAAATCCCAGGGCCGCCCACTTGTCCATCGGATGGAGGATGTGGAAGGTCGTCAGCCCCAGGTCGCCCGGCATCTGGGCGTCCGCGACCACGTTGTCGCCAATGTGCAGATGGCGATCGATGCCTTCGTTGGCCAGGTCCTGCTTCACCTTGACCCACATCGAGCCGTTATCCTTGCGCGCCTGCTCTTCGCTGGAGACCATCAGTCGGTAGGCGGCGGCGACGCCGGCCTTGCGCAGCATCAGCCCCACCTGCTCGCGGTTGTAATAGCTGTCGGAGATGACCCAGAGGATGTGCCCCTGCGCGGCGAGATGGTTGAACAGCTCGACCATCTCGTCCTTGGGCTGAATCATTTCGAGATCGAGTTCGTACTCCAGCGCCATCCACTCCTGCGCAGTGTCCGGGCTGACGTCCAACTGATCGGCCAGCTCGTCGTAGATCGCCTCGATACGTACGTCGCCCTGGAAGTTGGCACGTCGGCGCAGGGTCGATTCGGCATCGTTGCGCAACTTGACGAAGGCCTGCGCGGAGGGAACGATCCCCTGTTCCGCCAGCATCTTGCCCAGCTTCAGCTTGGCGTAATCCGGCACGGTGTATTCGCGGCGCACCAGGGTGTCGAACACATCGAAACTGATGCAGGCATGCGCTTGGATGCTGGCGATGTGCTGCTCCAGCCGGCCGTGATAGCTGGCGGTGATATAGCCGTTGTCCGTGGTGAACTGTCCGGTGGGCGGATAGAAGAACAGCTGCCGGAAGCCGTGATGCTCGGCCAGCGGCCCCAGCACGCGCTCGAGGGCATGAAGCATCGAGTTGTCGTTGGGCAACGGCTCTTCCGGGAAGTCTTCATAGGTCCAGGTCTGGTCCAGCACGCCGTTCATCGCCTCGGGGCGCGACCAGAACATGCCGCCGGCGGGATAGCTCAGGAACTCGGGAATGTGGCCCAGTCCCAGCTTCTCCTGCCACTCGCGCATGAACCCCTTGTTCATGGTCTGATGGTTGACCCAGGAAGGCATCATCCAGAACGTCGTCGGGTAGTAGAGCCCGAGGGATTCATCGGCGGCGAAGGCGTTCAGCAGCCGCGTGATGACGGAAGTATCGCGGAGCAGATACTCGATCAGGTACTCTGCCCACTGCGTCTGTTCCTTGCCCGAATAGAGCGACTTCTTCGAATGCAGGTGGCAGAACAGATCGTACTCCTGCAAGGCCTGGCCATACTCCACCAGTACCGGGCCGAAGTTGCGGCCGCGGTTGGGCACGACACGAGTCTCGAGCTTGCCGACCCGCGCATGCTCGCCGAACAGCTGACGGGCACGCGTCTCGAAGCTGGCATCCGCCAGCGTGAGATAGACGTCGACGGTCACCGGGAACCGCTCGATGGCCTGGGCAAAGCGATCCAGAAAATCGACATAGAAGACATGCAGGCAGAGCGCGACCTTGAGCTCGCTCGCTGCCGGTGTCAGCCGCTTGCCGGGCGTGACGATCTCCCGTGGGAACCAGCGCACCGTGGCGGGCACATGCTGTCGGCCTTCGCTACGTCCATGCAGCAGATAGTGCTGAAGCGGGCTCTGCTGAGCATGAAAGACATCGATGTACATCCGATGATAGGTTTCGCTGTCGAAGCGCGGCGAGGGGTTGACCGGCGCGAAGCGGGACTTGCGGATGTAGTCGTCGAATGCCTCACGCTGTGTCGAGAAGCGCAGCCCGTATGTCGCCTGATACCACTTGGGATCGAACAGCCCCGTGTTCAGCGCATCCATGAACGCCTGGCTCATCATGGCGGCGTGGGCTCCGCCTTCACGCGCGGCATCCCCCAGCGGAAGCTCGAGGACTTCGGACTCGACGGCTTCGGAATCGCCGATACGCGAGCTTGTCGCTTCCTCACCGATGGCCGTCGCGGGGTCGACAGACGGTGTCGTTACCTTATCGTCGGCGTCGACGTTGACGTCGGTCGAGGAAAGATCGTCGTTGACCGCCTCGCCCTCCGCGACGACGAACGTTTCGGTCACGGTGACCAGATTTCTGTCATCGGGGATGGGCGTCTTGCGCGGCTGATCCTCGATACCGCTCTCCGGCACGACGATATTGTCGTCCATTCCCACGACCTCTTCCGCCGCCAGACGCTTCTTGCGCGCCTGACTGGCGAACTGGGTCTGAAATAGCCACGGTAGTAGCGATATCATCTTTCCCGTTGGTTTCATGTGGGCCCCCACCTCTTGATTTATATTGCGAACATTTGCATCGGATTGACGATGCCGTTGCCGGTGATGTCGTCATCGACACTGAAAAGGTGCCAGACATCGTGCGGGATACAGTTGGGTCGGGTCGCAAAGACCTCGTAAAGCCCCTGCACGTCCTCTGGCGAATAATTCACGCCGTGTCGTCGACACATCACGACGTGATCGATCGCCCCATCGAAGACCGTCTTCAAATCCTGGAAATGACGCTGCGTTCCCGCCTGGCGTCCGTAGAAGTATTCGAACTCCTGATTGCTCTTCTGCCGAATGTCGACCATCTGCCCGTGCGGCGCGGTCAGCAGGCATTCGAAAAGCAGCGAACGGTCGAGCATGGTGCAGCCATTGCGCCAGCCGACGCCCTCGTGGAAGACACCCTTCAACAGCGCATGGTGCTTGCTGACTTCGGTGTCACCCGGCTTGGTGGCGATGAAATAGAGCCCCGTGGTATCCCGCTCGATGATATGAGTGAGAATCTTCTGGATCGTGCCGGAGTAGCCCAGATCCAGCATCAGAGAACGCTTGTCCGGGTCCATCAATCCGGACCGTTCCAGATAGGCGACCAGCGATTTTCGGGTCGGTGAAACGACCTTCTTCAATGCCTCGAGATGGGGCGTCAACCACTGCAGAACCAGATCCTTGTCCTTGGGAAGCTCGCAATTGAAGCGCAGCAGCTCGAACGGCAACGCCGCGAATATCTCGTGCAGCTGAAGACCGAATCGCTTGCGCATGAGATCCAGAATACTGCCCGAGAAATCGTTGCTCAGCGCCATCGGCGTGATCGTCTCCGAACCCAGCATGGCGCGGAAGAGCAGCGTTCTGGAGACCCGCAGGTAGATGGGATCGTGCGGCAGGTCGATCGAGGACTCCCGCTGGAGACGAATCAACAGACGGTGAAAACACCAGCCTTCCCTCGCCAGGCACACCGGCAAATGACCTTCGGCCTCGGCTTCAATGGACTCGGCGTAAACGTGCAATGCGGGCCCAAGAAAGGTCGCCCCGAATTCATATAATGCCCGGCTCTTGGCTTGCATGATGATGCCTCGTCTGTCGTTTGGTTTGTCGCAATGAGCGACTTATTTCTATGAGCGACTTATTGCTATTCTTTTCCATCACGGCGATGGAATACCGCCAGGCGCAGCTTCGGAATGCGTCATGACCAGAGTGTCATTATCAGTAACGGTGACACAGGCAGAAGCAACGTTGCTTCATCGTAATAACGTTATCTTTATTGTCATGACCAGGAGTATCGATTGCCGCCCTATAACAACCCGCCATGACAATTCGTTGACTATTCCCCAGTAGCCACTGCCGGTTGGCAACAGGCTTCTCGAACCACCAGCAATATCAACAATCAACGAAATAGAACTTTAAAATCAAATCAATGGTGACTTTCAGTCAGTTTTAAGCGCCGGTAACCGAGCAACCATTGCTAAGACTTTAGTCAGGTTAATCGCGACCCGACCTTTATTGAAGATGAATTTACTCATCGATATTCACCATCCATAAACCGATGAATAAACCATTCCGAAAGCCTATTAAAAACTTCATAAAAGGCAGGGTTAGACTTACTCAACAGAAACGTTTCGCGAAACTTTCTTATCGTTTTGTAGCCCGGCAACGCCCACTCGAGCGACGGGCCGGGCTTCCGACAGGAGGAGAAGACGTATCAGGCGGCAACGCGAGGATCGATCGTCTTGCCCCGCCCCACCGCGTAGTAGTCGACCCCGGCCGCTGACATGGTTTCCGGGTCGAACAGGTTGCGACCATCGATGACCACCGGTGCACTCAGCTGGCCGCGAATCCACTCGGCATCGAGGGTGCGGAACTCCTTCCATTCGGTGCAGATCACCAGCGCATCGGCCTTCTTGACCGCCTGGATACGGTCCGCGACCAATATCAGGTCATCTCGCTCGCCGTAGATGCGGCGGCACTCCTTCATGGCCTCGGGATCGTAGGCCTGCACCGTGGCCCCTTTGTCCCATAGCGCTTCCATCAGCGTCCGACTTGGCGCATCCCGCATGTCGTCGGTTTCCGGCTTGAAGGACAGCCCCCAGACCGCGATCGTCTTGCCTTCCAGCTCGCCATCCAGGGCATGGGAGAGCTTCTCGAACAGGGTGGATTTCTGGCGCTTGTTGACCGCTTCCACGGCTTTCAGCAGCTCGGCTTCGTACCCCACCTTGCTGGCGGTACGGGCCAGTGCCTGCACGTCCTTCGGAAAACAGGAACCGCCATAGCCACAGCCGGGATAGATGAAGTGATAGCCGATACGCGGGTCGGAGCCGATGCCGCGACGCACGTCCTCGATATCCGCACCGAGGCGTTCGGCAAGGTTGGCGATCTCGTTCATGAAGCTGATCTTGGTCGCCAGCATCGCGTTGGCCGCATACTTGGTCAGTTCGGCCGCGCGCACGCTCATGAACATCAACTTCTCGCGATTGCGGTTGTAGGGCGCGTAGCACTCCCGCATCAAATCGGCGACGCGATCCGATTCGGTCCCGACGACGATACGGGCGCCCCGGGTGAAATCCTCCAGCGCCGAACCTTCCTTGAGGAATTCCGGGTTGGAGCAGACATCGAACGGCAGATCGGCGACGCGTTCCGCCAGCACGCCCTCGATACGCTCCCGCACCTTGTCGGCGGTCCCGACCGGCACGGTCGACTTGTCGATGACGACCTTGTAGCCGTTCATGTACTGACCGATGGTGGACGCCACCGCCAGCACGTATTGCAGGTCGGCACTGCCATCCTCGTCGGGCGGCGTGCCCACGGCAATGAACTGCAGCACGCCGTGTTCTACCGCCATTCTGGCATCGGTAGTGAATTTCAGGCGCTGGCCTTCGATGTTGCGCAGCACCATCGACTCGAGACCGGGTTCATAGATGGGAATGTCTCCCTGAACCAGGCGCTCGATCTTGCTTTGGTCGATATCGACACAGACCACGTCATGGCCAACGTCAGCCAGACAGGTACCCGTGACCAGACCGACATAACCGGTACCGAAAACGGTGATCTTCATCCGAGAAATCCCCATGATGCGCGATGCCGCCCACTGGGCAGCTCAGAAATTCGAATAGGCGAGACCGGCCGGCCCCGCACGGAATGACACTTTCGCCTCGTCGCCACGATATCCACGATATCCACGACCCAGGATTCTGGATCCGTGAATCAGGCCAATGACCGGAACGCGGACCGGCGAGCGCTGGCGGTTCAGGAACGGTGGCCTGGAAGATCTTCGAGTGAGCGTCGAGTGAATGTCGGGTGAGCTTCGAGTCCGCTTCGAGACGGCTCCGGCAGCGTTTCCCGAAATCGACTCGGGGCTAGGCGAAGGTCGCGGCGTCGGCCAGTCGTCTTCCCTGTTCGTCCTTATCGGAGGTCACCGGCTCGTCGCTCACCAGCGGCCAGTCGATGGCCAGTTGCGGGTCGTTCCAGTGCAGGCTGTATTCATCGCCCGGCGCATAGTAGTCCGTGCACTTGTACTGGAACTCGGCGATCTCGCTGGTGACGTAGAAGCCGTGGGCGAAGCCTGGCGGCACCCACAGCATCTGGCGATTGTCTTCGCTCAACAACGCGCCGACCCACTGCCCGAAGGTGGGCGAACTGCGGCGAAGATCGACCGCGACGTCATAGACCTCGCCCCGGGTGACCCGGACCAGCTTTCCCTGCGGCTGATGCAGCTGATAGTGCAGCCCGCGCAGAATGCCCTGGCCGGACCTGCTGTGGTTGTCCTGCACGAACCGGTAGTCGCCGCAGTGTTCGACGAATTCGCTGTGTCGAAAGGTCTCGAGGAAGAAGCCTCGTTCGTCGCCGAACACATGGGGTGTCATCAGCACGACGTCAGGAATGGCCAGCTTTTCGTAATTCATGTCGTCCCTCTCTCCGGCTGGGTTGATGGCTGGTGGATAGCTGGTTGATGGCTGAGGTGATTGGTTGAACTGACGAACCGAAATCAGCGACTGCCGCCGAAGCCGGCCATGACGACTTCGCCCGTCGTCCCGCCGCGCTGAGCGTCTTCGAGGCGCTTGAGCAGATACTGGCCGTAGCCGGTCTTCTTGAGGGCGGTTCCGCGTTCGGCCAGCGTCGCGTCGTCGATCCAGCCATGATTCCAGGCGATCTCTTCCAGACAGGCGACCTTGAGCCCCTGGCGGTGCTCGATCGTCTGCACGTACTGCCCGGCTTCCAGCAGGCTGTCGTGCGTACCGGTATCGAGCCACGCGAAGCCGCGCCCCAACCGTTCGACGCGCAAATCGCCCCGCTCGAGGTAGGCATTGTTGATACTGGTGATTTCCAGCTCGCCGCGCTCGGAGGGTTTGACCTGATGGGCGATCTCGACCACGTCGTTGTCGTAGAAGTAGAGGCCGGTAACCGCGTAAGGCGACTTCGGCTTGATCGGCTTCTCCTCGATCGACAGCGCCTTGCCCGAGGCATCGAACTCCACCACGCCGAAGCGTTCCGGGTCCTTGACCAGATAGCCGAAGACCGTCGCACCCTTCTGCACGTCAGAAGCCCGCAGCAGCTGCTCCGAGAAGTGCTGGCCGTGGAAGACGTTGTCGCCCAGTACCAGACACACGGAGTCGTTGCCGATGAACGATTCGCCGATCAGGAACGCCTGGGCCAGACCATCCGGTGAAGGCTGTTCGGCGTATTCGAACCGCACCCCGAACTGCGCGCCGTCGCCCAGCAGATATTGATACTGCGGCAGGTCGGAAGGCGTCGAGATGATCAATATCTCGCGGATCCCTGCCAGCATCAGCACCGAGATCGGGTAGTAGATCATCGGCTTGTCGTACACCGGCAGCAGCTGCTTGGAAATGCCCTGGGTAATCGGATGCAGGCGAGTACCGGAACCGCCGGCCAGGATGATGCCTTTACGTGCCATGGTGAAGCTCCTTTCGATACGAAGATCGATTCAGACATTCAAGGTAACGGTATAAAAGTCGCCCCTCTTGCAAGGGTCTCCTTTCACGAGAAGTTGCGAGCGCGCCACGGAAGAACGCGCTATGCGGCTTCGAGCAGCTCCGCCAGCGTCAACTGCAATTGGGATTCCCAATTCGGCAGCGTGATGCCCAGGGCTTGCTCGACTTTCTCCAGCGACAGCCGCGAGTTGAGCGGCCGACGCGCGGGCGTGGGGTAATTCGCGGTCGCAATCGACACCACCTGGTCCGGCTTTACCCGCAAGGTTTCCCCGAGTGCCTCGGCATGTCGGAAGATCGCCTGGGCGAAGCCATGCCAGTTGGTCTCGCCACGCGGGGCGAGATGGTAGAGGCCCGGTTCGAGACGGCCCTCCCCGCGCTGCTTCACGGCCAGCAAAGTCACTTCCGCAATCAGCCGGGCCGGCGTCGGTGCGCCGATCTGGTCGCCGACGATGCGCAACGCCTCGCGCTCCCGAGCCAGGCGCAGCATGGTCTTCATGAAGTTGTGGCCGCGCGCGCTGTAGACCCAGCTGGTGCGGAAGATCAGCGCATCGGCGCCGCTGGCCAGCACCGCCTCGTCACCGGCCAGCTTGCTCTTTCCGTAGACGGACAGCGGGCCGGTCTCGCTGGTCTCCTGCCACGCCGTGTCGCCACCGCCGGGATAGACGTAGTCCGTGGAGTAGTGAACGAGCTTCGCCGAGTGGGACGCACAGTAGTCGGCAAGCTGGGCCGGCAGCGCCGCGTTGAGGCGAAAGGCCTCGTCACGTGACTTTTCGGCGGCATCCACCGCCGTCCAGGCCGCCGCATTGACGACGAGGCTCGGGCCAAGCTCGTCGAGCAGACGCACGACGGCCGCGGCATCCTGCAGATCGAGCGACCGGCGCCCCGGCGCAATGCAGTTTCCGAGCGGGGCCAGCGCGCGCTGCAGCTCGAAGCCGACCTGGCCGCTTCCTCCCAGAATCAGAATGTTCATGCGATGGCTCCCAGCCGCTCCCCTTGATAACTGCCGTTCTGCACCCGGCGCCACCAGACGTCGTTTTCGAGGAACCACTGCACTGTCTTGCGCATGCCGCTCTCGAAGGTCTCCTGCGGCGCCCAGCCCAGTTCACGCTGGATCTTGGAGGCGTCGATCGCATAGCGCTGGTCATGGCCCGGCCGATCGGTCACGAAGGTGATCAGGTCACGATAGTGAGCAACTCCCGCCGGCTTCCGCGGCGCCAGTTCCTCGAGCAGCTCGCAGATGGTCTCGACGACCTGAATGTTCTGCTTCTCGTTGTGGCCGCCGATGTTGTAGGTCTCGCCGATGCTGCCCTCGCTGGCGACTTTCACCAGCGCCCGCGCGTGATCCTCGACATAAAGCCAGTCGCGAACCTGCTTGCCATCGCCGTAGACGGGCAGCGACTTTCCGGCCAGCGCGCTGAGGATCATCAGCGGGATCAGCTTTTCCGGAAAATGGAACGGCCCGTAGTTGTTGGAACAGTTGGTCACCAGCGTCGGCAGGCCGAAGGTCCGGTGCCAGGCGCGAACCAGGTGATCGGAGCTCGCCTTGCTGGCCGAATAGGGTGAACTCGGCGCGTACGGCGTCGTCTCGGTGAACAGATCGTCGACGCCGTGCAGGTCGCCATAGACCTCGTCGGTGGAAATGTGGTGGAAGCGGAACACCGCGGCCTTGCGGGGGTCGCTGTCCTGCAACCCTTTCCAGTAGGCGCGTGTCGCCTCCAGCAGGACGTAGGTCCCCATGATGTTGGTCTCGATGAACGCCGCCGGCCCGTCGATGGAGCGATCCACGTGGCTCTCCGCCGCCAGGTGCATGACGACGTCCGGCCGGTACTCCCTCAGGATCCGGTTCATGGCCGAGGCATCGCAGATGTCGGCCAGCCGGAATTCGTAGCGCTCGTCGCTGTCGACGCGTGCCAGCGATTCCGGATTGCCGGCGTAGGTCAGTTTGTCGACATTGATGACGCGATGCGGTGTGTGCTCGATCAATTCGCGCACGACTGCCGAGCCGATGAACCCGGCGCCACCTGTCACTAGAAATGTCATGCTCATGGTCATTCCCCCGTCGAGCCTATAGTTGGGTAGATCTTTAATTGGGTAGATCTGTCGTTGGGTCGTTCGTCTTGTTGGTAACCGTCTCGTTGGTAACCGTCTTGCTGGTCGGTACTGCTGCGCCGCCAGGGAGGGCCGGGCCGCGGCATGCGCCGAACCCGCCCTGCCTGCCGTTTAGTCGCGGTGGTCCTTCACGATCAGGATCAGCATGTTGATGATCAGCGTGATGAACAGCGCGATCACCGCGAATACCACCGAGTTGTAGAGCCGCTCGGGCTGCTCGGGGTATTCCGGCATCGTCGGCGTCTGCAGCACGGAGACCTGCTTGAGCTTCCGTGCCGCTTCGATGCGGGTGTTCTCGAGCGCGCCCAGCGCCCCGGAGTAGCTGTCCTGAGCGAACTGCGCCCGCAGCATCAGGGTTTGGTACTCCGAGGAAATGCTGTTGAGCGCGTTGCCCGACTGGCGGGCCAGACGCTGCTGTTCCTGGGTGATCTGATTGGTAAGCGCCTTGATCTCGCTGTTGATGCGCACGACTTCCGGAGAACGGGCGCTCTGGTAGCTGGTCATCGCGCTCTTGCGCGCCTTGGCGATGGCGAGCTGCCCTTCCAGCCCCGAAACCACCGAGCTGAGGCTTTCCACCGTGCCCGTCGGCGAGACCAGTCCGTTGGCGTTCTGGTAGTCGAGCAATGCATCACGGGTCTGCTGGAATTTCTCTTCCAGCAGCGCGACCTGCTGTTCGAGGAAGCGCACCTGCTCCTCCGCCAGGCGCTGGCCCATCAGGTTCATGTGGCGCTCGCCCTCGTCCAGCAGCAGTTGCGCGATCTTGTTGGCTTCCTCCGGATCGAAGGCTTCGACATCGACCCGCAGCACGCCGGCGTAGTCGTCCAGCTCCACCGAAACCCGCGAGAGGAAGTAATCGTGCAGCTCTTCCAGCGGCGCGTTTTCGTCCCCCAGTGCGCTGAAGAAGTCCGCCCCGGAATTGGCGTAGTGATTGCGGAAATCCGCCTCCTCGACGAGCAGCTTCAGCATGTCGACGGAACGCATGTAATCGCGCAGCAGCAGCATGTCCGCGAGATTGCTGGTCGCCCCGCCGCTCAGCAGCGAACTCACGCTCAACGTCGGCGAGGCGAGCTGGGGGCTTTCGAGCACCACGTTGGCATGGGAGACATAGCGATCGCTGGCCCACAACGCCCAGTAGAGCGAGACGACGACGATCGCGATCAAGCACACGATCCAGTGGAACGACTTGCGCAACCGCGATGATTTATTGGTATGAGATGACTTGTTCATGGCCGACCTGTCTTTTTCGGGGGCTTATTCGGAGTCTTTTTCGTTCGATTACGAGGCTTCGCTTTCGCCTGTGACTGGAACTGCTGCACATGACGGCGCGCCTCGTGCATCCGCTCGCGGGCCTCCTCCATGCGCCAGCGCAGCGCATCGCCGGGATCATTGCGGGTGGGATCGTCACTGGCTATCTGGTACTCGAGACGGGCCTGCTCGAACTCGAGATTGGCTTGCATCAGCTGCTGCTTCGCTTCGGCGAGCGACGTGGGCACCTTGGGCGGTGCGATCTTCTTGCCGTCGGTCGCCTCGTGATAGGCGCTGATCGCCTCCTCGATATCGTCGAACCATTTCGCCTGCCCTTTCTCCAGCACGATGCCCGCCTCGCAGAACTCCCTCAGCACCCCTTCGCCGTGGGAGACCATGATCAGGCTGGCCCGGCCGACACGCTCCTTGAACGCATTCTTGGCCTTGGCCTTGAAGGCGCGGTCGCCCACGGCGGTCGCCTCGTCGGAGAGATAGACGTCGAAGTCGAAGGCCAGCGAGAGCCCGAACGCCAGGCGTGAGCGCATCCCGGAGGAGTAGGTCTTGACCGGCTCGTCGAAGGCATCGCCGATCTCGGCGAAGTCCTCGACTTCCCGCACGACCCGTTCGATCTCCTCCTCGGCACCGTGAATCCGAGCCACGAACTTGACGTTCTGGCGCCCGGTCATCGAGCCCTGGAAGCCGCCCGCCAGACCGATCGGCCAGGAAACCCGGCTGTTGCGAATGATCTCGCCGCGGTCCGGCGAGTCCATGCCGCCGATCAGTCGCAGCAGCGTCGACTTGCCCGCCCCGTTGCGACCCAGCAGTCCTACACTGACCCCGGAAGGGATGGTCAGAGAGATGTCCTTGAGCACCCACGGGCTGTCGTGATGGTTGTGGTAGCGCTTGTAGAGATTGCGGATTTCGATCATGGGGACAGTCCTCACATTGTCTGAAAAATCAGTGCGCTTTCAGCTCATCGCGAAAGCGCATGTGAAGGACCAGCCCCAGCGAAATCAGCGCCAGCGCCCAGAACCAGAGATACGTCATGTCGATACCGTCGATCGTGTGGTAGCCGGCAAAGAAGTTCAGACGCATGCTCTCCAGGCCGTGGACGATAGGATTCCACAACAGGTATTCCCGGTATTGATGCGGCACGTAGAGCACCGGAAAGATGACGCCGGAGAGCAGCAGCAAAGGCAGGTTGAGAATGCGAGCGACCTTGCCGATTTCCGGCACCAGATCGCCCAGCACCGACAGCGTCAGCCCCATGCCCCAGCCCAGCGCCCACAACGACAGCCAATCCATCATGGCGCCGAACGGATAGTCCGGCATCAGCTCGAACTTGAGCAGGCTGCCGATCGTGATGAACAGGATGAAGATCAGCGACTTGAGCATGCCTTCGAGGAAGCAGCGGACCAGCACCGGATCGATCGGCTTGACCTGGCGATAGGCGAATAGCCCGCGATTGGCTTCCACCGCGCCGATCGAGCGCATCATGTTTTCGCGGAACAGCATGAAGCCCATCAGCCCGACCACCATCCAGGCCACGTAATCGGCACCGGCGATGTGGCGGCCGGACATGAACAGCCCCCGCACCGACACCATCACGCCGATGATCGCCAGCGGCTCGAAGATCATCCAGAACCAGCCCATGCGATCGGCCATGGTGCGCGAGGTCGCTTCCCGCATGAACATGGCGAACCAGACGCTCCGGGCCACCCGCCACGGAGAGCGGGAAGGCGCGCCGGGCGGTCTTGCGAAATCGGATCCTGAAGAATCCGGTCGTAAAGAATCCGTAGCCATGATGGATTACCCCCGAGAGAGTGCGCGCGACGGACGCGTCAGGCGGAAAGATCGCGGATCGAGTGCGCTCATAGGTCGAGCGCCACGCGAGTCGCCACGGCAACCTGGAACAGGATCTGGGTAATCGCGGAAGCCAGTTCGATATTGCTCGTCGGGGCCGCCGGGAGAACGATGATCTCGTCGCCGGCGCGCATCCGGGTCTGACCCGACTGGACGACAGCACCATTGCGGTGAACCACCAGCACCTGATCTTCGTCGGCCCTGGGCGTGAATCCGCCGGCCTGCTGGATGTAATCCATGGCGCTCATGCCTGGCGTGTAGACCATCGCCTGAGGAATGATCACCTCGCCGCTCAACAGGACGGAGTCGGTGTTCTCGGGGATCGTGACGATGTCGCCATCCTGCAGCCGAATGTCCGCGACATTGCCTTCCCGGGCGACGACCAGCCGACCTGTCGGCTTGACCTGGGACGCCTTCCGCACGAACCGCTCGATCAGCTCCGCCTGACGCACCTGAATCTCGCCTTCCTTGGCCGTGCGGGCCGGGTAACCGAGATAGGTCGTCTCGAGCCGACGCAGGCTGTCCTTCAGTGACTGGGCCTGCTGCTCCGCCACGCTGATCCGGCGGATGGAAATATCCTGATAGCTGGTCATGCTCTGGGGCACGCTGATCGCGTTGAGAAACTCGCCCAGACGCGCATCCCGCGGCAGCGCATAACGTGAAGGCCCGTAATAGCTGCCCTCCACCTGGACCACGATGGTCTCGTCGCGCAGGTCGGCGCTGAACAGCACCTCGTCGCCGCGGCGCACCTCGGCGCTGCGGAACTCCGCCAGCGGCAGATAGCGGGAGATCGGGCCGGACGGACGGCTGCCGCGAAGCAGCACATGCGATACGCCGGATTTCAGTCGCGCCAGGTTGATCACGTCCTGTCCGGTCAGGGCATCGCCGATCAGCTCGTAACGGTAGTTCTTCTGCACGTCGCCAACGACGCTGATGGCCGGTCCGCGCTCCTCGACCACGATGGTGTCGCCGTCCCGAAACTGCGGCCGCGCGATATCGCCATCGATGAGGAAGTCATAGAGATCGACAATGTCGACGACCCGGTTGCCGCGCTTGATCAAGACCTGACGGTAGCTGCCCAGCGCCTGGTCGATGCCGCCCGCCTGATCGAGGAAGTAGAGCACTGAATCGTTCGGGGTCCCCGAGTAGCGCCCCGGATTCATCACGTAGCCCGTGACGAAGACCCCCACCGGCTGCACGCCCTGCAGATTGGTGTAGACGCTGACGTTTTCCGGGTAGACCGACTGGATCGCCCCACGCACCCTGGCATTGAGCTGGGCATTGGAGATGCCCTGGACCTGCAACGGCCCGATGCTCGGCAGGAAGATGTTGCCCTGGGCGTCCACCGCCAGCACGCGATCGATCTCGACCCCGCCCCAGACCCGGATCGTGATCTGGTCGCCGGGCTTGATCAGATAGTCGGGGTTGAGCCCGTCGGCCATCATCCCGCGGAAGCCGCCGCTGAACAGGTTCTCGCCGAACGGCGGCAGGGTATTGGGATCGACCATCGCCTGTGCCCGGGGATCGACCGGCCCGTAAGTGCCGCTATCCCAGTCGGCTCGCGGCGGCGTCTCGGCCATGTCGCCCTCTTCCGACTGCGAGGTCATCGCCTGTGCTTCCTGGTCGCTGCCCAGCAACGTGCTGCTGTTCAATCCGATGTCCTGCCCGTGAGCAAGGTTGGCGCTCAAGCACGCTACCGCCACCAGGCACATGGCCCGGAAAATCATTGCTACCCGCTTCATGATGGTTCCCTTCCTTCACGTTTTTTCAGGCCACGAATACCGGATCTCGAAACATTGAATAGCCGGTCAAATGCCGCTGAAGGCACTCGTCAATTCGGTGGCAACCAGGTCGCTCCGGCATCTGGAACGACGGATTTCGACGGCTTCGCCGATCACGCATCCGAACGCTTTTCGGATGCGATCTAGCGAATGATTTCCGTCACCAGGCGTTGTGCGTACCAGCCTTTACCGGGCACCAGGCAGGTGATTTCCCCCGCCGGCAGGCTGGCCGGTGCCGCGTTGCGCGTGACATCCAGACGAACGCAGCGCCGGCCGCTGGCCGAGAAGTAGCGTTCGCGGGCATGAATCGCCACGTTGGCGCCCCAGGGCGACGTGGCGAGCGTGGTGACGCTGCCCGTGGCGGCGCTGTCGAGAAACGTCGCCAGCGCCGCGTTCACCGGCGTGGCATCGTCCATCGGCACCACGGCCGTATCGAGACGTTGCTGATAGGAGGTCGCGCACCCCGAGACGGCGGCGAGCGTCAGCGCTACCGCCAGCCATCGAGATGCGCGATCGAACCTGACTTTCCTGACTGCTTTTTTCATCGTGCCCACCTTTCCCTCGCTTTCCCGTGCGTTATCGCCGAGAACCTTGCCTGCTGTTGCGATGTAATGGATTGCTGCTTCTCTACCCACTGACTGCCACCTGCTGACTGTCCATTCTTGAAAAATCGACTGCTTGCACGCCCGCCTGTGCGAGCGGGATTCATGCCCTTCAAATGATCCGATGCCGACGCAGAGCCGCGATGAGTCGCCCGACGGTTTCCTCGAGGTCATAAGCGGAGGTATCGATTTCGACTTCGGGTGATTCCGGCGCTTCGTAGGGGGAACTGATGCCGGTGAACTGGCTGATCTCGCCGCGACGCGCCTTGCGATAAAGGCCCTTGGGATCACGCTGTTCGCAGACCGCAAGCGGGGTATTGACGAAGACCTCGATGAACTCCCCGTCTTCCACCAGATTGCGGATCATGCGGCGGTCGTCGCGAAACGGTGAGATGAACGAGACCAGCGTGACCATGCCGGCATCGACCATCAGCCTGGCCACTTCGCCGATCCGGCGGATGTTCTCCTGGCGATCCTCGTCGCTGAAGCCGAGGTCGCGGCAAAGACCGTGGCGGACGTTGTCGCCGTCCAGCAGATAGGTGTTGTAGCCCATGCCGAAAAGCTGTCTTTCCAGCGCATCGGCCACCGTGGACTTGCCCGCCCCGGAAAGCCCGGTGAACCAGATGATGCTCGGCTTCTGGCGATTGCGTTCGGCACGCCGACGCTTGGTGACCGCCATGTCGTGCCAGACGATATGGCCGACGTTCAGCGCATCCACGACCATGCCGGCGCCGACCGTCAGGTTGCTCAGCTTGTCGATGAAGATGAAATTGCCGGTTTCCGGAGAACGCTGATAGCTATCCAGCACCAGCGGCTGGGTGACCTCGATCTGGCAGCGGGCGATGCCGTTGAGCCCCAGGGTATCGGTGGCGCTGCGCGCCATGGTATTGACGTCGACCTGATAGACGATGCGGACGACACGCCCCGGCACGATGCGGGTGCCGGCCTTGATCTCGTACTCCTGGCCCAGTATCAGCGGCGTCTCGTGCAACCACACCACGTCGGCGGTGAATGCCGTGCAAGGCTCGATGTCGCTGTTCGCCGCGACGAGGGTGTCGCCACGGGAGATGTCGATCTCGTCGTGCAGCGTCAGCGTCACCGATTGCCCCGGATAGGCCACGTTCAGGTCGCCGTCGTTGGTCACGATGCGCGCCACGCTCGAACGCTGGCCGGAGGGCTCGACCCGAATTTCGGTCCCCACCTCGACGGCACCGGCCGCCAGCGTGCCGCAGTAACCCCGGAAGTGGAGATTGGGTCGATTGACGTACTGCACCGGGAAGCGCAGCTCGTGCAGGTTCTGCACCGCCAGGATCTCGATCTGCTCGAGCTGGGTCAAAAGCGGCGCCCCGTCGAACCAGCGCATATCGCTACTGGGATTGACGACGTTGTCGCCGTTCAGCGCCGATATGGGCAAGAAGCGCACGTCGGTCACGTTCAGCCCGTCGGCGAAGTCGCGGTAGTCGGCGACGATCTCCTGGAACCGGGCCTCGGAATAGTCGACCAGGTCCATCTTGTTGACCGCGATCATGAAGTGACGAATGCCGAGCAGGTCGCAGATGAAGCTGTGCCGCCGGGTCTGCAACTGCACGCCGTAGCGTGCATCGATCAGGATCACCGCCAGGCTGGCAGTGGAAGCGCCGGTGGCCATGTTGCGGGTGTACTGCTCGTGTCCCGGGGTATCGGCGATGATGAACTTGCGCTTGTCGGTGGAGAAAAACCGATAGGCGACATCGATGGTGATGCCCTGCTCGCGCTCCGCCTGCAGGCCATCGACCAGCAGCGCCAGATCGACCTGGCCGCCCACGCTGCCCCGTAGCCGAGAGTCTCGTGTCACCGCAGCCAGCTGGTCTTCCCGAATCATCCTGGAGTCGTGGAGCAGCCGGCCGATCAGGGTCGATTTGCCGTCATCGACGCTGCCACAGGTGATGAAGCGCAAAAGCCCCTTGCTCTCGTGCTCCTTGAGGTAGCGGTCGATATCATTGGCGAACAGCGCGGGTTGAAGGGTCATCGGACGTACCCCTCGCGCGCTTTCTGCTCCACCGGACCAACGCCGCCATGATCCACGACGGGACCGAAGCGCTCGCCGGTACGGGCGAGCAGCATTTCCTGAATGATGGCCGGCAAGGTGGTCGCGCGTGACTCGATGGCGCTGGTCAGCGGGTAGCAGCCCAACGTGCGGAAGCGTACCCAGCGCTCCTGCGGCACCTCGTCGGCAGCCAGCGGGAACCGGGCATCGTCGACCACGATCAGCCTGCCGTCCCGCACGACCGTAGGGCGTGGGGCCGCGTAATAGAGCGGCACGATAGCGATCGACTCGAGATGGATGTACTGCCAGATATCCAGCTCGGTCCAGTTGGAAAGCGGGAACACCCGGATCGATTCGCCCGGGTTGATCTTGCCGTTGTAGAGACTCCACAGCTCGGGCCGCTGCTGTCTGGCGTCCCAACGGTGGTGCTTGTCGCGAAACGAGTAGACGCGCTCCTTGGCACGGGAAGCTTCCTCGTCTCTTCGCGCGCCATCGAACGCCGCATCGAAGCCGTGCTTGTCCAGCGCCTGCTTGAGCGCCTGGGCCTTCATGAGGTCGGTATATTTAGCGCTACCGTGATCGAACGGGTTGATCCCGGTGGCCCGGCCCTCTTCGTTGACGTGCTCGATCAGCTCCATGCCGACCTGAGCGGCCACGCGATCTCGGAACGCCATCATCTCGCGGAATTCCCAGGTGGTAGCGACGTGCAGCAGCGGAAACGGCGGCGTCCCCGGGTAGAAGGCCTTGCGCGCCAGGTGCAGCATCACCGACGAATTCTTGCCGATCGAATACAGCATTACCGGATTGCGAAACTCCGCAGCCACTTCCCGAATGATCTGAATCGACTCTGCTTCGAGTTGCCGAAGGTGAGCGTGAGCCCTGATTGTAAATTCGCGCATAACGTTTCCATGCATCCGGTCGAGAGTAACGAAACGAAAGTTTCCAATGGTCAAAACCGGCTCGAGAAACTCGGGACGCCGCTGCCACTTGTTATTTTCGAGACCTTTTTCGATCAATCACCCAGTCCAAGTCAAACTTTAAAATCGCGACAGGTAAGCTCATGTAAAGCGCCAAAGGCCGTTTCAAAAGCAGTGATAAAAACAAGTACACAGTACGGACTCATGCTAAAGAACGAGCCTTCACCCATACAGTCAATCCACTGATTTAAAAGGACTAAAATCTTTAAATGGCATCCTGAACGCCAACTGGACAGCGACATCCTTGGGGACAAAAACTGCACGTCTTTAAATTACCCAAACACGTCGAGCTTTTTATGGACCATTCGCTTAACCCAAAAACAACGAATTAAATACCTCGATTAAAATGGGCATAGACTGAGTTTATTAATACCCGGCGCAACGATTTTCCCCGCAGAAAAGTTTACTTACACTTCCCTTGTTTGTTAGCACTTTAACGATTACAAAAACTTCTTAGTTTTATCAATTCGACACACCGTAAAAGCAGGCCTATTCTTCGCCCTGCGTTACAATAAATTTGAAATTGCCTCAGTACTGACTCGAATCGCTCGAGTGCTCTTGCGAACCAGGCAAGAGACAGTGATGCAAACTTTTATTTGATGTTCTCCTTGATGACGGACCGCATCCGCTTTTAGTGACCCATGCCCAACGATTCGACAGTCCTGCGACCGTCCTCCCCTCGCGTGGCCGGCTACCTCTCCAAAGGGTTGGCACGCTGGAACATCATCCACTGCCTGCTACCGGAATATTCGCGCCAGGTCCGCCTCAAGCCCGGTAGCCGCCAGCCCGTCGATGCGATTCTCGGCTGGGGCCTGAAGCCCACCTCGACACAGGCAAGACGGTTGGCCGCACGGCGCGGCGTGCCGTATGTCGCCATCGAGGATGGCTTCCTGCGATCGCTGGGGCTGGGCGTCAACTACTCCCAGCCGCATAGCTTGGTCGTGGACTGCAGCGGCATCTATTACGACGCGACCCGCCCATCCGACCTGGAACGGCTGCTCGCCGAGGCCAATTTCGACGCAGACGAACTGGCACGTGCCAACCTGGCCATGCAGCGTCTGCGCCATTTGCGGCTGTCGAAATACAATCACGCGCCGGATCGGCCGCTGCCCCTCGCCGATCGACCGCGAGTGCTGATCGTCGACCAGACCCGCGACGACGCCTCCATTACTTACGGCATGGCCGATGCCAGCTCTTTCCAGCACATGCTGGAGTGCGCGATCGCCGACCATCCGGATGCCGAGATCCTGATCAAGACTCATCCCGACGTCATTGCCGGACGCAAGCAGGGTTATCTGACCCAGGCATCAAAGCACCCCCGCTGCCGGCTGATCGGTGACGACCTCAATCCGTGGGCGTTATTTGACGCCGTCGGCTCGGTCTACGTGGTCACCAGCCAGTTGGGGCTCGAGGCGCTGATGGCAGAAAAGCCGGTGCACTGTTTCGGCATGCCGTTCTATGCCGGCTGGGGGCTGACCCGGGATGCGCTACGCTGCGAGCGCCGCCAGCGTCAACGCACACTGCCGGAACTGTTCGCCGCGGCCTATCTGCGCTACTGCCGCTACGCCAACCCCTATACCGGGCAAGCCTCGACGCTGGAGGCCACCATCGATCTGATCGCCGATCAGAAGCGTCAGCGTGACCGCCTTGCCGGGCGTTGGCTGGCTGTCGGCTTTTCCAGCTGGAAACGCGCCTTCATTACCGATTTCCTCGGCCCGGCGTCGAGCGTGCGCTTTCTCCAAAGCGATCATCCTCAGCCGCTCGAACTGGAAGGACGGGACAGCCTGGTGGTGTGGGGGCAGAAAGCCACCGACGAGATCAAGGCGCTATGCCGTCAGCACGGCCTGAAATTATGGCGAATGGAGGATGGCTTCGTGCGTTCGGTCGGGCTCGGGGTCGACCTGACCCGGCCGCTGTCATTGGCCTTCGACTCTCGCGGGCTCTATTACGACGCCAATAACCCCAGCGATCTCGAGTATCTACTGGCGGAGACGGATTTCGAACCTGCGCTGCTGGCACGAGCCGGCCGCCTGCGCCAGCGCCTGATCGAGCTGAAGCTGTCGAAGTACAACGTGCGTGGCAAGACGCGGCCCGTGCTTCCACAGGACATGGGCGGCTCTCGCCCGATCGTACTGGTGCCCGGCCAGGTCGAGAGCGACGCCTCGATCGCCCATGGTTCACCCGAGATCAAGACCAATCAGGCGTTGCTCGAGGCCGTCCGACAGAATCGGCCCGACGCATTCGTCGTCTACAAGCCGCATCCGGACGTCGTCTCGGGGGCACGGATCGGCCTGTTCGACAGCACCGCACGCAAGCTCTACGACCTTGAACTGGTCGACTACGACATCGTCGATCTGATCGAACTTGCCGACGAGATCCACACCATGTGCTCGTTGACGGGTTTCGAAGGGCTGTTGCGGGGTGTGGAAGTGCATACCTACGGGCTGCCGTTCTATGCCGGCTGGGGGCTGACCCACGATCGGCTACATGCCTCGCGTCGCCAACGACGGCTGACGCTGGACGCGCTGATCGCCGGCGCGCTGTTGATGTATCCAACCTACGTCGACCCTGCCACTGGCGAGCTTTGCAACGCCGATACCGCCGTCGAACTGATGCGGCAGCAGCGCGACCAACGCTCGGGACTTCCTCTGCGCGTCCGCCTGTATCGGCTATACCGCAACCTGTTTTCCAGAAGGCGATGACTTGAGTGCTTTGACTTTGAGCAACATGCGCAAACACTTTTTGCTGCTACAAGGTGTCTGCTCCCCGTTCTTCGACCGGCTGGGCGAGCGGTTGCGGGCGGCGGGCCATGCGGTGACCAAGGTCAATTTCACCGTGGGTGACAGCGTCTACTGGCGCCAGGGAAACACCTACGTCTATCGTGGCCAGGCCAAGGACATTCCCGAGTTCCTTTGCGGGATCTGGGAGCGTCACGGCATCACCGACCAGGTGGTCTTCGGCGACCGTCGCCCGGTGCATCGTCGTGCGATTCTGGCCGCGCGTCGTCGCGGCATCCGCAATCACGTCTTCGAAGAGGGCTATTTCCGGCCTTACTGGGTGACGCTGGAGCGCGAGGGCGTCAACGCCCATTCGCTGCTGCCACGCGACCCCGCCTGGTATCGGGAAGCCGGCAAGCGCCTGCCCAGTGTCGGACGCCCTCAGGCCTTTCCCAACCAGTTCCACACCCGTGCGAGGCACGACGTGCTCTATCACCTGGCCGGCGCCGCGAACCCGTTTCTGCATCCGCACTACCGCAATCACGCCCTGGTCACGGCGCCGGTGGAGTACGCCGGCTTCCTGCTGCGCAAGCTCCGCAAGCCACATTGGAAACGTAGCGACAATGAGCGCTTGCAGGCGTTGATGGAATCCCGGCGCCCGTTCTACCTGCTGCCGCTGCAGTTGAAGAACGACGCCCAGATCCGTTACCACTCCGACTACAAGAACATGCAGGAAGTGATCGGCAAGGTGGCCGCTTCGTTCGCCTACCATGCACCCAGCGATGCATTTCTGGTGATCAAGAATCACCCGCTCGACATGGGGCTGGCCCAGTACGCACGACTGATCACGGTATTGACCCATGAATACGACCTGGGCGACCGCCTGGTCTATCTCGAGGGCGGCAACCTCGAGGCCCTGCTCAAGCGGGCCAGCGGCCTGATCACCGTCAACAGCACCGCCGGCAATGTGGCGCTGGGATTCGGCTGCCCGACCCATACCCTGGCCTCGCCGATCTACGACATGCCAGGCCTGACTCATCAGGGCTGGCTGGATGATTTCTGGCTCGATATCCCGGCCCCGGACGCGACACTCTTCCGGGCCTACCGGCGAACGGTCGCCGGGACCGTTCAGATCAACGGCGGGTTCTACTGCCGCCCCGGCATCGACCTGGCTGCGGAAAATGCCCTGCAAGCGCTGCAAAGAGAGCGCTCTCCATTAAAACAGCTCATGGATGAGATCGCGTCATGACCCGAATCGTCATCACTGGCGCTACCGGTGCCATCGGCCAGGCGCTGGCCGCTGTTTATGCCAGGCCCGGCAACCAGTTGATCCTGCATGGCCGGCAGCGCGACGTGCTCGAGACGCTGGCAGATAACTGCCGCGACGCCGGTGCCGAGGTCGAGCTGAGCCAGGTCGAACTGGGTCAGGCCGAACCGGGCCAGTTCGAAAAGGACAAGGACGAAGCGCTGTTCGGCTGGCTGGAATCGCTGTGTGACCCCTCAGTGCCGGATATCGTCATCGTCAACGCCGGCATGAACATCAACATCGGCGAAGACGGTAGTGGCGAGCCGTGGGAAGACGCCAGCCGTCTGCTCGAGATCAACCTGCGCGTGCCGATGGCGATGGGCAACTTCCTCGGCAAGCGTATGCGTGCCGCCGGGCGCGGGCAATTGGTGCTGATGAGCTCGCTGGCGGCCTATCACGGTCTGCCGGTCACACCGAGCTACAGCGCCAGCAAGGCCGGCGTCAAGGCCTATGGCGAAGCGCTGCGCGGCTGGCTGGCGCCTTATGGCGTCGGCGTCAGTGTGGTCATGCCGGGCTACGTCAGCTCGAAGATGTGCCACGAGATGCCTGGCCCCAAACCGTTTCTGTGGCAACCCGAACGCGCCGCCAAGGTCATCGCCCGGGGCATCGAGCGCAACCGTGCCCGGATCAGCTTTCCATTCCCGCTCAATTTCGGCTGCTGGTGGCTGGCCGTGCTGCCGGCGGCGATCTCCCAGCGCCTGCTCAAGTGGCTCGGCTATGACCCCGACCATGGCGACGGAGCGCATCGATGATTCAGGGCTTCTGGAACGGTTTCTGGGCCACGATCGCCACACTGGTCGTCACCAGCCTGTTCGAACTACTGCTGAAACCTCGCCCCCAGCCGCTGTGGCAACGTGCTCCGGCCGCGATCGCCGTACATCTGGCGACTGCGGTGCTGCACTTCGCCTTCTGGCTGCTGGTGGTGCAGCGCCCCTGGTTCGCGCTGGTGATCGCCGCCTCGCTGCAGATGGTGGTCATCCAGGTCAACAACACCAAGTCGACCTCCCTGCGGGAACCCTTCCTGTGTCAGGACTTCGAGTACTTCGTCGATGCGGTGCGCCATCCTCGGCTTTACATTCCATTTTTCGGTATCGGCCTGACCATTGCCGCCAGCGCGGCCGGCGCCATCGCGATCGGCATCGGCTTCTGGCTCGAGCCCTCGCTTTACGGACATGCCGATGCGCCCTGGTCACTGCTGGGGACGCTGGTGCTGGTCGCGGCGAGCGTTGCCGTACTGGCCCGGCAACTGCCCCGCCTGTCCGACTGCACGCTGGAACCCAACGAAGACCTGGTCAGCCTCGGCCTCTACCCCTATCTCTGGGCCTACGGCCGGCTGACACGCCACCCCATCGACCGCCAGGATAATGACGCCGCCTTCGCAGCGCCGGCCGATCCTGACGCGATCGATGCCGCCAGGCTGCCGAACGTGGTACTGGTCCAGAGCGAATCCTTCTTCGATCCGCGCGACTGGCACCCGGCCATTCGCCGCGAACTGCTCGGCGAGTACGACGCGCTAATGACTGAAGCGTTGCAGAGCGGGCGTTTCGACGTGCCCGCCTGGGGCGCCAATACCGTGCGCACGGAGTGCGCGGTGCTCACCGGGTTCACGCCGTCCCGGCTCGGCGTGCATCGCTTCAACCCCTACCATCAGCTATCGAAACTGCCGGCCAACAGCCTGGCCGGCGCGCTCAAGCGCCTGGGTTATCGCACCGTCTGCATTCACCCGTATCCAGCCAGCTTCTATCTGCGTGACAAGGTCTACCCCAGGCTGGGCTTCGATACCTTCCTGGACATCGCCGACTTCGACATCAGCGAGCGCGACGGCCAGTACATCGGCGATCTCGCATTGGCGGAGCGGGTTCAGCAGCAATTGGCAGCGGCCGACGGGAAGCCACTGTTTATTTTCGTGATCAGCATGGAGACCCACGGCCCGCTCCATCTGGAAGTGGCAGACCCGACCGTCGCCGAACGGTGGCTCGAAGGCCGCGTTACCCGCGGTTGCGAAGCGCTAACGGTTTATCTAAGGCATCTGCGCAATACCGATTGTATGCTTGGACGACTCAGGGATTCTCTTCGGAGAAATGAACGGCCCGGCATTCTGGGTTTCTACGGAGACCATGTGCCGATCATGCCGAAAGTCTACGCACTGCATGGCGAGCCGGATGGTTTAACGAACTATTTCATCTGGCAGACCGCACCCCATTCGAGCGATAACGTACGAATGACGCTCCCAGCCGATAAATTAGGCACAACGATCTACGACAGAATCATCGAACATGCCGGCGAGTTTGGTGCGAATTGAGAAAGGCGTAGCCAATGCTACGAAGCAAGGAGTCCCAATGACCAAACGCGTTGCCATCATCGGCGCAGCTCACCGGTTCCCGAGTGCCCCGACATCACAACGTTTCTGGCAAGCGCTCAAGGCTGGTGAAGACCTCGTCACCACAGTCGCCGACGACCGCTGGGGTATGGAGGCCTATCGCCATCCCGACAAGCAGCACCCTGGCACCAGCTACACTTTTGCCGCCGGCAGTCTCGGCGACATTGCCGGCTTCGACGCCAGCTTCTTCGGCATCTCGCCGCGTGAAGCCGCCCAGATGGACCCGCAGCAGCGCATCCTGCTGGAAATGGCCTGGGAAGCGATGGAAGACGCCGGCATCCCGCCGCAGACGCTGCGCGGCAGTCAATGTGGCGTGTTCCTGGGTATCGCCAGTCTCGACTATTCGTACCGCATGGCCGACGACATGTCGGTGATCGACACCTCGACCGCGACCGGCAACACCTCGAGCATCGCCTCGAACCGCATCTCCTACGTGTTCGACCTGCACGGCCCGAGCATGTCGATGGATACCGCCTGCTCCTCGTCGCTGGTCGCCTTTCACCAGGCGTGCCAGTCGATCCGCAGCGGCGAAACGGAAATGGCGCTGACCGGCGGCATCAGCCTGCATCTGCACCCGTTCGGCTTCATCATCTTCTCCAAAGCGAGCATGCTCTCGCCCACCGGACGCTGTCAGGTCTTCGACGAATCCGGGGATGGCTACGTGCGCTCCGAGGGCGGCGGCATCTTCCTGCTCAAGGACTACGACAAGGCCGTCGCCGACGGCGACCGGATCCTGGCCGTCGTCGCCGGCAGCGGCGTCAATACCGACGGTTTCAAGAAAGGCCTGACCGTCCCCAACACCGACGCCCAGGTCGCGCTGATGAGCCGGACCCTGGCGCGTGCCGGGCTGACGCCGGACGACATCGACTACCTGGAAGCCCACGGCACCGGCACTGCCGTCGGCGACCCGCTGGAAACCCGCGCCATTGGGGCGGCGATCGGCCAGAAGCGCAAGACGCCGCTGCCGATCGGCTCGGTCAAGAGCAACCTCGGCCACCTGGAGACCGCCTCCGGCGTCGCGGGGCTGGCCAAGGCGCTCTATGCCCTGCGTGAACGTGAAGTACCCGCCACTATCGGTATCCGCAAGGTCAACCCGCGGATCGACCTGGCAGGCTGGAATCTCGACATCGTAGACAAGCCGCGCAAGCTGAAAGCCGAAGGCCAGTTGACCATCGGCATCAACTCGTTCGGTTTCGGCGGCGCCAATGCCCACGTCATTCTGCAGTCGCCGAGCGAGACGCTGCAGCCCGAGGCAGCCGGCCAGCCCAAGGCTCCCGTCCGCAAACTGCCGCTATGCCTGAGCGCCCGCAGCCCGGAAGCGCTGCGCGAGTTCGCCGCCCGCCTGAGCGACAACCTGACCGCGGGCAACGTGTCGTTCTACGACACCGCCTACAGCCTGACCTTCCGCCGCGAACGCCATCCGCACGCGGCGGTACTGCTCAGCGACAACGCCGCCGACGCGATCACCCGGCTGGATGCCCTGGCCGCCGCCGAAAGTGTCCCCGGCGCCGCCGTTGGTGAACGGGTCGACAACGGTTTTGGCCCGGTATTCGTTTACGACGGCAACGGCTGCCAGTGGACGGCGATGGGCCGTACGCTGCTGAACGAATCCCCGGTCTTCGCTGCCGCCGTCGACGAGGTCGACGCGCTGTTCGCCAGCCACGCCGGCTTCTCGCTGCGTGCCGAGCTGGAGGGGATCAATCAACAGAACGCCGCCGAAGGCGAAGATCGCCTGGCGCGGACCGAAATCGCCCAGCCGGCGCTGTTCGCGCTTCAGGTCGGCGTGACCCGACTGCTCGAATCCGAAGGCGTGCGCCCCGCAGCCGTCACCGGCCACAGCGTCGGTGAAGTTGCCGCGGCCTGGGCCTGCGGCGCACTGAGTCTGGCCGATGCGGTCAGCGTCATCTATCACCGCAGCGCCTGCCAGGGCCGCACTCGGGGCAGCGGCGAGATGACCGCCGTCGGCCTCGGTGTCGATGCCATGCAGCGCTGGCTGGACGATCCCGCCGATTCCAAGGACGGTTCCAAGGACGGTTCCAAGGGCTATGCGGACATCGTGATCGCCGGGGACAACAGCCCCAAAGGCGTGACACTGGCCGGCCCCGCGCAAGCGCTCGAGCGCCTGGAAGCGGCGCTCTCCGCCGAGCGGGTCTTCGCCAAACGCCTGGCGCTGGATTACGCCTTCCACAGCCCGGCCATGGACCCGATCCACCAGGACGTGATCGACGCCCTGAGACACATCACGCCTCGCGCCGGTCGCGTGCCGTTCATCTCCACCGTTGCCGGCAAGGTGCTGGAAGGCAGCGAACTGGGCGCCGAATACTGGTGGCTCAACATCCGCGAGCCGGTGCAGTTCGGGCCGGCGGTCGATTCGCTGATCGAATCCGGCGCCCGCGCGTTCATCGAGATCGGCGCCCAGCCGATCCTGCGTCGCTACCTGACCGATGCCTTCACCGCCCGGTCGGTCACCGGCAGCGCCATCGGCACGCTGAGCCGCGATCATGACGGCGCCAGCGCCATGGAAGCCAGCCTCGCCGCGCTGCTGGTCAGTGGTGCCGTTTCCCCCGAGGCGTGGTTCCCGGTTGCCGGGCGTTTCGTCGACCTGCCGCACTACCCCTGGCAGCGCGAGCGCTACTGGATCAAGACGACCGGCGACTCCCAGGGCCTGATGGGACGCCACTACGAACACCCGCTGCTGGGCTACCGCCTGGCGCGCCAGGGCATGGCGTGGGAAAGCCAGCTCGATACCCGCCGCCTCCCCTGGCTGGCCGACCACCGCGTCGGTGATGCCACGGTATTCCCCGGCGCCGGTTTCGCGGAACTGGCGCTCGCCGCCGCCGCGGCTGCCAAGGCATCGCCGGTGCTGGATATCGAAGCGCTGGAAATTCTCAGCCCGCTGCTGCTCGACGCCGCCCACGGCAAGAAGCTGCAACTGGAGATCCAGGATGCCGACGGCGCCCTGACCATGAAGACCCGCGAGCCGGCCAGCGAGGATGCCTGGACGCTCAATGCCCGCGCCCGCATCGCGGTGCAGACGCGTGGCCTGCTGCTGACGCGTCGTGGCACGCCGCTGCCGGACCGGCCGGCGGATGTCACCCGCGAGCAGCATCTGGCGATGGCCGAGCACGTGGGGCTGGAGTATGGCCCCGGCTTCCAGGCGATCAGCGAAATCTGGATCGAGGGCGACCGTGCCGTGGGTCGCGTCGAGCTGCCCGCTGCCATTGCCGAGGATCAGCGCGACTGCCTGCTGGCACCGGGGATTCTCGACAGCGCCTTCCAGCTGTTCATCCCGCTGCTGGCAGACGAACTCGCCAAGGCCGGTGGCCTGGCCTTCGTCCCGGTGCGCCTGGAGCGACTCCAGCTTCAGGTCGATGCCGCGCCGCCGGCGTCGATGGAAGTGCGCCTGACCAGTCGCGCACCGCACTCGCTGTGCGCCGACGTCGCACTGTTCGATGCCGCCGGCAACGCCGTGGCGGTGGTCGAAGGCGCGCGTTTCAAGGCCGCCCGCCTGCGCCACGCCGTACAGCACCGGCTCAGCTATCTCGACCATCGCCTGGTGCCGGCGCCGCGTGAAGCCGCCGCCCTGCCGCTGGATGACACCACCGCCGAGCTGGCGCTGGGTCAGCTGATCGAGAACTACCGCAGCGTGACCGATGGCCGCTACGGCGACGAAGTCGAACCGCTGCTCGAGACACTGGTCTCCGCGTTTCTCGACGAGGCGCTGCGCAGCTATGCCGACAGCGACGGCCAGCTCTTCACCGATCAACTGCCTACCGACTCACTGCTCGCCGGGCCTCTCGAGGCCGGCACGACCGAGCCCCGCCAGCGCCGCCAGGCGGTGATCGAACTCGCTCTTGCCATCGGCATCGCGGCGGAAACGCCGACTGGCTGGCAGTTGCAGGAAGCGCCGGAGATCGACGCGGCAACGATATGGAACCTGCTGATCCGGGACTATCCGGACTACGCCGCACTGACCCACAGTATCGGCCGTTTCGGCCTGCACCTGACGGACTGGCTCGAAGGGCGTCTCGACGATCATCCTAATAACCGGGCCACGCTGGGCCTGGATGCTCCGCGCCTGACTCGGCTGGTACAGGCTGCCGTCAGCGAACGCGGCTGGTACGCGCTGGCAGATACCTGGCTTTCGCAATACGCCATGTCGCTGGAGCTGCTGCCGCCCCACCAGCGGCTGGTGATGCTCGAAGCCTCGGCGCTGCGTCCGCAGCTCGGCGAACGGCTGATGAGCGGCCTGACCGGCGATCGCGCCCAGTATCGCTTCGCCGCCCTGAGAGACAGCGCGTCTAGCGAAGCACAATCCCTGGCGGAACACGACGCCAGGGTGGATCTGCTGACGCTCGATGCCGCCGCGCCCGCGATCGGCGCCAATGTCGCGCTGGTGACGCTGGATGGCACGCAGAACGAAATCGACAAGCTGCTGCGCTGGCTACCGGCGCAGTTGGCGGACGACGCCCAGATCGCGTTCCTGGTACTGGGCGACACCGACTGGCAGTCGTTCCTGTCGATGGCGATGGGACCGGACACCCGTCCTGCCGACCTCCAGACCACGCTGCAGCAACTGGAAGCGCTGGGGTATCGTCAGATCGAACGCCACGCGCTGGAAAGCGAGCAAGGCGGCCTGCAGCTGTTGACCGTCCAGGCCCCGATGGCGGCACGCTCGACGGAAACCGAATCCGAGCGCCTTCGTGGCGATGCGGCCCATCCCGCCGAGCAGTGGCTTATCATCAGCGACGACCACTCTCAATGGCTGGCCGCGAAACTCGTCACACGCTTCGAGACGCTGGGCCAGACCGCGCATCATCTGGTCGGCAGCGAACTGGCGCCCCAGGACCTGCTCCCGCTAGCGCTCGAGTCCTTCAACCCGAGCCAGATCGTCGACCTGCGCGGCCTGGCAAGCGCCGCTGAAGACCGCTGCGTGCTGGCCGCCCAGTGGTTGCAGACACTGGAGGCTCACGAGAGCCCTGCTGCGCTCTGGTGGCTGACGCTGGGTGTGGGTGCGCACTATTCCAAGCTGCCCGAAGACGCAGCAAAAGCGCCGTTCGGCTCGATGCGGTTCGACGATGCTGTAAGCCAACTATCCGAACTTTCTACGCGGTCCGACGCCACCGCGCTTTCTATACCGCCCGAAGCCGCAGCAAGCGCGCCGCACGGTTCTACGTCGTCTGAGCTTTCCGGGCTGCCCGAAGACGCTGCGCAGCGGTCCAAGCTGCCCGAAGACGCAGCGCTTTGGGGCTTCGGCCGCTCGCTGCAGAACGAGGCCGGGAGCCGCCCGGTGCGGCTGCTGGATCTGCCGCTGTCGAGCCGGGACACGCTGTCCAACGAGCTGCTGGATGCGTTGCTGTTCGAACTCAGCGTGCCGGATGCGGAAACCGAAATCATACTGGACGCCGACGGCCAGCGCTGGGTGCCGAGGCTGGGTCTGGCGCCGGCGCCCGGCACGCAAGTCGGCGGCGATGAAGCCTCCGCCAGCGATCGCGCCGTCAGCCTGGGCTTCGAGCTGCCGGGTCAGCTGCGCCATCTGCGCTGGCAGCCGCATGATCTGCCCGCGCCGCAAGCCGGCCAGGTCGAGATCGCGGTCAAGGCCACCGGGCTCAACTTCCGCGACGTGATGTACGCGCTCGGCCTGCTCTCCGACGAAGCGATCGAGAACGGCTTCGCCGGCCCCACGCTGGGCCTGGAGTTCGCCGGTGAAGTGATCAGCGTCGGCGATCCCGTTGGCTCGCTGCGCCCCGGTGATGCAGTGGTCGGCTTCGGCCCCGCCAGCTTCAGCGACCGGCTGATCGCCGACATCAACGCAGTGGCCAGGATTCCTGCCGAGATCGGCTATGCCGCCGCGGCGACGATCCCGACGACCTTCTTCACCGTCTACTACTCGCTCAAGCATCTGGCTCGTGTGCAGCCCGGCGAACGGCTGCTGATCCACGGCGCGGCCGGCGGCGTCGGCCTCGCCGCGATCCAGGTCGGCCGCTGGCTGGGGGCCGAGATCTACGCCACCGTCGGCTCGCCGGAGAAGCAGGACTTCCTGCGGCTGATGGGGGTCGATCGCATCTACGACTCGCGCAGCCTGACCTTTGCCGAAGAGATTCTTCACGACAACTTCCTGGAGCGTCAGACCCGGGAGGGCGACGGCAACGGCCAGCGTGTCGGCGCCGATGGCGTCGACGTGGTGCTGAACTCCCTGGCCGGTGAAGCGATCAACCAGAACCTTCGCGTGCTCAAGCCATTCGGCCGCTTCATCGAACTCGGCAAGCGCGACTTCTACGAGAACACCAAGGTCGGCCTGCGCCCGTTCCGCAACAACCTGAGTTACTTCGGCGTCGACTCCGACCAGCTCATGAGCGAGCTGCCGGAACTCACCGGCGAGCTGTTCACCGAGATGATGGCGCTGTTCGCCGACGGCACGCTGTCACCGCTGCCGTACATCGCCTTCGGCAGCGATCGCGTGGTCGAGGCGTTCCGCTACATGCAGCAGGCCCGCCAGATCGGCAAGGTCGTCGTCACCTACGAACGCCCGCCGCAGATGGCGCCGGCCCCCGCGAAGGACATTCCGCTGACGCTGAATGCCGCCGGCACCTATGTCGTGACCGGCGGCCTCGGCGGCTTCGGCCTGGCCACCGCCGAATGGCTGGCCGCCAAGGGCGCGCGCCAGCTGTTGCTGCTGAGTCGTCGCGGCCCCGTCACCGAGGAGGCCGAAGCCGGCATCGCACGGCTGGAAGCACTCGGCGTCACGGTGGCGGCTCGCGCCTGCGACGTGACCGATGCCGAGGCGCTCGAACGCGTGCTGGACGAAGCGCGTCAATCGCTGGGGCCGATTCGCGGCATCGTCCACGCAGCGACCGTCATCGACGACGGCCTGATCCGCAATCTCGACGAATCGCGCATCCGCCACGCCATGGCGCCGAAGCTCGAAGGCGCGCGCCATCTGGATTCGCTAACGGCCGACGACGCGCTCGAATTCTTCGTGGTCTACTCCTCGGCGACCACGCTGTTCGGCAACCCCGGCCAGGCGAGCTACGTGGCCGCCAACCACTGGCTGGAAGCCTTCACCGCCCACCGGCGCGCCAACGGGCGCCCGGCCACGGTGGTGCGCTGGGGCGCGATCGAGGACGTGGGCTTCCTGGCCCGCAACACCCAGACCCGCGACAGCCTGCAGGAACGTCTCGGCGGCCAAGCGCTGACCTCCGCCGATGCCCTGGCGGTGCTCGAGCGCATGCTGGTGGCCGATGTCGCCTCGCTCGGCGTGCTCGAACTCGACTGGCGCGCCCTGGCGCGCTTCCTGCCCACGGCGGAAGCGCCGCGCTACCGGGAAATCGCTCGCACCGCCGAGGACGACGGCAGCCAGGAAGGCGACGATGACCTGCAGAAGCTGCTGGCCAGTCTGGCGCCGGAAGCGCTTCACACCACCCTGATCGACGTCCTCAGCAAGGAACTCGCCAAGATCCTGCTGATCGACGAGGAGAAGATCGATATTCACAAATCCGTCTACGACATGGGCTTCGACTCGCTGATGGGTGTCGAGCTGGTGACCGCACTGGAAGCCCGCCTGGGCGTCCAGGTTCCGGTCATGGTGCTCAGCGAGGCCGGCACGCTGGCCAAGCTGTGCGACTACCTGATACTCAAGCTGCGTGGCGACGAAGCCCCGTCAGACAGCGATGAAGACGCCCTCAGCGGTCTGGCCGCCCAGCACGGCGTCGAGGTGTTGCAGAATGGCGGTGGATCACAGGGCGACGCCGGGGAGGCCAAATCATGAGCCAGTCCCGCGACGTGCTGAAGCAGCGCCTGCTGCAGGAAGCCCGCCAGCGCCGCCAGCAACGGCCGGAGGGCGATACCGCCCCCAGGCCGGCCGCGACCAGCGTCGACGAGCGCTTCACCCGCTTCGATCGTCATCCGGGCTATCAGCAGCTCAAGATGATGCGCGAAGGCGGCAAGCGCCTGGGTATTCCCGACCCGTTCTTCAAGGTCCACGAGAGCACTGCCGGGGCGACCACGGTGATCGGCGGGCGCGAGTGCATCAATTTCGCCAGCTACAACTATCTGGGCCTGGCGCATCACCCCAAGGTGATCCAGGCCGGCATCGATGCGCTGAATCGCTATGGCAGCTCGGTCTCGGCCAGCCGCCCGGTTTCCGGCGAACGGCCGATCCACCACGAACTGGAACGGGCGATCGCCGAGACGTATGAAGTCGAAGACGCCGTGGCGTTCGTCAGCGGCCACGCCACCAACGTTTCGACGCTGGGCTACCTGCTCGGCCCCAAGGACCTGATCCTTCACGACGAGTACATCCACAACAGCACCGTGGTCGGCGCGCAGCTCTCCGGCGCGCGCCGCATGAGCTTCGCGCACAACGATCCGGCTGCGCTCGAGACGCTGCTGACGCGCCATCGCCGCCAGTTCGAGCGCGTGGTGGTCGTGATCGAAGGGCTCTACAGCATGGATGGAGACGCTCCGGATCTGAAGCGCTTCGTCGAGATCAAGCAGCGCCACCAGGCGTGGCTGATGGTGGACGAAGCCCACTCCTTCGCCGTGATGGGCGACCGGGGGCTGGGGCTGCGGGAATACTGCGGCGTGCCGGCTGGCGATGTCGATATCTGGATGGGCACGCTCTCCAAGACGCTCTCCGGCTGCGGCGGCTATATCGCCGGCTGTCGTGAACTGGTGGAAATGCTGCGCTACTTCGCGCCGGGGTTCCTCTACAGCGTGGGCATGCCCGCCCAGGTGGCCGGGCCGTCGCTGGCTGCCTTGCAGGTGATGAAGGAAGAGCCCGAGCGCCTGAAGCGCCTGCACGATATCTCGCGCTACTTCCTGCAGCAGGCACGGCTCAAGGGGTTCGATATCGGCGAGAGCATCGGGGTCGCCGTCGTGCCGGTGATCGTCGGCAGCTCCGTGCTGGCCGCCGGGCTATCGGACGCCCTGCTCAAGGACGATATCAACGTGCAGCCGATCCTTCACCCTGCCGTGCCCGAGAAAAGTGCGCGCCTGCGCTTCTTCCTCAACTGCGACCACACCCGCGAGCAGATCGATCGGACTCTCGACATGCTCGAGATAGAGTGGAAAGCGCGTACCGCCTAGGACCGCAACGAACTGCGTACCGATCGCCATCTCTAAGCGACGATGAAACGACGAAGGCCTGCCGTGCTGGCAGGCCTTCGAGATACTTTCGTACGAACGATAATCGACAGGATTCGAGACCGCGTACTTTCAGCGGCGATCGTACTCACTAGCCGAACCGGTGGCCCTTTGAGAGGCATCCCCGGGGGAAAACCCGAGCCAACCGAGCATCACCATGAACCACGAATGGGGCCTTGCCGGCTGAGTCGACGTAAGACTCGTTTCCGGCCCCCCGACACGTTGGTCGACCGGGGCCTGGATTGGCTCGGCGGCAACTGGCGACTCGACCGAAGGAACCGGCGGCTTCTCGGCTCCCCCTACGTCATGATTCGTTCCGCTCGAGGGTGCCGTTGCCTGGGCAGGAACCGGCGTATCGAGCATTGGCTCGACTGGCGACTTGACCGAGGGGGCCGGCGACGTCTCGGTTTCGACAACGGCATGGCGCGTTCCTCTCAAGAACGCTATCGCCTGGGTACGCTCCGGTGTCTCGAGCCTCTCTTTTACCATTCGCACTGCGCGGCGAGCTCTTGCGAGAATATCGGCCTTATCCTGGGTGATGAGGCTTTCGATATCGAGCGCTGCCAAGAAGCGCTCTCGCTGAAGCGCGTAATCGCGATATTCCTCTTCCGACCAGAAGAAGCGATAGCGTATCGATACATTCCGGTGGGACCGGTAGCCAGGGCGATTCATCTTCAACCGGCGGCGCTGGGAAGGCCGACCGCGAAGTGACAACGCCATGTACTCCTGTTCCGAGCGATACATCCGATGAATGATGTAAGCGCTTTTCGGCTTCATGGCGCTGCGAGATGCCAACTCCGACTGCTGCTCATCGAACGTCATCGGCGCGCCATCGGCATCCAGCGGCGTCACCTCCGCCCCGAAGATGGGGTGATGGACTCGCACGTGTCTGATATCGATGCCATCGAGCGGAAACAGGGTCTTCAAATGGGAAGAGAGTTCATAACCGGCGCCACGCTGCAATGGCGTGAACGGGGCATGCTGGCCCAGCTCGCAATGCCATAAATGACAGATAGGCTGAGGCCGGCCGTCAACGCAGGTTCGGGCCACGAAACGGTCAACGGAGGTGGCAAAGTCATTGGGCGTCCAGAATTCATCGATATCCAGAAACAAGAGCCAATTCACGCCCTGCTGGCGAGACTGCTCGAGCTCCTTTGCATAGGCGACCGTCTGCAGCTTGGCGCTGACGCCCGGATCGCAAAGGTCGATCCAGTCGATAAACTCGAAGGTGACCTGAGGGTAAGATTGGCTTATTCGTTCCAGCACGGCGGCCGAGGCGTCCGAAGTGCGGTTGATATAGACGTGAATGAGATCGAACCCAAAGTGCAGATGGTGAAAGACCCACTCGGCCAGATACGGCCCTTCGTCCTTGGCCACGGCACAGACTTTGAATAACGGCTTCATACCTGGACTCCTTGGAACGCCATAGGTCAGGTTGTTATTGGGAACAGTAAATAGCCATGCAAAGCCTGCGATCTGGCGCTGTCGACACAGCCTGTGCAGCATCGGGCAACACCAGATAATGGACAAGATGGTTTATCTCACACTCATGACTTCAGTCGGCGTGCCTTACAGTTAAATACCGTTCGTCAAGCGGCAGTTGGCATAAGCGCAATTGGTGAGGCGGAGTCAGGATATTCGCAACGTCTGAGGAGTGAAGTGACCCCCTCCAGAACTGCACAGGGTATAGTGCAGCCATCAGGAGGACAGGATGAGCGACGACAACCCCATCAAGCGATGGACCGCGAAGCGCAAGGCCGCCGTGGTCATGGATATCTTCAAGGGCAAGACCACGGCTGCTGAGGTGGCTCGCCAGTACGATCTCACTGTCTCCGAG
>NZ_MCAP01000019.1:0-40803 GCF_001858555.1 Salinicola sp. MIT1003
AGAGATGGCGATAGCAGTAAGTCATGGCAACACCGTACCTGATGGCTCACGTGTTGCACTTGGTCATTGAGACCGCCGATCTATCTCAATGAAATCGGTTTTTCACCGCTACTGACGCCCGAAGAAGAAGTGCATTACGGCCGCCTTGCGCAAAAGGGCGATCCGGCGGGGCGTCAGCGCATGATCGAGTCCAACCTGCGCCTGGTGGTCAAGATCGCCCGACGTTATCTCAACCGCGGACTGTCGCTGCTCGATCTGATCGAAGAAGGCAACCTGGGCCTGATTCGTGCGGTCGAGAAGTTCGATCCGGAGCGCGGTTTCCGTTTCTCGACCTACGCCACCTGGTGGATTCGCCAGACCATCGAGCGGGCATTGATGAACCAGACGCGCACGATTCGCCTGCCGATCCACGTTGTCAAGGAACTCAACATCTACCTGCGCGCGGCTCGCGAGCTGACCCAGAAGCTCGACCACGAGGCCACCGCGGAAGAGATCGCCGAGTTCCTCGACAAGCCGGTGAGCACCGTCAAACGCATGCTGGGACTCAACGAACGCGTCTCCTCGGTCGACTATCCGATGGGTGCCGAGAGCGACAAGCCCCTGATCGACACGCTGGCGGACGAGAACGAGGTCGGCCCGGAATCCAACCTGGTCGACGACGACGTCAAGCAGCACGTCGACGAATGGCTGGTCGAGCTGAGCGACAAGCAGCGGGAAGTCGTTCTGCGCCGCTTTGGCCTGCGCGGACACGAGGCCGCCACGCTCGAGGAGGTCGGCGAAGAGATCGGCCTGACGCGCGAGCGCGTGCGCCAGATCCAAGTCGAGGCGCTCAAGAAGCTGCGCCGGATGCTGGAAAAGCAGGGTCTGTCGATGGATTCGATCTTCGAATAGGCCGGTTCCGGGAACATGACGAATGCGCAAATGCCGGTGAAGACCGGCCATGCTATTGATCCGGTCGCATACATGCGGCATTGTATGTAAACCTCAAGCCGAGGCGTCAGCTGTGTTGCTGGCGCCTCGGTCGTTTGTTGTGTGGTCCCGGATGACGTCGACGATCGTTGGCGTCTCGAGTCCGCCAGAAAAACAGCCATGATTGGGTTTCTGGGCGATGCCGACGACATCCGTGGCTTGTGGGGCATGCTTGCATGGACTCTCACAGCCAGATTCGTATCGTCACCAGTGCTCAACGATAGGATATTTCTCGATGTCGCCTCTCATCTCGTTGCCGTCGCGCTCTCCCCTGCGACATGCCATTTCGCTGCTGGTCGTGGCAGCGTTTGCCCCCTCGGTTCACGCGGCAGATCTCTTGACCATCACTCAGGACGCGCTAGAGCATTCGGCAACGTTGAATTCATCGCGTTCGACGTTCAAGAGCACCGAAGCGGGTCAGGATGTGGAACGCGGCGATCTGCTGCCGCAGGCCAGCGCCACCGGGAGTCTGTATCGCTATGACTCGCTGGAGAGTCAGAGCTACGCTGGTTCGAGCGGTAGCCAGGCCGCCGCCGGTACCGGCTCGTCGTCCAGCGGCGAGGATTACAACGGCAGCAGCATCGGTGTCAGCGTTACCCAGGCGCTGTTCGATGCCACCAACTGGTACGAGTACCAGCAGAGCAAGAAGCAGGTTGGCCAGCAGGCGCTGCAGCTGGAAATCGACCAGCAGCAGCTGCTCTACGATGTCTCCGAGGCCTATTTCGAGATTCTGCGCGCCAAGGAAGTGCTGGAAGCACGCCAGGCCCAGGAAAAGGCGATCGGGCGGCAGCTCGAGCAGTCCAGAGAGCAGTTCAACGTCGGCCTGGTGGCGATCACCGATGTCAACGAGGCCAAGGCTGCCTTCGACTCGGCACGTGCGCAGCGTATCGCTGCCAAGAGCGACCTGCAGGTGAGTTTCGAGACGCTCGAGCGCCTGACGGGGCAGCAGTACGACAGCATCGAAGGGCTCGATGACGAGCTGCCGATCCAGCCTCCCGTACCAGCCAGTCGCGACGACTGGGTCGAGCTGGCGCTGTCCAGCAGCCCGTCCATTCAATACGCCCAGGCTGCGGTCGAGCTGGCGAAATCCGGCGTCGATATCGCCGAGGCCGGCCACCTGCCGACGCTGGACGCGTTCGCGGATTACTCCTACTCGAACAACGACCGCGACGAGCTTCGCGGCCATAACGAAGACCTGCAGATCGGCGTGCAGGCCAACCTGCCCATCTACACCGGTGGTTCGACCAGCGCCGCGGTACGCGAGAACACCTACACGCTGGAAGCGACCCAGTACGACTTCGAGGACCAGCGTCGCTACACCATGCAGCAGGTGCGTTCCCTGTTTGCCCAGGTCAGCAACGACGTGGAATCGGTCGAGGCGCAGCGTGAAGCCATCGTCTCCAGTCGCAGTGCCCTGGAAGCGACTCGAGCCGGATACGAGGTGGGAACGCGAAACATCGTCGACGTGCTGGATGCCGAGCAGTCGCTCTACGAATCCATCTCCAACTACGCCGACGCCCGTTACACCTACGTCACCGACCTGCTGCAACTGCGCCAGCAGACCGGCGTGCTGAATCTCGACGTGATCCGGGCGACCAACCGCTGGCTGCGCGACAGCAATCCCGTATCGCTGACGGAGGTCGACGATGCCGGCGTCTCGTCCTCCGTCGAGGATATCGGTGCGCGGCCCACGCCGCCGCCGGCGTCCTGATACGGTTCTGATAGCGTCCGCAGGAAGTCGACTCGACGCCGCTGCCCCAGCAGCGGCGTCGTCGTTTCCGGAGGCAGCCTTTATCGTCTCCCGATGCCGCGAAGGCTGTCAGGCAGGGTAAAATGACCACGATCGACCGGTGGCAGCCGCCGGTTTTCCTCTGCCCGTTTCGAAGGAAGTTTCATGGCCCGGCCTCTCATCGCCGATATCGATCTCGACGCGCTGCGCCACAACTACGCCATTGCCAGCGAACTGGCACCCGGAAGCCGTTCCATGGCGGTGATCAAGGCCAATGCCTATGGTCACGGTGCCGTGGCGTGCGCCCAGGCGCTCGAGAGCGCGGCGCCAGCGTTTGCGGTCGCCTCGCTGGAAGAAGCCGAGAGCCTGCGTGAAGCGGGCATCCAGCGGCCGATACTGCTGCTGGAAGGCATCTTCGAGACCGAGGAACTGGCCCGCGTCGAGGCCTTGCAACTGTGGCAGGTCGTACACAGCGACTGGCAACTGGACGCCGTCCTGAACCATCCCGCCGCACAACCGTTGACGGTCTGGCTCAAGCTGGATTCCGGCATGCATCGGCTGGGTTACGATCCAGAGTCGTTCGCCGACCGCTGGATACGATTGAAGGCGGCTTCTCACCGGGTTCGGGATATCCACCTGATCAGCCACTTCGCCAGTGCCGATCAGGCCGATACGTCACAGTTCGAGTGTCAGCAGCGAACGATCGAGTCCGTCCGCCAGCGTCTCGAAGCGCCGGTCTGTATTGCCAACTCGCCGGCCACGCTGACCAGGCCCCGGACGCACGGGCAATGGAATCGCCCCGGTGTCATGCTCTACGGCAGCAATCCGCTGGAAGGCGAACTGCCACCGGGCGTCTCGCTGAAGCCGGTAATGACGCTGCGCTCGCGTGTGATCGCCGTGCAGTCATTGTCCGGCGGGGAGCCGGTCGGCTATGGCGCGCGCTGGCACACCTCTCGCCCTTCCCGAATCGGCGTGGTCGCTGCCGGCTACGGCGATGGCTACGATCGCCACGCTGCCGACGGCACGCCGATACTGGTCGATGGGCAGCGCTGCCCGCTGGTGGGGCGCGTCTCGATGGACATGCTGACGGTGGATATCAGCCACCTGCCCGATGCCGGCGTCGGCAGCGAGGTGGTGCTGTGGGGGCAGGGGCTGAGCGTCGACGAGGTCGCGGGCCACTGCAATACCATCGGCTATACATTGCTGACCGGACTGCTGCCAAGGGTGCCGCGACGCTACCACGAGAGCGTGTAGAGGCCGTTCGCTGCAGTTCGCTACACTATTCGGCATTCATAGACCGGCACGCATAGAGAATCGGAAGGAACATGGCCAAGAAGACCTATCCCGCCAATCGCGCTCATCCCCGTTACTGGGGGGCCTGGCTCGGCATCGGCCTGATGCGAGCGGGGGCGATGCTGCCCTGGCGCCTCAAGCTGGCGCTGGGTCGAGGCATCGGATTATTGACCTGGAAGCTGGCCAAGCGCCGCCGCCATATCACCGACACCAACCTGGCGCTGTGCTTTCCCGAACTGGACGACCGGCAGCGCGCGGAGCTGGTCAGGAAGACTTTCATCGCCAACGGGATCGGCATTCTCGAAACCGCAACCGGCTGGTGCCGCGACCCGGAGCATCTGCGCCACCGCGTGACCTTTAAGGGCACCGAGCACATGGAGCGGGCCATGGCGCAGGGGAAGGGCGCATTGATCATCGGCATCCATTTCTCGACCCTGGATCTCGGCGGCGCGCTGCATTCGCTGTTCTTCCCCGCCGATGTGGTCTACCGGCCTCACGACAACCCGGTGTTCGAGGACTTCATGACCCGCGCCCGGCGTGGCATCTTCGGCGCGGCCATCGACCGTCATGACCTGCGTGGCGTCGTTCGCCGGATCAAGTCGGGCCATGCCGTGTGGTATTCCCCGGATCAGGATTTCGGCCGCGAGGTGAGCGTCTTCGCGCCATTCTTCGGCATTCCTGCTGCCTCGATCAAGTTGACGGCCAAGATCGCCAGAATGACCGGCGCTCCCGTCATGCCGCTCATGTTCCACCGCAATCCCGACGACCGGACCTACACGCTCGAGTACCTGCCGCCGCTGGAGAACTTCCCGAGTGGTGACGATGTCGCCGATGCCGCACAGGTGAATGCCTTCATCGAGCAGGCGATCCGCCGTCACCCCGAGCAGTATTTGTGGCTGCACCGGCGTTTCAAGACCCGTCCGCCGGGTGAAGCGTCCTTTTATTGAACGGGCAGGCAAGCGCGAAACTTGACGAAAACGCAATGAACGACAAGGCTTAGTTAGCCCTCACGGAACGAGAGGGTGGCTTGGCAGGCGGTCGATATTACCGGCGCCAGCAAGTCCAACGGGTCAGCACAGGAAGAGTTGCCATGCTTAGTTATGCCGTGATTTTTCTCATCGTCGCTATCATCGCCGGGGTTCTGGGTTTCGGCGGTATCGCCGGTGCCGCAGCGACGATCGCCAAGGTCTTGTTTGTGATCTTTCTGATCCTGTTCGTCGTCTCGCTGATTCGCGGACGAGGTCGTTGAAGTCTGACAGGATCGGTCGCCAATCGACTTTGCCGCTGACGACCTTGGCTGCTCACGATTTTGGCGACTAACAGCCACAGTCTCTAATAGCCACAGTCTCTAGCAGACATGGTCTCTAACAAATACCCCGCCTTGATGGCGGGGTATTTGATCTTGAGGCATGAAAGCGAATGAAATCAGGCGTCGATACGCTTGTACTTCATGCGCTTCGGCGTGTCGTTGCCGACCCGCTTGTGGTAGTCCGCTTCATACTCGGTGTAGTTACCCTCGAAGAAGATGACGTTGGAATCACCCTCGTACGCCAGGATATGCGTAGCGATGCGGTCCAGGAACCAGCGGTCGTGCGAGATGACCAGCGCGCAGCCGGGGAAGGCCAGCAAGGCCTCTTCCAGCGCCCGCAGCGTCTCGATGTCGAGATCGTTGGACGGTTCGTCGAGCAGCAGCACGTTGGCGGCCTGCTTCAGCGTCTGGGCCAGCTGCAGGCGCCCGCGCTCCCCGCCCGAAAGTTCGCTCAGGCGCTTCTGCTGGTCGGTTCCCTTGAAGTTGAACCGGCCGACGTAGGCGCGTGAAGAGACCTCGTAGCCATTGATGTTGAGGATGTCCTGGCCGCCGGAGACGGCTTCCCACACGGTCTGGGAGTTGTCGAAGTGGTCGCGCAGCTGTTCGACGTAGGCCACGTCCACCGTATCGCCCAGTACCACTTCGCCGCCGTCCGGCTGCTCGTTGCCGGCGATCAGCTTGAACAGGGTCGACTTGCCGGCCCCGTTGCCGCCGACGATCCCGACGATCGCGCCGGTCGGTATCTGGAAGGAGAGATTGTCGAACAGCATCTTCTCGTCGAAGCGCTTGCTGACATCGTGGAACTCGATGACCTTGTCACCCAGCCGCGGCCCGGGCGGAATGTAGATCTCGTTGGTCTCGTTACGCTTCTGGTAGTCGCCGGACTGCAACTCCTCGAAGCGGTTGAGACGCGCCTTGCTCTTGGCCTGTCGGCCCTTGGCATTCTGACGGACCCACTCCAGCTCCTGCTTGATCGCGCGCTGGCGGCCCGCTTCCTGCTTGGCTTCCTGGGCGAGACGCTGCTCCTTGGACTCGAGCCACTGGGAGTAGTTGCCTTCGAACGGAATGCCGTGGCCGCGGTCGAGCTCCAGGATCCAGCCGGCGACGTTGTCGAGGAAGTAACGGTCGTGGGTAATGGCCACGACGGTGCCCGGATAGTCGTGCAGGAAGCGCTCGAGCCAGGCGACGGATTCGGCATCCAGGTGGTTGGTCGGCTCGTCCAGCAGCAGCATGTCCGGGCTGGAGAGCAGCAGGCGGCAGAGTGCCACGCGACGACGCTCGCCCCCGGAAAGATGACCGACGCTGGCTTCCCACGGCGGCAGGCGCAGCGCTTCGGCGGCGACTTCCAGCTTGCGCTCGATGTTGTGCGCGTCGGCCGCCTCGATGATGTTCTCCAGACGCGCCTGTTGCGCGGCCAGCGCATCGAAATCGGCATCCGGCTCGGCATAGGCGGCGTAGACGGCTTCCAGTTCTACCTGGGCCTGCTTGACCTCGCCGAGGGCTTCCTCGACCGTCTCGCGGACATTCTTGCTGTCGTCGAGCTCGGGCTCCTGCGGCAGGTAGCCGATGTTGATGCCCGGCATCGGCCGGGCTTCGCCGTTATATTCGGTGTCGACGCCGGCCATGATGCGCAGCAGCGTCGATTTTCCCGAGCCGTTGAGACCGAGCACGCCGATCTTGGCGCCGGGGAAGAAGGAGAGCGAGATGTCTTTCAGGATCTCGCGCTTCGGGGGGACGATCTTGCCCACCCGGTTCATGGTGTAAACATATTGCGCCATGGAAATCCGATAGTAATTCGCAGTGGATAGAAAGTAATTCGCAGTGGATAAAAACAGGCAGTCATCGCTGCAGCGCCCGTCAACGGGGCCCAGCGTCTGACAGGCAGGGTAAACGAGTCATGCCGACAATGCGAACGGGCGCCTGGAGGCGCCCGTCGGGGGTAATGCGGAAAGCCGCTGTCGGCCTACTCTTCTTCGTCGCCGAAATCGTTGTACCAGTCATCTTCGATGGCACGTTTCAGACGACGCTCTTCCAGCAATGCCTCGACCTGGCGCCTGGCACGCAGCGTATCCGCCTTGCTGCTGCGTGGACGTTCGAACTGCTCGTCGTTGATGGCTTCGGAAAAATCCTGATCCTCGACGTAATCCTCACGGCTCATGTTTTAGCCCTCCCGTGAAATCGCATCTCAGTGACGCTCCGGGCTATATATCGTCGAATGCCGCCGGGTACAAGATTTTCTTGGTTAAAAAAAACTATCGCCGCGCAAGGCGGCGATAAGTTCAGGATTCTGCTGAGGTTTCAGGCCGGATCACGCTCGGCTTTCAGCGCCTCGAGTTCCTGCAGGGTCTCGATCAGACTGGTGACATCCTTCTGCACGCCGACGAAATAGGTGAGCCTGTCTTCCTCGTCGTAGACCGGCGTGATCGAGAGCTCGTTCCAGAACTGGCTGCCGTCCTTGCGATAGTTGCGCAGCACTTCGCGGCACGGCTTGCCTTCGCGCAGGGCGGTGCGCACCCGGTCGATGGCCGGCTGGTCGCGATCGCCATTCTGCAGAAAGCGGCAGTCGCGATAGAGAATCTCGTCGACGCTGTAGCCCGTCAGGCGTTCGAAGCCCTGATTGGCGTAGATCAGAATGTTTTCGTCGCCTTCCTGTTCAGCCACCACGATGCCGTCATCCGAGGCGTTGACGATACGTTCGAGTAGCGCCGGGCTGATCATGGGCGGTTGCTTACTGGTACTGGCCATCCTTGCCTCCAGACTGGGCATTCGACGGATTGTAGGGTCGATACGATCGAACATCATGCCACGGTGTCTCGGGATTACAACGCTTCACGCGTCGTTCACGTCCTCGACTTCCACCAGGGCATGGGAGCTGAGCGCAGCCGCCACGGCCAGTGCCGCAAGCACCAGCAGAAGGCCTGCACTGCCTAGCCATTGCGCCAGGCCCCCGAGCAACAGCCCGACGACGAGCATCAGGACGCCGGTGAAGGTATTGGAAAACGCGACGTAGAGCGCGCGGGTATTGCTGTCCGACAGATCGACGACATAGGTCTTGCGGCCCAGACGTATTCCCGCATGGGCGATCATCAGCAGGCCGTAGACCAGGGCGTAGGGCCACACGCTTTCGCGCGCCGCTGCCGGCAGCCACACGCAGGCAGCACCCGCCAGGCAGCAAACCGCGGCGCCGATAGCGCTGTTGCGCATCACTCGGCGGCTGGAGCGGTCGGCCAGACGCCCCCAGATCGGGCCGGCGACCATGCTGGCCGCGCCGGAGGTCACGATCAGGATGCCGAGACTGGCCAGATCGGTGCCGCTGTTCTGCTGGCCCAGCAGGGCGAGGTAGGGCAGGGCGAGCGCGCTGGACAGCAGCAGCGCTCGCGAGAGATTGAAATGCAAAAAGCGACGATCGCGGCGCATCAGCGAAACGCCCTGCTTGACGCTGTCCCAGGCGTTGGCACCGCCTTCGGTGGCCCCCGGCGCTTCGCGTATCGCGGCGGCGCAGAGCGCGTTCAGGCCCCAGCCCAGCGCGGCGGCGAACAGCAGGATGGCCAGCGCCCAGGTGCCGGGCTGATCCCCGATGACGACCATGGCGGCACCGACGAGCAGGGTGAGCGCCCCCGCGACGCTGGCGCTCCATCCCATCAGCGTGCCCCGGCGCTGCTTGGCGATGGTCTTGCCTAGCACGTCCTTGGTGGAAACCGACGACAGCCCCCGGCCCAGCGACAGCCCCGTCAGCGCGACCAGTACCAGCGCACCGCCCCAGCTGCCGTGACCGAAAAGCGCCAGCAGCGCCAGCAGCAGGGCGCCGATCGCCTGGACGATGCCGCCGGTGACCCAGACCCATTTGCGGATCGGGCGCAGCCGGATGTAGCCGGCGATCAGCAGTTGCGGCAGCAGGGCGCCCGCCTCGCGGATGGGCACCAGCAGACCGACCATCCACACCGGTGCGCCGATCGCGCCCATCAGCCACGGCAGGATCAGGCGAGCGTTGGAGAGTTCGTCGGCGAGCTTGTTGCCGAGCGCGGCGACGAGATGACGGAAGAAGTTGCCGGGTTGTTCCTGACACGCCTCGTCGGAGATGTCGCGACACATGCGGCTGTCTTCATCACCGGTGACGCGTTCGAAGAGACGAGTGAGGCTGGCTTCGTTGGCTGACATGCAAAACGTTCCCTGTTTTCTGATGCGACGGACTACGGACTACGGACTACGGACTACGGACCACGGGCTAGCGCCGGCTTCGGGGCGCTATAGACAGCAGCTACGAGCGGCGAATGCGTTCGGGTCATCGCTTGAGCGAGGCGTTCCAACGAGCGCATCATGTCTTTTTATCGTTGTCGGCACGGTTGTCAAAGGCTCGGGAGAAACAGAAGGATGGCCAAGGTTCGTATTCATTATTGTACCCAATGCCAGTGGCTGCTGCGTGCCGGCTGGTACGCCCAGGAACTGCTGCAGACCTTCGGCGAGGATCTCGAACAGGTCGCCCTGGCACCCAGTCACGGCGGACACTTCGAAGTGCTCTACGACGAAGAGACGCTGTGGGAGCGCAAGCGCGACGGCGGCTTTCCCGATATCAAGGAACTGAAGCGGCGCGTACGCGACCGCCTCGACCCCGAACGGGATCTGGGGCATACGGATAGAGCTTGAAGCTGGAAGAGCGGCGCTACGCGCCTGGAAGCGGGAAGAAAAAGCAAAGCCGACCCCCTACGGCAATAGCGATAATCGCATCCTGTCTTCGGGCTTCGGGCTTCGGGCTTCGGGCTTCGGGCTTCGGGCTTTGCGGATTTCCGGAGGCCACACTCTGCTTTTCGCGGCTCGCGGCTCGCGGCTCGCGGCTCGCGGCTCGCGGCTCGCGGCTCGTCTCACCACCAACGCTTGCGCTTGAGCAGCCACATCACCCCGCCGCCGACCAGGACGGTAATGGTGAGGAAGATCAGGAAACCGTAGGGGCTTTCGGCGCCGGGGATGCCGCCGACGTTGATGCCCAGCAGGCCGGTCAGGAAACTCAGCGGCAGGAACACGGTGGTGACGATCGCCAGCATGTACATCCGCTGGTTCAGCCGCTCGTTGTGTTCGCTAAAGAGCTGTTCCTGCAGGATCAGGGCGCGCTCCTGCATGGCGTGGAAGTCTTCCACGTAGCGTGAAAGCTGGTTGGCGCTTTCGCGGATCGATACCTTGGTGTCCTCGTCGAACCACTCCGGCCCGTGGGCGATCTGATCCAGGCAGTCCCGCTGCGGGCCCATGAAGCGCCGCAAGGTGATCAGCGTGCGCCGCAGCCGGGAAAGATCGTCCGGCTCGATCTCGCCATTGCTCAACTGATCCTCCTCGAGTTCGCCCAGGCGGTCGTCGAGCTCATGGGCGACATCGCCGACCCTGTCCACCAGGGTCTCCGTCAGCCACGCCAGCAGGTCCGGGACCGAAAGCGCACCGTCGCCGTTGTCGATGCGTTCGCGTACGTCACCGACCGATTTCAGCGGCCGTCGGCGCAGCGTGATCAGGCGGTTGGGCGCAATCCAGATGCGCAACGAAATGAGGTCTTCCGGCGCGGCACCCGGGTTGAGGTTGATACCGCGCAGCGTGCTGACGGCGCCATTGCGGAACTTGGCGACGCGGGGGCGGGTATCCTCTTCCAGCAGCGCCTCGATCGGTGCCTCGTCGAGCCCGGCGATATCCAGGAGGTAGGTGCGAACGTCTTCATGCCGGAAATCGAGGTGCATCCACAGCGGGCGCTGGGGATCGGCCCAGGCCTCGCGCAGTTGGCGAACGCTGAGCAGGGTGCCGCCGCCTTTTCCGTCCAGTTCGTAGGCGGCGACCAGCGCCGTTTCTGCCTCCATCGTCAACCTCCTTGTCGAAGCGTGTCTCGTCTCGCCGTGCCGCGAGTTTTTTCAAGGCGTTAACGATAGCACGCCGGCGAAATCGCGGGGCATGAGGGCTAGCGCGGATCCAGGCCGGCGGGAAACAGGCTCGACGCGAAGAGGATCACTTTTCCTCGTCCGAGGGAGAGAGCATCGGTTCCAGTTTCGGCCAGACGTTCTCGAGAATGATCGGTTGTGCCTCGGCAGTGGGGTGGATGCCGTCACTCTGGAGCATGCCGTCGAGGTCGACACCCTCGAGCAGAAACGGCACCAACGGCACGTCGTGCTCGCTGGCCAGTTGGGTGAAGACTTCACGGAAGGCCTGGGTATAGGCGGGGCCGTAGTTGGGCGGCACTTCGATACCCAGCAGCAGAACCTCGGCGCCTTTCTCCTGGCTACGCTCGATCATCTTGGCCAGATTGACCTGCATCTGCTGCGGAGAAAGGCCGCGCAGGCCATCGTTGCCACCGAGTTCCAGCAGAACGATATCGGGATGGTACTGTCTCAGAATGTCGGGTAGCCGACCCGAACCACCGGATGTCGTCTCGCCGCTGATGCTGGCGTTGACGACCTCATGTTCGTCACCCAGACGCTGTTTCAGCAGGTTGACCCAACCCGCCTGCGGGTCGATCCCGTAGGCGGCGCTCAGGCTGTCGCCCATCACCAGAATGGTATCGGCACGCGCCTCGACGGGAGTCAGCGACAGCACGGCAAGACACGACAATAGCGCGGCACCCGCACAGCGCCTCGCCATCCGGGCGAAAGGCATCTTGGTGAAAAGCACCTTGGTGACAGGCATATTGGCGAAAGGCATCTCAATACCAGGCACAGGGAAACCAGGCACCATGTCTCACTCCTCGGACAATCAGCAAAAGCGAATTTTATACGCCAACCAACTCGGTAAACGGGTGACGAGCGGGGAACGGGAGCTGGTCATCCTCGAATCGCTGACGCTGGATGTCGAACGCGGTGAGAGTGTCGCCATCGTAGGAAGTTCCGGTGCCGGCAAGTCGACGCTGCTCGGCCTGCTCGCAGGGCTGGATGCACCCAGCTCGGGAGAGCTCGAAATGTTCGGCCAATCCCTGAGCGCGCTCGACGAAGACGGACGGGCGGCGCTGCGTGCGGGACGCGTCGGCTTCGTTTTTCAGAACTTCCAGTTATTACCCACTCTTACCGCCATGGAAAACGTTATGTTGCCGTTGGAACTGTCGCCACGGCAAGACATAGCGGCCAAAAGTCGTCAATGTCTGGAGCGCGTCGGCCTGGGTGCGCGCCTCGACCACCTGCCCAAGCAGCTTTCCGGTGGCGAGCAGCAGCGGGTGGCGGTGGCGCGTGCCTTCGTGACCGACCCTGACCTGGTCTTCGCCGACGAGCCGACCGGCAACCTCGACGAAGCAACCGGCAAGCGTATCATCGATCTCCTGTTCGAGCTCAACCGGGAGTCCGGCACTACCCTGATCCTGGTGACGCACGACATGGCCCTCGCCAGACGATGCGATCGCTGCCTGCAGCTCGAAGGCGGCAGGCTGCAGGCGCTCGAACGGCAGCGGCACGGGGTCGAGGCATGAACCTGATCGCCCTATCGCTCAAGGGGCTCCGGCGCGATCTGCGCGCCTCCGACGTGCGGGCCCTGTTCGTGGCGCTGGCGCTGGCCGTGGCCGCCACCACCATGATCGGCTTCTTCCTCGACCGGCTCGACCGCGGGCTGACCCGTCAGGCGGGCCAGCTGCTCGGCGGGGATCTGGTGCTGGAACAGGGCCAGGCCTTCGACGACGAACTTCGCCAGACGCTGCGCCAGGCCGGGCTCGAACTCAGCGACCAGGTCGACCTGGTATCGATGGTCAGCCAGGCGGATGCCTTCCAGCCGGCCGGGCTCAAGGTGGTGGACGACCATTACCCGCTCTACGGGCAGGTTCGCGTCGACCGGGGCAACGGTATCGAAGGGCTGGCGCATGGCCCGCCACCCGGTAGCGCCTGGATCGCGCCACGGCTGGCGCAACTGCTGGATGCCGGCATCGGCGACACGGTGCAGGTCGGCTCGCTTTCGCTGACCGTTGCCGGGCTGATCGAGCGCGAGCCTGACCAGCAGGGCGGATTCTCCGGCCTGGCCCCGCGCATCATGCTCAACCTGCAGGATCTCGGGGCGACCGGATTGGTCCGGCCCGGCTCGCGGATCGAATACGAGATACTGGCCGCCGGGCCGCCGGCGGCGATCGATGGTCTCGAAAGCCGGCTCGATGCGCTGCGCGATGCGGGCGTCGAGATACGCGACGTGCGCGTGGACCGGCCCAGCCTGGGCCGCTCGCTGGATCGGGCGCAGAAATATCTCAGTCTCGCCGGGCTGGCGGCGGTGCTGCTTGCCGGTGTCGCGGTCGCCATGGCCACGCGACGCTATGTCGACCGCCATCTGGACACGGCAGCGCTGCTGCGCTGTTTCGGCGCGTCCCAACGTCAGCTGGGCCAGCTCTTCGCCTGGCAGCTGGCGTGGCTGGGGCTGGTGGCGGCGGCGGTCGGGGCGCTGCTGGGGCTCGCCGGGCAGGCCGCGCTGCTGGCACTGCTGACACGCTTTCTGCCGCTGGAACTGCCCCCGCCCGGCGGCATGCCGTGGCTGATGGGCGTCCTCACCGCGCTGGCGGTGCTGGTCGGCTTCGCCGGCCCGACCCTGCTGCGGCTCAAGCGGGTCAGCGCGCTCAAGGTACTGCGCCGGGAACTCGATCCGATTCCGGCATCTGGCTGGGTGGTGGTGGCCGTCGCCAGCCTGGTCTTCGGCGCGCTGCTCTGGCTCTACTCCGGTGATCCGCTGCTATCGGTGGGCATTCTGCTCGGCGGTCTGGTGGCGCTGGTCGTGCTGTGGGGGCTCGGGCAGTTGATGCTTACCCTGCTGCTCGCGGTGCTGGCGCGGCTGCCGCAGCGCAGCCAGCAGGGCCGGGCATGGCAGCTCGGCGGCCGCCAGCTGGCGAGGCGGCGCACCGCCAGCCTGGGCCAGTTGCTGGCGTTCTCGGTCACCTTCGCGGCGATGGCGATCATCGCGCTGGTGCGCGGCGACCTGCTGACGACTTGGCAGGCCCAACTGCCCGCGGATACACCCAACTACTTCGCGATCAATATCCAGCCGCAGGAGCGCGACGGCGTCGAATCGCTGATCGACAGCGCCGCCGACACCACCAGCGGTCTTTATCCCATGGTGCGGGGGCGGCTGACCGCCATCGACGGCGAACCCCCGCAACAGCAGGTGCCGGAGGCGCACCGGACCGACGGCGCGCTGCGGCGTGATCTCAACCTGACCTGGCGGGCGACGCTGCCCGAAGGCAACCGGATCACCGAAGGGGCCTGGTTCGGCTCCGATGGCGCCGCCGATGCCGGCAGTGCGATGGCGAGCGATGGCTCGGTGCCGATATCGGTCGAAGAGGAGCTGGCGGGCCGGCTCGGCCTTTCGCTCGGCGACGAACTGACGTTCACCATTGGCAGCGACAGCGTGACCGGGAGAATCACCAGCCTGCGCCATCTCGACTGGGAGAGCTTCCAGCCCAACTTCTTCATCATCTTCCCGCCCGGCGCCCTGGACGGCTTCGGCCACAGCTACATCACGTCGTTCCACTTGCCCGATGCCGGCGACGAGATGCTGGGCGAGATGGTGCGGCAGTACCCCGGCGTCTCGGTACTCAACGTCGAGGCGCTGCTGGAGCAGGTGCGCGGCATTCTCGGCCAGGTGACGCGAGCCATCGAGTTCGTGCTGGGCTTCGTGCTGCTGGCCGGCATCAGCGTACTCTACGCGGCGCTCACCGCCAGCCGCCCGGCACGGGCTCACGAAGGCGCGCTGCTGCGGGTATTCGGCGCCGGCAATCGCACCCTGGCGCGCATGCAGTGGGCAGAGTTCGCGCTGCTCGGTTTCGCCAGCGGGCTGCTGGGCGCGGCACTGGCCGAGGCTTCCGCCCTGGGCATCTACGGCTGGCTGGGGCTGGCGCCCAGAATGCACTGGCTGATGTGGGGCGTCATGCCGCTATTGGGCGCGGCAATCGTGGGCGGCATCGGCTACCTGCTTTCCCGCAGCAGCCGCCGGCAAGCGCCAATGGCCAGCCTGCGGCTGCTGGGAGAAACCTGAAGCCAAAGCGGCGTCTCGAAGAAGGCTCGGTGTTCACGAATCCCACGGGAGACACCGGGCTGACGCGCCTGAAACGCCGGATGCCGCTAATGCGCACGTTTTACCGACGCTAAAGCCAACGTGAGAAATTATGGTCCAGCGCATGACGGACTTTCATGGGAAAGGCCCTTAACGCTGGGGTATCATTGCCGCCCATCATTTGAGATCGAGCCACCGGACGCCGGACGAGTGCCGGTGGCAGTCGAACCATCCCCGAGCCGAGGATACCCGTCGATGTTCAACCGAGAGATGCAGATTGCCGGATTCGATGACGCCCTCTGGGACGCGATGCAAAAGGAAGTCGCGCGCCAGGAAGCCCACATCGAGCTGATCGCTTCCGAGAACTATGCCAGCCCGCGCGTGATGCAGGCCCAGGGCACGCAACTGACCAACAAGTACGCGGAAGGCTATCCCGGCAAGCGTTACTACGGCGGCTGCGAGCACGTCGACGTGGTCGAGCAGATGGCGATCGACTACGCCAAGGAACTATTCGGCGCGACCTACGCCAACGTCCAGCCGCACTCCGGCTCCCAGGCCAACGGCGCGGTCTTCCAGGCGCTGGTCAAGCCCGGCGACACCGTCCTCGGCATGAGCCTTGACGCCGGCGGCCATCTGACCCACGGCGCCAAGCCGAGCTTCTCCGGCAAGCACTACAACGCGGTTCAGTACGGCATCGACGAGAGCGGCCGGATCGACTATGACGAAGTCGCCAAACTGGCACGCGAGCATCAGCCGAAGATGATCATCGCCGGCTTCTCCGCCTACTCGCAGATCATCGACTGGGCCAGGTTCCGCCAGATCGCCGATGAAGTCGGCGCGTTCCTGCTGGTGGACATGGCGCACATCGCCGGGCTGGTCGCGGCCGGTCTCTACCCGAGCCCGCTGCCGCATGCGCACGTGGTCACCACGACCACTCACAAGACGCTGCGCGGCCCGCGCGGTGGCCTGATCCTCTCCGCCGAAAACGACGCCGACATCGAGAAGAAGCTGCAGTCCGCCGTCTTCCCCGGTGGTCAGGGCGGCCCGCTGATGCACGTCATCGCGGCCAAGGCCGTCTGCTTCAAGGAAGCGATGGACCCCGAGTTCAAGACCTACCAGCAGCAGGTGATCATGAATGCCCAGGCGATGGCCGGCGTGTTCATCGAGCGCGGCTTCGAGGTCGTCTCCGGCGGCACCGAAGACCACCTTTTCCTGCTGTCGCTGGTCAAGCAGGGCCTGACCGGCAAGGACGCTGACGCCGCTCTCGGCCGCGCCCACATCACCGTCAACAAGAACGCCGTACCCGGCGATCCGCAGAGCCCGTTCGTCACCTCCGGCCTGCGCATCGGCACCCCGGCGGTGACCACGCGCGGCTTCGGCGAAACCGAATGCCGCGATCTGGCCGGCTGGATCTGCGACATCCTCGACGCCATGCAGCAGGGCGACTCCAGCCAGGCGGAAGCCGCGGTCAAGGCCAAGGTCGAAGCCGTCTGTTCACGCCTGCCGGTCTATCGCTGAGTGGTGTGATGTCCTGGCGCCGCATCGGGCGTCACCGGGCAATGGGCCATGTCCTCCAGGAGGGCATGGCCTTTTCCGTTAAAGGTGCCACGCCGTGGGGATGGACTCTGTATTCGAGGTTTCTCGTTCAATCCTGAGCGGCTGCGCTTTTTTGCCCTCGCCATGTTCGCTGATACCGAGCAGAGGAACCTGCTGGAATAGGCTGCGAAAATCCGGGCTTCGCGTCAGCCACGAATCATGAGCAAACATTTGCCGTTGCTAAGACGACCCAAGACCCGCTCCCGCCTGCGCACTGGTCGGTCGATTGACTGAATAGCCGCATTCTCAGCCAGCTAATCGAGGCGTCGCTTGCGACGCCTCGATCTATTCTGTGATCCTCTCACACTGCCGCTCTCAAGATGCGGATGAGAATCTGGTATCCTTTGCGCCCTGTCAGCTTGGGCCGGACGCCTGCTGACCTTACTTCCTTCGTCTTTTCGTCCTTATAGCGAGCGATTGCATGGCCACCCAGAAAGAAGCCACCGATCTGCAACGCGCCCTCAAGGTGTGTCGCGGGTCATTCTTCTCGGTGGGGTTCTTCAGCATGTTCATCAACTTGTTGATGCTGGTCCCCCCCTTGTACATGTTGCAGGTCTACGACCGCGTCATCAGTTCCCGCAGCGAAGAAACCCTGTTCATGCTGACGCTGGTCGTGGTCTTCCTGTTCATGGTCATGGGCGGACTGGAGCTGGTGCGTTCGCGAATTCTGATTCGGGTCGGCAACCGGCTGGACAAGATGGTCAACCAGCGGCTTTATAGCGCAATGTTCCGGCGCAGCGTGCTGACCCAGGGCAAGCAGACGGCCCAGCCGCTGAGCGATCTGACCAACCTGCGTCAGTTCCTCACCGGCAACGGCCTGTTTGCCTTCTTCGATGCGCCATGGGCGCCGATCTACCTGGCCGTGCTCTATCTCTTCCACCCATGGCTGGGTGTTTTCGCCACCGTAGCGGGTATCATTCTGCTGACGCTGGCGATCGCCAACGAGAAGGCCACCAAGTCGCTGCTGGCCGAAGCCAACAGCGACCACATCAAGGCCCAGGATCTCGCCAACTCCAACCTGCGCAACTCCGAAGTGCTGCACGCCATGGGCATGCTGCCCGGCATCATGGGGCGCTGGGCCGGCAAGCATCATGAATTCCTCTCCAAGCAGCCGCAGGCCAGCGACCGTGCCGGGGCGTTGACCAACGCGTCCAAGGTGCTGCGCATGCTGTTCCAGTCGCTAATTCTCGGTCTCGGTGCGCTGCTGGTACTCGAAGGCGAAATGACGCCGGGCATGATGATCGCCGGCTCCATCCTGATGGGCCGGGCACTGGCGCCGATCGACCAGATGATCGGCAGCTGGAAGGGCTTCGTCAGCTCGCGAAGCGCCTATCATCGCCTCAACGAACTGCTCGAGCAGATCCCCGAAGAGCAGCGTCGCATGTCATTGCCCGCCCCGCGTGGCGAGATCGCCATCGAGACCGTCGCTGCCGCGCCCCCGGGCGTACGCATGGCGACGATTCGCGGCATCAATTTCAACGTCGACAAGGGCGAGCACATCGGCATCATCGGCCCGAGCGCCGCCGGCAAGTCCACTCTGGCGCGGGTGCTGCTGGGTATCTGGCCGTCGCAGGTCGGTACGGTACGCCTCGACGGTGCCGAGATCGCCAAGTGGAACCGTGATGAACTCGGTCCCTATATCGGCTACCTGCCGCAGGATATCGAGCTTTTCGACGGCACCATCAGCGAGAACATCGCCCGCTTCGGCGAAGTCGATCCCGAGAAGGTCGTCAGAGCGGCCAAGAAGGCTGGCGTCCACGAGATGATCCTGCAACTACCCAACGGCTACGACACCTATATCAGTGCCTCCAGCGGCGCCTTGTCCGGCGGCCAGCGCCAGCGCGTCGGGCTGGCGCGTGCGCTCTATGGCGATCCAGTGCTGGTGGTGCTAGACGAGCCCAACTCGAACCTCGACGACAGCGGCGAGCGGGCGCTGGGCGAATCGATCAAGCAGCTCAAGGCCGAAGGCGTCACGCTGTTCGTGATCAGCCATCGCAATAGCGTCCTCAAGCACGTCGACAAGCTGCTGGTACTCAAGGACGGGCAGGTCAGCATGTTCGGCCCGCGCGATCAGGTGCTGGCCCAGTTCGCCAAGACCCCGGCGCAGAAAGGCCGCAGCGCTCTGGGGCGGTCGAATGCCGGCCGGCTGACCGCCGTTTCGGGCGCGAACCATTCTGGCAACGCCGACAATTCCGGCAATTCTGGCAATTCAGACAAGCCGCAATCTCGGGGGCATGAGTAGCATGGCAGGCGATAATTCCCGCAGTATCGATATCACCCCGCCCAAGCAATCGACGCCCGACGAATCGGCACCGGCCAGCCCCTTGCCCACCAGCGGCAAGGGCTATCTTCGCCTCGGGCTGGTGATCCTGCTGATCGCCTTCGGCGGCTTCGGCGGCTGGGCGGCCAGTGCCGATCTGGCGGTGTCGGTGGTGGCCCCCGGTGCGGTCTCGGTCGAATCGTTCAAGAAGACCATTCAGCATCTCGAGGGCGGCATCGTCGACGAGATCAACGTCGACGATGGCGACCACGTCGAGGCCGGCGACACCCTGCTGGTGATCGACAACACCCAGGCACGCTCGCAGCTCGCGATTTCGCGCTCCCAGTACCTGATCAACCGTGCTGCCGAAATTCGCCTGCTCGCCGAGCAGAAGGACGCCGACACGCTGACCTTTCCCGATGAACTGCTCGAGAGCGACGCCCAGCGGGTCAAGGAAGTGTTGGCCGTCCAGCGGGCGCTGTTCCAGGCACGTCGCGGGGCGCTCGAAGGCGCCCTCAGCGCGCTCGACGAACAGATGGCCCAGATGCGCGAGCAGATCGATGGCCTGCAGGACGTGATCAACGTCAATCAGGAGCGCATGAACTCGTTGCAGCAAGAAGCCCAGGACTATCGCTCCCTGTTCAAGGAAGGTCTGGGCGACAACCAGCGCCTGCGCGAGCTGGAGCGTCAGGCTCTGCAGTTCAAGGGCGATATCGCCCAGAGCCGTTCCAGGATCGCCGAACTCAAGTCCCAGATCAGCGAAAACAAGGTTCAGAAGCAGGTCAAGCTTCAGGAGTTCCAGAAAGAGGTCGGCGAGCAGCTGCGGGAAGCCCAGGGCAACATCGCCGATGCCGAAGAACGCATCACCGCGCTCAGCGATCAGGTCAAGCGAACCACCGTGACCGCGCCCGTGACCGGCACCGTCGTCGGCTTGAAGGTCCATACTGTCGGCGCCGTCATCCAGCCCGGCGATCCGATCATGGAGATCGTACCCTCCGGCGATGACTTCATCGTCGAAGCGCGCATTCCCGATCGCGACATCGACAACATTTACCCCGGCCAGTACGCCGAGATCCGTTTCAGCGCGTTCAACCAGCGGCTGTCCAACGTCATCGACGGTGAAGTGACCAACGTCAGTGCCGATTCCTTCGAGGACGAAGCCACCGGCGCCAAGTACTACAAGGCGCGGGTCAAGGTGACCGAAGACGGCAAGCGCGAGATGACCGAGAACATGCAACTGCTCGCCGGCATGCCCGCCGAGGTGATGATTCGGACCGGCGAACGCACTTTCGCCAGCTACATGACCAAGCCCATCACCGACATGCTGGCACGCGCCATGCGGGAGGAGTGAGCATGGGTCAGAACCGTAAGCTATGGACGACGCTGCCTGGCCTGTTGTTGCCTGGTCTAGCGCTGCCTGGTCTAGCACTGCCTGGTCTAGCACTGCCTGGTCTAGCGCTGCCTGGTCTAGCGCTGGCAGCGCAGCTGTTCTCGCCGCTGGCCGCTGCCCAGACCTCGATGATGGACGAAGTCGACGCCAGCCTGCCGGCGCTGAACGGCCAGACGGTCGCGAGCGACGAAGCTGCGCCCGTGGTCGACGAGGACGCCGCTCTGCCGTCGCTGCCGCGGTTGTTCGCCCTGGCATTGCAGAACGACGCCGATCTCACCAGCCAGCGCTTCGAGGCCGAAGCCGCTGCACAGGACGTGCCCATGGCGCAGGCCGCGCTCAAGCCGCAGATTCAGGCCTCCGCCGGCTACGTTTATCAGGAGTCGGACAACTACTACACCGACAACCCGTCCTATAACCCCGACAACGAGCTTGGCGGCAACGACGACTACGAAGCGCGCTACCAGGGCACGACCCGCGATCAGACCTGGCAGGTACAGCTGTCGCAGTCGCTGTTCAGCCTCGAACGCTGGCGCAAGGTCGGCAAGGCCGAAGCGCAGAGCGATGCCGCCGAGTTGAAAGTGGCTGTTGGCGAGCGCGATCTGGCGCTACAGGTTGCCGAGGCGTATCTCGATGCCTTTCTCGCCTCGCGCAAGCTCGGTTTGCTCGACTCCAAGCAGGAGTCGCTGAATCTGCAGGTCAAACAGGCCAGCCGCGCCTACGACCTGGGCGTCGGCAACCGTATCGATCTGCTCGAGGCGCAATCGCGGCTCGACCAGGCGGTCGCCGACACCGTGAGCGCCCAGAACGAACTCGACAACGCTTTGAGCCTGCTGGAACGCCTGACCGGCGAGCTGCCCCGGTTCAGCGGGGCCACGCTCGGCGACCTCGGCGAACTGACGCTACCGGGCGGCTGGGATGACGCCGATCCCTGGCTTGAGCGCACCATCAACAACGTCGAAGTCGCACTGGGCAAGCAGCAGATGAAGGTCGCAGACGCGGAAACCGACGTGCGGCGCGCCGGGCACTATCCCGAGCTCGATCTCACCGTGGGCTACTCGGACCGCGACTCCAACGACCCCTTTCGCGAAAGTAAGGACGCCTCCGCCAACCTGCGCCTGAGCGTGCCCCTCTACGAAGGTGGCTATACCAGTGCCAGCGTCAGGCAGGGCGAACTGAGCCAGCAGGCCGCACAGGCGAGTTACACCAACGCCCTCAATCTGGCGCGCCAGGAGGTTCGCCAGCGCCTGCGTGGGCTGCGCGGGGATGAACGCCAGATCGAAGCGCTCAAGCGCTCCATCGAATCCAGCAACCTGTTCCTGCAGGCGGCCGAGAAGGGCGAACAGCTCGGGCTGCGCGACCTGGTCGACGTGCTCGATGCGCGCGCCGATCTGTATGACCTGCGTATCCAGTTCGTCGAAGTGGTCCGCCAGTACCTGCTCGACCGGCTCAACCTGCAGGCAGCCGTCGGCGATCTGGGCACCCAGGATCTGGTCGATACCATGGCGTTGCTATCGCGCGTCACCGGTTGAACCGGCATGGCGTCGCGAACGAGCAATGAAATGTTGCGTCTGGTCATGCGCGGCTTCGATGCCGCGCTGGCCATGCTCGTTGGTGCCTTGTACTTGTGGTGCCTGCCCGAACTCGACTCCATACAGGGTATCGAATATCCGCTGCTGATCGTGACCGGCGCCTTGCTCTTGCCGACAGTCGGCGAAATGCTCGGCCTTTATCAAGCGTGGCGCGGGCGGAGCATATTCAGCATGTTCGGCACCTTTCTGGTCAGCTGGGCAATGACGGGGCTGCTGATCAGCGCCTTCCTGGTCGTCACGCAAAGCGGTGGTGTCTATTCGCGGCTCTGGATGGGACTATCCTGCCTGAGCGTGCTGGTGATCGGGCTGCTGGCCCGTGGACTGCTGTACGTCTATCTGCGTCGGATACGGGCCGACGGGCGTAACCTCAAATCGGTGCTTTTTATCGGTCGGCCCGAGAATGCGGCCCACGTGCATCGACGGCTCGCGGCAATGCCCTATGCAGGCTATCGCATCGACCGGATGATCGTGCACGAGGATGAAGCCCAGGTTCTCGAGCAGGTTCGTAGGCTGGTGGAGGATTCCGTGTTCAGCCGTTCCTTCGACGAAATATGGCTGAGCTATCCCCTGAATCACGGCAACACCGTCAAGGCTCTGGCCGATCAGCTCATTGCCGTGCCTGTCAGCGTGCGCTACTTCCCCGATCTTTCGGACGTGCGGCTTCTCAACCACCGCATGACGCAGGTCGCCGACATGTTCTCGATCGACCTGAACTACAGCCCGCTGCACGGACCGGCGCGAATCGTCAAGGCGATGGAAGACCGGCTGCTGGGCACGCTATTATTCGTTCTTTTTCTACCGGCCATGCTACTGATAGCCATCATCGTATGGGCGCTAATGGGACGTCCGGTACTGTTCAAACAGCACCGCCACGGACTGGATGGCAAACGCTTCAGAATTTACAAGTTCCGCACCATGCACAAGCATGAGCCGGGCATCAGTAACCGGCAGGCCCGGCATCAGGACGGCCGTGTTACCCGGTTTGGTCATTGGCTGAGACGAACCAGTCTTGACGAGCTTCCGCAGTTCTATAACGTATTGCAGGGGCGCATGTCACTGGTCGGACCCAGACCACACGCAATGGACCATAATGCCTTGTACAAGGATATGATCGGTGCTTACATGCAGCGTCATCGTGTCCGGCCGGGGATGACCGGCTGGGCGCAAGTTCATGGCCTGCGTGGTATCACCGAAGATGTCAGCGACATGGAAAAACGTATCGACTACGACCTGTATTACATCAACAACTGGTCGTTGGGATTCGATCTCAAGATACTGTTACTGACAGTTACGCGGGGATTTGTCAACGACAAACCCTAAATTCAGGAGTTTTCATGATCATACCCGTCATTTTGTCCGGCGGCTCCGGCTCGCGTTTGTGGCCGGTCTCTCGCGAGCACTATCCCAAGCAGTTTCTCAAACTGAACTCCGATACCCACAGCCTGCTGCAGGAAACCGTATTGCGCCTACAGGGCCTTGCGGATTGTCGGGAACCATTGATCGTCTGCAACGAGCAGCATCGCTTTCTCGTCGCCGAGCAACTCAACAGCCTAGGGGTTCAGCCAGCGCATATCCTGCTCGAAAAGGAAGGCCGTAATACGGCGCCGGCACTGGCCCTGGCGGCTCTGGCGGCACTCGAGCTGGAAGATGACCCCCAACTGCTGGTCTTGCCGGCCGACCATGTCATCGAACAGACGGAAGCCTTTCTTGCCGCCATATCCAACGGCGTTTCCATGGTCGAAAGCGGCAACCTGGTGACCTTCGGTATCCAGCCGGCGAATGCCAATACCGGTTATGGCTATATCCGCAAGGGTGAGCAGCAGGGCGCCGGCTTTACTGTCTCCGCGTTCGTCGAGAAGCCGGATGCGGAGCGTGCCCAGCAATACCTGGATAGCGGCGACTACCTATGGAACAGCGGTATTTTCCTGTTCCGGGCGAGGCAATACCTGGCCGAACTCGCCGAGCACGCGGCAGACATCCTGCAGTCCTGTGAAACTGCCTATCATAACCGCCGCGAGGATCTCGACTTCCTGCGTGTCGATAACGACGCCTTTGGCAAATGCCGCAGCGACTCCATCGACTACGCGGTCATGGAGCATACCCAGCACGCGGCCGTCATCCCCATGGATCCGGGCTGGAACGATATCGGCGCCTGGGATGCCCTCTACGATCTCAAGGCGCGACATGCCGGAGCCGAAGGTAATGCGATCCAGGGAGACGTGCTGCTGCATGACTCGCACGACAACTTCGTGCGCAGCGAATCGCGACTGGTCGCCGCTGTCGGCGTAAGCAACCTGATCATCGTCGAGACGGATGACGCCGTCCTGGTCGCCGATCGCGACCACGCCCAGGACACCAAGCAGATCGTCAACGTGCTCAAGGCCCGCAAGCGTAGCGAATGCCAGAGTCATAAGCGCGTCTATCGGCCCTGGGGGCACTATCGCACCATGGTGATCAGCGAAGGTTTCCAGGTGAAGGAGATCGTCGTCAACCCGGGCCAGACGCTATCGCTGCAGATGCACCACCACCGTGCCGAACACTGGATCGTCGTCCAGGGCACCGCCCGTGTTACCCAGGGCGAAGACGGCAGCGACACGCTGAAGGACTTTCTGCTCTCCGAAGATGAGTCGACCTATATCTCGCTGGGCACCGTGCATCGGCTGGAAAACCCCGGCAAGATCCCGCTGCGGCTGATAGAGGTTCAAACGGGCAGCTACCTGGGAGAAGACGACATCGTCCGTTTCGACGACGTATACGGCCGCGTAGAGACTCAAGCTGCCGATGCGAATGCATGACGTGGCGATAGATCCCCAAGAGGCTCACGAAACGACGGTAGTGAATTCGCTCGAATCCTTGCGCCAATCGACAGCGTCGATGCGCGTGGCAATCGTTCACGACTGGCTGGTCGCGCGCGGCGGGGCCGAAAAGGTGCTCGACGCGCTGCTCGATGCCTTTCCCCAGGCCGAGATATTCACTGTCGTCGACTTCATGCCTGAATCGATACGCGAACGGATTGGGCGTCACCGCGTCCATTCCAGTCTGATTCAGCGCCTGCCGTTTGCGCGGCGTCATTACCGGCGCTATCTGCCGTTGATGCCCTACGCCATCGAACAGCTGGACCTGCATGACTTCGATCTGGTCATCTCGTCCAGTCATGCCGTGGCCAAGGGTGTCATGACGCATTCCGGCCAGATGCATGTCTGTTACTGCCATACGCCGATGCGCTACGTATGGGAGATGAAAGAGGCCTACCTGGCCGATGCGGGAATCAAGTTCGCCCCGCTGGAATGGTGCATGCGCTACACGTTGCATCGCCTGCGCCAGTGGGACTACGTGACCGCCGGCCAGGTCGACCTGTTCATCGCCAATTCGCACAACGTCGCGCGCCGCATTGCCAAGTACTACCGGCGTTCGGCAGCCGTCGTACCCCCGCCGGTCGACCTGGATGCCTTCCAGTTCAACCCCGGCCCGCGGGAAGACTATTACCTGACCGCATCGCGAATGGTCCCCTACAAGCGTATCGACCTGATCATTGAAGCCTTCCGCGAAACACCGCAGAGGCGGCTGGTCGTGATCGGCGACGGCCCCGAGCGAAAGCGGCTGGAGCAGTTGGCGCAAGGGGCCGGGAATATCGAGATTCTGGGTTACGTCCCCATCGCCGATCTGCAACATCGGCTTTCGCACGCGCGAGCGTTCGTCTTTGCCGCCGACGAGGATTTCGGTATCGCACCGCTGGAAGCGCAGGCGTGCGGCACGCCGGTCGTCGCCTACGGCAATGGCGGGGCACGGGAAACGGTGCGGGGGGAAGCGGGCGACATCCATGCCACGGGATGTTTCTTCCAGGAGCAGAGCATACCCAGCCTGTTGGCGGCACTCGAGCGTTTCGAAGCGCGCACGTTCGACCCCATGGATTGCCTGACTCAAGCTCGGCAGTTCCGGCACGATGCTTTCTTCGAACATCTCCATCAGCAGTTGGCTGGCTGCATGCCGGCGCTTGTCCCCAATAACTGAGTAGCCCATGCAAGTCATCGTCAATCTGCAGCCCCTGCTGAGCCCGTTGACGGGTATCGGCCATTACACGCGGGAGCTCACCCGCGAACTGGTGGATCGGCAGCACTCGCCGGGCGGTATTTCCTCCGTGCTCGGCCTGGCCGGGTTGCGGCTGAACACCGTCACGGCCGAGCACCCGTTGCTGGTAGGTGCCGGTGCCTCGCAGGGCGCCGATGAAGCGGCCGCTGTCCATGCCACCCACACTGCCCGCGCCACCCACACGGCCACGACCCGTGCCGCCCGCGCCCGTGCCTGGCGCTTCGCCAGGCGATATCTGCGCAATCCGGCTACCCGGTTCGTCTATCGCCAGGCCTTCGCGCAGCGGCTGCGTCTGCATGCTGCGCTCAGTCGTGACATGCACGACACGCTCTACTGGGAACCGAACTTCATTCGGCTGCCCTGGCCAGGGCGTAGCGTCGTCACGCTTCACGATCTGTCGCACTGTCGATTCCCCGAGTACCATCCCAGGGAGCGAGTTGCCTTTTTCAATCGCTATCTGGCGCAGAGCATCGCCCAGGCAACGCGGATCAACGTGGTCTCACAGTTCACCGCCAACGAAGTGACCGAGCTGTTCGATGTCGCCCCCGAGCGGATCGATCTCGTGCCGCCCGGCGTGGCCGCGCGGTTTTTCGAGGTCGACCCGGCCCAGCGCGAGCGCGTTCGCGAGCTTCATGCACTGCCGGCCCGCTATTGCCTGAGCGTCGGCACGCTCGAACCGCGCAAGAACCTGGCGACATTGCTGCGTGCCTTTTTAAGCCTTCCCCTCGAGCGGCAGCGCGACTGCCCGTTGCTGGTGGTCGGCATCGCCGGCTGGGGTGATGAATCGCTGCCCGAGGGCGCCGCGCGAGCGCTGGAGGAAGGGCGGGTTCGTCGGCTCGGTTATGTCAGCGACCGGGACCTGCCGGCGCTCTATGCCAACGCCACGCTCTTCGCCTATGTCTCGCGCTATGAAGGCTTCGGCATGCCGGTGATCGAGGCCATGGCCGCCGGCGTGCCGGTCATCACGGCGGATCAGACAGCCACGCGCGAAGTGGCCGGCGATGCCGCGCTCAAGGTGGGCGCAGACGATGTCGAAGCCATTCGCGACGCCCTGATCCGGCTGCAGGACGACACCGCTCTGGCCCAGCAACTGCGGGAAGCAGGGCGACGACGCGCCCGATCCTATACCTGGCAGAAATCCGCCGGTGCCCTGGAAGCTTCGTTCCTGGCAGCCATGCGTTGACTAGCCATGCATAAACCAGTCATGCGTTAACTAGCCACCTTTAATTAGCGATACGTTTCCATGCGACAACACCTTCGCGCCATGCGCGCCAGCCTGCCGGTCATTCTGCATTTGACCCGGCAAGACCTCATCGAACGCCACTCCGGCTCACTGCTCGGCGCCACATGGACCTTCATCGCGCCGCTGGTCAATATCCTGGTCTTCGTGCTGGTCTTCTCGCGGATCATGGGCGCCAAGCTGGAAGGCTTCGGCGCCGAAATCGACCAATACTCCTACAGCATCTACCTGATCTGCGGCGTGCTCGCCTGGACCGCCTTCGCCAACAGCCTTGGCCGCATCACCAACCTCTACAAGGACCAGAGCCATCTGGTCACCAAGGTCAACGTATCGCTGCTGGCGCTGCCGCTGTCGGTACTGCTCGCCGAAACCATCGTCTATCTCATCAGCATGGGGTTCTTCATCGGCTTCCTGCTGTTGATCGACTTCCCGCTATCCGCCTACTGGATCGGGGTGCCGGTCGTGTATGGCCTGCAGTGCCTGAGCGTCTATGCCGTTGGCCTGAGCCTGGCGATCATGGCCGTCTACCTAAAGGACATCAAAGAGGTCGTCGCCGTGGTGCTTCAGGTCTGGTTCTGGGTCACCCCGATCGTCTACGTCACCGAGATCCTGCCCCCCTGGGTGCTGGGCTGGATGCAGCTCAACCCGTTCTTCACGCTGGTCAGCGCCTACCGTGACCTGATCATGTACCAGCGCTTGCCCGAGCTGTTGCCACTCGGCATCTTTACCGCTGTCACCGTGCTGATACTGTGCCTGTCTTTATGGTTGCTGGGTCGGACCGAACGCGACCTTCGCGACTGCCTCTAGCTTCGTCCGAAAATTAGGCGAGCGATGCTCAGACAAGGCAAAAATCAGCGAGAAAGAGGAGTTTACATGGGGTAAATGAGCATTTTGAGCTGATTTTTAACGCCGTATGAGTGAGCGCAGACATTTTTCAGGCTAAGCGTAGGGAGAGAGCCATGATCGAAATCCAGGGACTCAGCAAGACCTTCAAGCTCTTTCACCGCCCGCTCGACCGCCTTTTCGAAGCGGTGACCGGCAAGTGCCGGCATACCAGCTATCATGCCCTGCAGGACATCAGCTTCCAGGTCGCGCCCGGCGAAGTGCTCGGCGTGCTGGGGCGTAACGGTGCCGGCAAATCGACCCTGCTCAAGCTGCTCACCGGCGTGTTGCTGCCGGACAGCGGCACGATCCATATCGACGGCCGAGTCACCGGCCTGCTCGAGCTCGGCACCGGCTTCAACCCGGAGCTCACCGGTCTGCAGAACATTACCGCCAACGGCCTGATGCTGGGCATGAGTCACGAAGAAATCGACGCCAAGCGCGACACCATCGTTGAATTCTCCGAACTCGGCGGCTATATCGACGAACCGCTGCGAACCTACTCGTCCGGCATGTCGATGCGTCTGGCTTTTTCCATCGCCATTCATGCCGACCCGCGCTGCTTCCTGGTCGACGAGGCGCTCTCGGTGGGCGATGGCTACTTTCAGCAGAAATGCATGAAGCGCATCCGTGAATTCAAGGAAAGCGGCGGCTCGATCCTGTTCGTCTCGCACGACCTCAACGCCGTCAAGATGCTCTGCGACCGCGCCCTGGTCATCGAAGGCGGGCAGCTGGCCTACAACGGCAACGCCGACGATGCCGTCAATCTCTACAATCGCATCATGGCGCGTCAGGCCGAAGAGGAAGAAGGGCGCCACCAGCAGCGAAACGACCGTTCCTACGGCAGCGGCGAGATCAGCGTGATCGACGGCTCGCTGTGGGGCGAAAACAGCCTCAGCACGACGCTGGCCAGTGGCGAGCGGCTCGAACTGGACCTGACGCTGGAAGCCCGCGAGGCGGTCGAAGACGTCACCCTCGGCGTATTGATCCGCGATCGATTCGGCCAGGACATCTTCGGCGTCAACACCTTCCAGCTGGGCCAGACGGTCAGCCTCCAGGCGGGCGAGCGCCAGCAGGCCCGGCTGAAACTCGACGCCAACATCGCCCCCGGCAAGTACACGGTGACCGTGGCGCTGCACAGTCGCGAACATCACCTCGATGACTGCTACTGGTGGTGCGATAGTTACCTGCAATTCGAAGTGGCCGGTTTCAAGCAGCATCTCTTTTCCGGTATCTGCCGCCTCCCCACTGATATCCAGATGACCCCGGTCGCCGCCGCTTCGCAGGCAGGCCAGCCGACCGAACGCCAGGAAAGCCAGTCATGACCCAGACTTTCGATTCCATCGACAGCCTGATCGGCCGTCTCAAAGCCGTGGCCCGTCAGATCGAGGCCGACGAAACCACTACCGAGCCGCCCCCGTTCGCCTACCGCGAGCGCTTTGCCGAACTGCTCGACGACACCGTCGATCCGCTGCGCGTCAGCGACCCGTGCCGGCCGCGCCTCGAAGAGCTCGTGGCCGCCCGCCACGGCGACGAAGTCTTCCTGCAGCGCGTCTATCGCACGCTGATGGGCCGCGATGCCGATCAGGACGGGCTCAGCCATTATCTCGGCGTGCTGCCCCGTGCCGGGCGCTTGTACGTGCTTGCCGAACTGCTGTGCGCCGACGAGGCACGTGATTATCTTGCCCGCCACGGCGTGACCGTACCGCGACGTGGCCTGCTCACGCTGCCGTTCCGGCTGGTCGGACGCCTGGGGCCGCTGGGCCGCGTGCTGCGTCCGCCGATGCGCTTCGCCTACCGGCTGGCCTCGATCGCCCTGCGCCCGCGCATGCGACTGCTGGAGCGCATCGCCTCGCTGGAGGATCGTGGCGAGCGTCGCGACACCCTGGTGCGCGATGTGCTGATCGAGCTCGACGGCGAGCTGCAGCGCCTGCAATCCGCCGGCACGGCACAAGAGCAGCGCATTACCAGACAGGCGCAGTCCACTGAGCTTCAAGGCCAGCGGATCGACGAGATCGAACGCCACCAGCCGGCGCTATGGAGCGCCTTGCAGCAGCACCGGCGTGCCGTGGAGCGATTGGTCGAACCTCCCGCGCCAGCGCCCACGGCGCAAGCGGGCCAACTGCTCGACCAGGATCTGATGGACGCCTACTACCTCGCTTTCGAAGACGCCTGTCGCGGTAGCGAAGCGGCGATCTACGCCCACCTGCGACAGTACCAGCCGCAATGGGAACAGGCGCTGGAAGCCGGCAACCGCGCGCTGGATCTGGGTTGCGGGCGCGGCGAATGGCTCCAGTTGCTCGCCGAGCAGGGTTTCAGCTCCCACGGTGTCGATCTCAACATCGCCATGATCGACCACTGCCGCGACGCCGGTTTCGAGGTCGAGCACGGCGACGTCATCCAGGCGTTGCAGAAGCAGGGCGAAGACAGCCACGCGCTGATCAGCGCCTTCCATCTCGCCGAACACCTGCCGTTCGACGTGCTCTACACCATGGTCGACGAAGCGCATCGCGTACTCGCCCCCGGTGGCGTGCTGATCCTCGAGACGCCCAACCCCGAAAACGTGCTGGTAGGCAGCCACACCTTCTATCACGACCCCACGCACCGCAACCCGCTGACCCCCACGGCAATGACGTTCCTGCTGCGCTACCTGGGCTTTGCCGATGTCGAGGTGCGCCGCTTCAACCCCTACCCGGAAGAAGCCAAGGTGCCGGGCGACGACCCGCTCACCGAGCGCGTCAACGGCCACCTGTGCGGGCCTCAGGACTTCGCCGTCGTGGGCCGCAAGGCCGCACCGGCCGATACCCGAGCGCTTCAGGCCGCAAGCCGCGCCGACGACACCCCGACCGACGACACGCCAACCGACGACACGTCAACCGACGACACGCCAACCGAGGAGGCGCAGCCGTGAAAGTGCTGGTAACCGCCAATCTCGTTCCGTTCATGCGCGGGGGCGCCGACTACCACATCGAAGGCGTGACCCGCGCACTGCGCCAGCACGGCCACGAGGTCGAGCTGCTCAGGCTGCCGTTCCGTTTCCAGCCCGAATCCGATATCCGCAACGCCATGAATTACGCCGAGACGCTGGATTTCACCGCCCCCAACGGCGTCGCCATCGACAAGGTGATCAGCCTGCAGTTTCCCGGCTACGGCGTGCAGCATCCGGATCATGTCGTCTGGGTGATGCACCAGCACCGCGCCGTCTATGAACTCTGGGAATACGAGGAGGAAGGCGGATCGGGGCAAGACAAGCCGGGGAAGGGCGACCAGCCCAGCGCCGCCCAGCGCGAACTGCGCGACGCCATTCACGCCTACGACAACCGTCATCTGGCCCGCGCCAGCCGGCTGTTCGCCAACTCGCGGCGGGTCGCCGAGCGTCTGGCGCACTACAACGATCTTGCCGCCACGCCGCTGTATCACCCGCCGTTCGACGCCGAGCGCTTCTACTGCGACGAAGACTGGGGCTACGTGTTCTGCCCCAGCCGGCTCGAAAGCCTCAAGCGCCAGGACCTGCTGATCGAAGCCGCGCGCCATCTCAAGACCCCGGCACGCATTCTCATCGCCGGGGACGGCGGCCAGCGCGGACGCTACCAGCAGCTGATCGAACGTTACCGCCTGCAGGACCGCGTGCGCCTCACCGGGCGCTTCAGCGAAGCCGAAAAGCGCGCCTGGTACGCCCACGCGCTGGCAGTCTTCTTTGGCCCGCGTGACGAGGATTACGGCTATATCACCCTCGAAGCGATGCTCTCCGGCAAGCCGGTGATCACCTGCGAGGATAGCGGCGGCCCGCGTGAATTCGTCGAGCACGACGAAACCGGCTGGGTATTGCCGGCCGAACCCGAAGCGATCGCCGCCGCCATCGACGAAGCCTGGGCCAACCGCGCCCGCAGCGCCGAAATGGGCCGCGCCGGCCAGGCCGCCTACTACCGCGCCGGCATCGGCTGGCCGCAGGTCGTCGCCACGCTGCTCGGGGAGGGCACATGAAGATCGCCCTCGTCGCGCCCAGTGGCGTGCCGTTTACCGTCGGCGGGGCCGAAAAGCTCTGGTGGGGCCTGCAGCATCACGCCAACCAGCTCAGCGACCACCAGCTCGAACTGATCAAGCTGCCCAGCGCCGAGCGCAACTTTCCCGAACTGATCGCCAGCTACCAGCGCTTCGCCGAGCTGGACCTGAGCCATTTCGACCGGGTGATCTCCACCAAGTACCCGGCCTGGATGGTCGAGCATCCCGACCACCACCTGTACCTGCAGCACACCCTGCGCGGGCTCTACGATACTTACCCCTGGCCGCAGCGGGCCGAACATGCCCCGTTCGAGCCCGAAGCCTGGCCGGGCGAGAAGGGCCGCCAGGCCATTCGCCTGCTGCGCCACCACCCGCGGCTCAAGCGCTTGAAGCAGCTGCTCGAAGCCACGCCGGAGCGTGCCCAGCTGCCTGAGCTGTTCGGCCTCGTCCACGCGCTGCTGCACGGCAGCGGCCTGCCGCAAGCCGCCCGCGACGGGTTGTTCGCCTTTCCCGGCCCGCTGACCCGCTCGATCGTTCACCATCTCGACGCCATAGCCCTCGCGCCGAGCGCGATCCGCCGTTACGCCGCTATCTCGCGCAACGTCACTCGCCGTGCCGACTACTTCCCGCGTGGCGTGCCGGTCCAGGTGATCCATCACCCCTCGGATCTGCCGGTGTTCGAAGGCCGCCACCACGACTACCTGTTCACCGTCAGCCGGCTCGACGGCCCCAAGCGGATCGACCTGCTGCTGCGCGCCTTCCTGCGCAGCGATGCCGATATCGAACTGCGCATCGCCGGCACCGGCCCGCAGGAGGCCGAACTCAAGGCGCTCGCCGGCGATGACCCGCGGGTACGCTTTCTCGGCTTCGTCCGCGACAGCGAGATCGTCGAGCAGTACCGCGATGCGCTCGCCGTACCGTTTTTGCCGTACGACGAAGACTACGGGCTGATTACCGTCGAAGCGATGGGCGCCGGCAAGGCCGTGATCACCTGCAACGACGCCGGCGGGGTCAACGAATTCGTCGAACACGGCGTGACCGGCTGGAGCGTCGCCCCCACCGAGCAGGCGCTGGCCAATGCGCTCAGCGAAGCGGCCGCCGACCGTGACCGCACCCGCCAAATGGGCGAGCAGGCGCGAACGCGCGTTGCCCACGTCAACTGGCGCCAGACCGTCGATCACCTGCTGGCGGACACCCCGGCCCAGGGCGACCCGCAATTTCCCATCGTCACCGGCATCGGCGGCGGGGCGCACTGGCTGGTGCTCAACACCTTCCCGGTCTATCCGCCGATGGGCGGTGGCCAGAACCGCATGTTCCATCTCTACCGCCATGTCGCCAGCGAACTCGGCGTGCGCGTCACGCTGCTTTCGCTGACCGGCCCCGACGACCCGGAGCGCGAACAGATCATCGCCCCTGGCGTCTGCGAGCATCGCGTGCCGCTCAGCCGCGCCCAGGCCCGCCGCCTGCAGGACATGACCCAGGCGCTGGAGGCGCCGGTCGATGACATCGCCGCCATTCAGGGCTGGCGCGACAACCCCGCGTTCATCAGTGCGCTCCAGCGTCACGCCGCCAACGCCACGCTGGGCGTCTGCGCCCACCCGTATCTCGTTCACGCCTTGACCGAGCATTTCGACGGCCCCTGGCTGTACGAATCCCACAACGTCGAAACCGACCTCAAGCGGGCCATTCTCGAAGACGCCCTGAACCGTGGCGTGGCCGAGGCCGAAACCGCGTTGGCCGAGGTCGAAGAGGCCGAGCGCCTCGCCTGCCGGCAGAGCCGCGACGTGCTGGCCTGCGCCGAGGGCGACCTGCGGGTCTTCCGCGAGCGCTACGACCTGCCCGCCGACAAGGGCCGGGTCGTGCCCAACTGCGCCGACCTTGCGGCGCTGCCGATGATCGACATGGCAACGCGGCGGCGCTGGCAGGCGCGGCTCGACCAGCACCAGCCGGTGGCGCTGTTCCTGGGCAGCTGGCACGGCCCCAACCTGCAGGCGGCGGAATTCATCTGCCGGCGGCTGGCGCCGGCCCACCCCGGGGCGATCTTCTATCTCGCCGGCAGCCTCTGCGAACACCCCGACTTTCGCCATCTGCCGCCCAACGTGCGCGCGCTGGGCCGGGTCAGCGATACCGAGCTGCGTGTGCTGCTGGCCAGCGTCGATGTCGCGCTGAACCCCATGACCAGCGGCTCCGGCAGCAATCTCAAGATGCTCGACTACACCGCCAGCGGCGTGCCGGTGCTCACCACGCCGTTCGGCAACCGCGGGCTGGAATTCCCCGCCGATGCCGTCTGGCTGGCCGAACTCGACGCCTTCCCCCGCACGTTCGAAGCGCTGCTCGCCAGCGACGACGACACCCGCCAGGCGCGGGTCGCCCGCGCCCGCGAGCGCACCGAACGCCACTTCGCCTGGGGCTCGGCGGTGCGCCCGCTCGCAGGCATTGCCTGAGCGATAGGCCACCCGGCCACCCCATACCGGCTTTCCACGGCGCCTGCTCACGGCGCCTTTTTCATGTCTGCCCGGGGCGCTTCCCTGCGGCATTTTCCTACACCGCTCGCTCGATGGTGCCTCGCGTTTATAGAGCGTTTAGTGGCCTGTAAACAACGCGTTATCGCCGTTTACATGACGCGGAAAAAATGCGGATTCAGCGCCGAATCTGGGCGAAAAAATAGCCCGTGTAAGATATTTCCTACAACTAAAGTAGTCATCGTAGGACAAATCTTTCAGCGGATACGCTGCGATCCTTAGGGAGGTAAGTGAGCGCTTCCTTTGCGACCCGCGGGAATTCAGGGCGGAGGGGAAACAAAAATTAATACGGTAGGGAAATTTCTCATCCTGACGCTGAAATAAAAACACACATGGCCTATGATGTAGCTCGATGGAGCGGCGCCTTTCTCAACGAGATCAGCAACTGATGCAAGCCAGTCGAAAGTTGCAGAAAAGTAAGCGCTCACTCTCGCTATAAGCTGCGATATCAGCTAATCTCAGGGTTAGTGGCAAGCCAATGGTGCAGACGAGTGGCCTTCATGCCATCGCAATGCCCGCCATCGGCATGCCACGAATAGAAAGGGAATTTGTCGATTGTTCGTCGGGATCACGCGTTGACTTGATGCCAGTCGCGTCATTACATTAGCCGGTATCCGCATCCGTAACGGTGGTTAATGTGGTGACCGATCCCAAGGAACATAGTCGGCACGATATAAAAGCAATCACTGATATGGGTGTGGCTCACTGAGCAGAGCTCGAGCGCTCAAGCAGTGTGAACGGTTGGCGTTACTAGGCCGCCAACTTTGCAAACGTTAGGAGACTATAGTCCCATGGCAACACAAGCATCTTTAGATTTCGTACAACAGCTCTACGTCGCCTACTACGGCCGTCCGGCCGAAAGCGAAGGTCTCCAGTACTGGGCTGACCGCGCCGACGAAGAAGGCCAGGGCTCTATCGTCAATGCCTTCGGCGAGTCCCAGGAATTCCAGGACAGCTATGGCGACCTCTCCAACGAAGAGCTGGTCAACAACCTCTACCAGCAGCTGTTCAGCCGTGATGCCGATGACGCTGGTCTCGAGTACTACACCGGCGTTCTGACCTCTGGCGAGAAAACACTGTCCGAAATCGCGCTGACCATCAGCAACGCGGCGCAGGGTTCTGATCGTGTCGTTCTGAACACCAAGGTTCAGGCTGCCGATTACTACACCGACAACGCTCCGAGCTATGACGCGGACAGCGCCAAGTCTCTGCTGGCCGGTATCGACAACGTCAACACCGGTGCCGACTTCGACGCCGTTGTCGGACAAATCGACGACCTTCAGAATGTCAGCGGTATCGCCGCTAACTATCAGGCTGTGCAGTCTGCTGAAGCCTCTCTGGAATTGGCCAACGAGAACTTCACTTCTGCGCTTGAAGACCTGGAAGACTCCGATCTGTACTCTGCATACAGCAGCCAAGACGACGACGATACTGATGCCGTAGAGCTTGCTGACGTTTCTGACTATCTGGAAGATCAGCAAGTAGCTCTGCAGACTTCTATCGTTACCGACGGTACCGACGCCGATCTGAATCAGGACGTTTCCGACGCTGCCGCCGCTATTCGTGCGGTTGAAGGTCGCTTCGATGAAGATGGTGCGCTAGTTACTAAAGACGGTGCGGCCGCATTCTCCGCCAGTCAGCTGTTCACTACCTACCTGAACGCAACGGCTGCCGTTGAAGCTGACGTCGAAGCCGATGGCACCACTGCCGATCTGGCAAGTAATTTGAACGCAGCGATCGCTGCTTACCAAGCAAATAACGCTAGCGACACGACTCTTGATGCGCTGAATACAGCTGTAGATGCGTACCTTACAACGCCTAACGCTACCAACGAAGCTGCCTTTTTGGACGAAGCTGCAACTACGTTCAGCTCAGTCTTCAGTGGTGAAGATGATGCTAGCGTACTGGCAGACGGCACAGCCGGCGACAACGTTGAAAACCTGCTGACCACGCTCGACGAACGTAACGAGCTGGTTGATGATGCAGCAGATGCTCAAGACGCTATCGAAGCTGCAGCTGGTACAGAGTTTGCTGCTTGGCAGGATGCTCAGACTGCAGTCGATGATCGTGAAGAATTGCGTGACAACATCGATAACGCCCAGTCTGATCTGAATACGCTGCAGACCGCGCAGGATGCCGTCGATACCGCGCAGACCAACTTGGACGACGCTCAGGATGAACTGGGTTATACCGTTGACGTCCTGACCACCAATACTGAAGCTGGCACTGCAGGTGCCGACCTGTTCGTGTTCGACAAAGAAAATACTGTTGATTCTACGATCACTTTCGGTGATGACGATGCTATTTACCTGGGTAATGGCTACACCCTGGGTGACGCCGAGAGCCCGAACGACAGCGCTCTGGAAGCGTTCTTCGACGCCGATACCGGTGTGCTGAGTGTCGAGAAGTTCGCTGACGGTTCTGATAGCAATGTCGATCTGACCCTGACTGGTGTCACTGACGTGTCGCTGAACGCTGACGGCGTTCTGACTATCGCCTAACGGCACTGCGATTTAACGGCAACGTTAATCGTGACCAAACCCCCGGCCTCGGCCGGGGGTTTTTTCGTTATTACCTTTCCTTTTCCCTGCTCGAATCCGCGCCATCCAGCCCTCTCTGGGGCAAACGGTCATGATTGGGCTCGTCACTGCGCCCCGATCTGACTGATCGCCAAGCGAGGTAAATCGGGCTCCCATCCGTGTACGGTCATCGCCGTCATCCTCCTCGATACCGCCACTGTAAAGTTCTGCCCGCGCGGCGCCGATGTAATGACTCTATCCATGACTGAAAAAGGGAATCGCGATGCCGACCTCCACCTCGCTCGAGCAGGTTCAGGCGCTTTATGTGGCCTATTATGGCCGGCCCGCCGAACCCGGCGGCCGGGACTACTGGGCCACGCGGCTGGACGCCAACGGCGGCAACCTGAACGCCATGATCGATGCGTTCGGCCAGTCTCAGGAGTATGTAAACCGCTTCGGTGATATGGACGACGCGCAACGCATCGAAACGCTGTACGGGCAGCTGTTCGGCCGAGCGGCGGATGAGGCAGGTCGTGACTACTACGTCGGTGTGCTGGCTCGCGGTGAGAAAAGCCTGGCGGAAATCGCGCTGACCGTCGCCAACGCCGCCCAGGGCGAAGACCGCGATGTGCTCGCTGCGCGTGTCGAGGCGGCCGATGCGTTCACCGCCACGTTGTCTACCCCGGAGGCGGTGGAGGCGTATTCCACGGCGTCCGGGCTGGCCGCGGCCCAGGCGACTCTCGCCCGGATCATCGCCGAATCGCTGCCGTCGTCGCAAGTGGGGGATTCGGGCCCGGCCGATGGCATTGGCGAACTCCCGGCTTTCCCGGAGACCTCGGGTCAGGATGTGACATTCGACGCGGGCGGCTGGTTGCGACTGGGCAACGGGGCGGATATCAGCGAAATGTCCCTGACGGGCGCAAGGTATCTGGATATCGCGGATGCCGCCAGCGTCGCCATGACGCCGAGCCAGCTGGCGCTTTTCGATTCCCTCAACGCCGGCCGGGCGGGAACGCCGGGGCACGAGACGATCTTTTTCACCGCAGGCGGCACGGTCGATCTGACGGATGCCGATGTCAGCTACGACTACGTGGAGGAGTATCGCCTCAGCGATGCGGGCAATACCGTCCTCACTGGGGCCGATGGCTATTACTGGATCGTGGGCGGCGCGGGAGACGACAGCGTGACGGCGGGGCCGGGGAACGAAATTTTCACTTATGCGGCCGGCTCTGGCGGGGCGGATACGCTGGTCGGCTTCGAACTCTCCCATGGCGGGGCCGATGAGCTGAACGTCATCGACGTGGCCGATATCGACGCGCTGGCGGCATCGATCGACTCGCTACGCTTTATCGATAACGGCAGCCTGACTGCCGGCGAGCCCGGCATCGACCTGGAAATCGCCTTCGCCACGGGCGGCTCGTTGACGCTGACGGATCAGTACGCCGCCGGCCTCGACGTCACGGAGCTGGGCCTCTCCGCCAACGAGGCAAGCGTGGTCCCGGCGGGTGGCAGTGTCGAAGTGACCGGCGTTACGGGCAGCGAACTGTCCGCGCTGTTCGGAGACTCGCTGTCCATCGGGTATTGAGCCAAGGCAGGCGCGGGGCGCTGGTCACCAATGGGAAGGGAATGGAATTGCTCGCAGCACCTCGCCATCGGATCAGCTCAAGCGGGACAGCGCCTTCTTCTTCGTGCCGTAACGCCAGGCTTCCGGTCGTGTGCGGTTACCAGTGACACCCGGGTTGCATCATGGTCATGATGTTCCGCCCGCGCTGCCCTGAGCCGCCTGGCGGCAGTTGTAACTCACACTGAGACGGATACCGCCCGGCGTTCGATGTATCGTTTCGTGGCAGGCTTCTGTTTCGCCAGCAAAACCCTCGACCAAGGTCGAGGGTTTTTGTTTGCGGCTTGCTGAATGTCGCTAGGTGGTATTCGCTTTACCCATGCCTGTTCTGCTGGCCGGCGGGCTGACAGATGTCATTACCGGCTGGCGCTGGCATCCTTCGGGGAGGGGCTGGCGGCGCCTGAAGTGAGGGCGCTCGGTCGCATGGTAGACTGTTCCGCCGAATCGCTGGTTGGCGTATCGGCAGGCGCCGATCGAGCGACACTGGCTGGCATCGATCGCTTCGCGCCCGGCCGAAAGCGCGGGCGACCGAATGTCCTTTCGATTACGGAGTATCCATGAGCGACTATGTAGCCGTCTCCCGCAAGCACCACGCCGATAACGGTTGGCTGCCGAGAGAGCGCTATTCTTTCACGGCCGGGCAGCCGGTGGCGTCGATCCTGATTGCGGAGATCAGCCGGCTGTTGCCGTATTACCTGCTGGGATTCATCGAACAGGGCGACGGTTTCGAAGCCGTGGCGTTGTTGGGCTTGAGCAACGAGCAGAATCTCTACCTGCATCCCGATGGGCGCTGGCTGGCGGATTACGTGCCGGCCTCGTTGCGGGGTTATCCCTTCGACCTGAAGATGGCGGGTGGCGATAAGCAGGTGTTGTGTCTCGAACGGGGCAGCATGACCGACGGCGGCCAGGGCGAACCGCTATTCGACGAAGGCGGTGAGCTGGCAGGCCGGGTACGGCAGACGATGAACTTCCTGCAGCAACGCGACAGGCAGCACCAGACCACCCGGCAGGCCACGCGCCTGCTGCAGGAGGCTGGCCTGATCAAACCCTGGGCCTTGCAGATCGAGCGGGGGGAAGGCCAGGCGCCCTATAAGGTGGAGGGGCTGCATTATATCGATGAGAAAGCCTTGAATGCCTTGCCGGCCGACGCGTTTGTGGCGCTACGCCAGCAGGGCGCGCTGGCTCTGGCCTTCGGCCAGCTTTTCTCCATGACCCAGGTCGACAAGCTGGCAGAACGTGCCGCATTCCAGGCCCGCTTTCAGCCGCCGCCGGTCGATGACAGTTACGACAGGCTGCTCGATGGCGACGACGATGAACTGACTTTCGATTTTGGGGATTGATTTTGGGGGTTGATTTCGGGGAGGGGCAACCATGCGCGCCCCATAATGAGCAATCGTGGAAGTCGTGATTCTGGAAGCTTCCAGGCAGGCGGCATGGTCCTTGTTGCGTAGCCTGTTGCGTAGCCTGTTGCGTAGCCATGCCGCCTGAGGTTTTCGAGCCATTCGCCGAGGCCGAAGCCAGCGCTTCGGATTCGTGATGAAAGGTGGGACGAAGTCGTAGCGTGCGTCGCCAGCGACATTCTTGATACCGGCGCGCCGGTCATCTTGCTCCGGTTCGCCCAACTGCCATGAGCTATGCACTGAATTGTCTCAAGGGACGCAAAAGCATAAAAAATTTTATGGAAGGAAAGGGCGGTCTCAAGTTCCAAGCGCAACGCTATTGAAGGGTGCTCGGTCCAGCGACCGATTTCTTGAGCACCTCGGCGTAGACTTCCAGCGGCGTGCGCCAGTCGAGCGTCTTGCGCGGCCGCGTGTTCAGTGA
>NZ_MCAP01000020.1:0-37948 GCF_001858555.1 Salinicola sp. MIT1003
TTCTTCTCCGCTGCCTCCGAAACCCTGTCTCGGCGTCAGCGGATGCGTACTTTACGGACCAGCGGCCCGCTTGGCAACCCCTGAATGAAGAAAAAGTTGGCAACGTGAGCCAGCCGTCATCAAACGGTCATCTCGAGGCCTTCTTTCGTCAGATGGTCCAGTGTTCCAGGAAAGTATCGACCGGCATCGATTCGAGCCGCGCGACATCTTCATACAAGGCGAGTATCCGCTCGCAACGTTGTGCAGGAAAGCGCGTTGCCAGGTTACGGCGGAACTTCTCTTTCAACAGGGGAATCCCCTCCTCTCGTCGACGTCGATGCCCCAAGGGATATTCCACCGCCACCCGGTCAGTGTGCGTTCCGTCATTGAAGAAGACCTGAATGGCGTTAGCGATGGAGCGCTTGTCCGCCTGGTGGTATTCAAGGCTGTATCGTTCGTCTTCCACGATCTCCATCTTGTCACGCAGGAGGTCGATGACGGGGTGCGCCCGATGGAAGTCGTCCTCGTAGTGCTCGGCGGTCAAATCACCGAACGCCAGCGGCACGGCGACCATATACTGCAGGCAGTGATCCCGGTCGGCAGGGTTGGCAAGCTCCCCCACTTTGGAGATGATGCGGATGGCAGATTCATGCGTGGTCACCACGATCCGTTCGATCTCGTCCAGGCGATCGCGCACCAAGGGATGCAGCGCGACGGCTGCTTCGGCCGCGGTCTGGGCATGAAACTCCGCCGGGAAACTGATTTTGAACAGGACGTTCTCCATCACGTAAGTCCCGTAGGGCTGAGATACACGAAAAGCGCGCTCGGCCTCGGGCTTGATCGCCTGATCCCTGTTGGTCTTGCTGAACAGGACATCGTAGAACCCCCACTGCGGCGCGGAAAGCACGCCCGGGATGCCCATTTCGCCCCGCATCGCCATATCGGCCAGCCTGACCGCCCGGGACGTTGCATCCCCTGCCGCCCAGCTCTTGCGAGATCCGGCGTTAGGTGCGTGACGGTAAGTACGCAGACTCTGCCCGTCGACGAAAGCGTGCGATAGCGCCGAGAGCAGCTGCTCGCGGTTGGCGCCCATCAGCTTGGCGACCACAGCCGTCGATGCCACCTTGACCAGCACAACGTGATCCAGACCTACACGATTGAACGAGTTCTCCAGCGCCAGCACGCCTTGTATCTCGTGGGCCATGACCATGGCATCGAGTACATCGCGAAGGGTCAGCGGTTGTTCGCCCTTTGCCAGGCGCTGCTGGGAAAGATGATCGGCCACTGCCAGAATGCCGCCGAGATTATCGGAGGGATGCCCCCACTCCGCCGCCAGCCAGGTATCGTTATAATCCAGCCAGCGGATGATGCAGCCGATATCCCAGGCCGCCTTCACGGGATCGAGTCGAAGCTGCGTGCCGGGCACCCGAGCCCCATGGGGGACGATCGTACCGTCTACCAGCGGGCCCAGATGTTTGGTGCATTCCGGAAAACGCAGTGCCAACAGCCCGCATCCCAGCGTATCCATCAGGCAGTGCCGCGCGGTATCCAGCGCTTCCCGACTTTCGATGCGATAGTCGAGCACGTAATCCGCAATCGCCTGAAGCTCCGGATCGTAATCGGGGCGCTGGTTGAAATCGACGTTGGCACTCATGGCATTTCCTTGGATTTGTGACTTGTCCGGCTCGATGCTCGAAGCCGATATCATTGACGCTGCTCGATCGGCACCCAGTCGCGTTTCTCCGGTCCGACATAATCGGCACTGGGGCGGATGATGCGGTTGTTGGCGCGCTGCTCGAAGACGTGTGCGCACCATCCCGTCAAACGGGAGCAAACGAAGATCGGCGTGAACAACTTGGTGGGAATGCCCATGAAGTGATAGGCGCTGGCGTGATAGAAATCGGCATTGGGGAAGAGCTTCTTCTCTCTCCACATGACTTCATCGACACGCTGCGACACCGCATAGAGGTGATTGTCGCCCACGTCATCCGCCAGTTGTCTGGCCCATCCCTTGATGATCGCGTTACGAGGATCGGACTCGCGATAGATCGCGTGGCCGAAGCCCATGATCTTGTCCTTGCGCTCGAGCATTTCGAGAATATGGCGCTCCGCCTCGTCCGGCGTCGACCAGCGGCTGATCATTTCCATCGCCGCTTCATTGGCACCGCCATGCAATGGTCCGCGTAGCGAGCCGATCGCCCCAGTAACGCAGCTGTGCAGATCCGACAGTGTCGACGCACACACTCGCGCCGTGAAGGTCGAGGCGTTGAACTCGTGCTCGGCATAGAGAATCAGCGAGACGTTCATCACCTTGGCATGCAGCTCGGATGCCGGCTTGCCGTGAAGCAGATGCAGGAAATGACCACCCACGGAGTCGTCGTCGGTTTCGGTCTCGATGCGCTCGCCGTAATGTGAATATCGATACCAGTAATTGAGAATCGACGGCATGACCGCCAGCAGCCGGTCCGCGTGGCGCTGTTGGTCTTCCCTGCGCTGCTCGGTTTCCAGATTGCCCAGCATGGAAGTCCCCGTGCGTAGTACATCCATCGGATGCGCATCGGACGGGACCTGCTCCAATACCTTTTTCAGCGCCTCCGGCAGCGAACGGGAACGCTGGAGCAACGCGACGTAGTCATCCAATTGACGCTGATTGGGCAACTCCCCCTTGAGCAGTAGGTAGGCGACCTCTTCGAAACGCGCCTTCTCCGCCAACGTCTGGATGTCGTAGCCGCGATAGGTGAGTCCCGAGCCGCTCTTGCCCACAGTGCAAATTTCGGTCGAGCCGGCGCTCTGCCCGCGCAGCCCGGTGCTTTTGGGTCGTTCCGCCATGATAGTCTCCTCCGATAGTCTTCTTCCTGGCTGCGACTCAGTCGCCCCCTTTCTCGAAGAGCATATCGAGCTTGCGTTCGAAGGCGTGATAGTCGAGAAAGTCGTAGAGTTCTTCTCGTGTCTGCATCAGATCGACCACATCCCGCTGATGCCCTTTGGCGTGAATGTCCCGATACACCTTGAGTGCCGCGGCATTCATCGCACGGAAAGCCGAGAGCGGATAAAGCACCATGCGACAGCCGACCTCGGCGAGTTCCTGCTGGGTAAATAGCGGCGTAGCCCCGAATTCGGTGATGTTGGCGAGAATGGGTGCCTCGACGCCCTCGCAGAACGCCCGATAGTCATCCAGGGTATGCACCGCCTCGGCAAAGATCGCATCGGCGCCCGCCTCGATACAGGCGTTGGCCCGCTCGATCGCCGCAGCCAAGCCCTCCTTCTGGAAGGCATCGGTGCGCGCGATAAGATAGAAATCCGCATCGTGACGGGCGTCGGATGCCGCCTTGATACGATCGACCATCTCCGACTGGGAAACGATCTCCTTGTTGGGCCGATGGCCGCAGCGTTTCTGCGCCACCTGATCCTCGAGGTGAACCGCGGCAACACCGGCGCGCTCCATTTCCTTGATCGTGCGGGCGATATTGAAAGCTCCGCCCCAGCCGGTATCGATATCCACCAGCAGCGGCAGATCGCAGGCGCCGGTAATACGGCGGGCGTCTTCCACCACATCGTTGAGCGTGGTCATGCCCAGATCCGGCAGCCCGTAGGAGGCGTTGGCCACCCCGCCACCGGACAGATAAAGGGCATGATGCCCGACTGCCTTTGCCATCATCGCGCTATAGGCATTGATGGCGCCGACGATGGGTAACGGACGGTGGCTATCGAGCGCTTCACGAAAGCGGGCGCCAGGGCTTGGTTGAGTCATGATTCGATCCTCGGGATTGCGGGAGAGTCGGACGCCTCCTCTCCCAGCGTACGGGCATAATGGGCAGCGACATTCTCGCGAGAGGCTCTGACATGGCGGCGCATCAGCAGCTCGGCCAGCTCAGCATCGCCCGCTTCGATCGCATCGACGATACGATGATGCTCGACGAACGCTCGCTGCGGCCGGGAGCCCTTGGCGCTGAATTGGGTACGATAGAGCCGCACCAGGTAATAGAGGTCGTCGCACAGCAAGGTCATCAGCATGCGATTGTGGCTGCCCTGCACGATGCGATAATGAAAGTCGAGATCGCCCTCGCGCTGGTAATAAGCCTCTCCGCTGGACAAGTCTTCCTGACGTTCGTGAAATGCCAGTACTTCTCGCAGCCCGGCAATTTCTTCGGCGGTCATCGATTTCGCGGCCAGTCGCGCCGCCATGCTTTCCAGCGCCTCGCGAACATCGAACAGTTCCAGCAGCTCGTCCATCGACAGCTTGACGACCCGGGCGCCGACATGAGGCACGCGCTCGATCAGGCGATAGGTTTCCAATCGGCGCATGGCTTCCCGCAACGGCCCCCGGGAGATACCGTAATGCGACGAGAGCTCCGGCTCCGTGATGCGCGTGCCGGGCGGCAGCTCGCCACGAACGATGGCACGCTGAAGCTGGTGGAAAACGCGCTCGGCCAGGGTTCGAACTACAGGAAGTTCGGTGTCGGCATCGTGTGCATCGGAAGTTGGTTGAAACATTAAGTTGTTAACAATCAAAGGGCGAAGATCCAATCATAGGCGCCCCGTTTTCCCGGGGCAATGGAAAAAACGTCGCAGATATCGCACTTTAGTCGAAAAGCACAAACTTCTTTTTGCATCATTGTCGACAATCAGTTCCCGCAAGCGGCCAGACACCGGCAGATACGCTTCCGCTCTCGGCACCGTTCACGTTCGCCCACGAGAGCGCAAAGACCTCGCTCATCATCACGACTCCCGATAAACTTGCGCCAGGCAATCGTTGCCTGCATGACAAGGCTTTCGATGCCGTGTCGTTGTTTCATTCGTCAGGAAAAGGTGTTCATGGCTGACGCGCGACCGTGGCTCGAGATAGCCGACCTTCCCTATACCTCCGATCCCACGTCGCTCTTCGAACGATTGCAGCAGCGCCCCGGTGCCGTATTACTGGACAGCGGCCGTCCGAGCGCCCCGGGTGGACGCTTCGACATTCTCAGCAGCGATCCGCTGGCGATGCTGACCATCGAAGACGGTCACCCTCGCTGCGAGCCGTCGATACCACTACCCGCCGCCCCCTTTGCGGCGCAGCAGGCCTTGCTGGAGCACGCCGAGACCGAACTGCTGCCGAGACTGTCGAATACTGTCGCAGCGCGGGCCAGCGCCCTTCCGTTTCTCGGCGGCCTGCTCGGCTACTGGGGCTATTCGCTGGTCAAGCCTCACGATGCGACGGACGACGCTGCCCACCGAGACGCCCGGCGACCGGAGCCCGGGCTGCCCGAGGCCAGGCTCGGGCTCTACGACTGGGCGCTGGTTCAGGATCACCATGCCCGGCGCACGTTTATTGTAGCCACGGCCGCACGTCGCCAGCAGGTCATGGCCTGGCTGGACGAGCCTGCAACCCCGACACGGCCCGACTTCACCCTGACCAGCCCCTTCATGGCCGACCTGGATCGCGCCGGCTATGCACAGCGCTTTCAACGGGTCATGGACTACCTTCACGCGGGAGACTGCTACCAGATCAATCTGGCCCAGCGCTTTACCGCCCATTTTCAGGGGAGCACCTGGCAGGCGTACCAACGTCTTCGTCAGGCCACCCCGACGCCCTACGGCGCTTATCTCGCCTGGGAGGACCAGGCCATCCTGTCGCTGTCGCCGGAACGCTTCATCGGTATCGCCGATGGACGGGTCGAAACCCGCCCGATCAAAGGGACTCGCCCCCGCGGCTCGACGCCCGAGGACGACCAGCGCCTGGCGGCAGAGCTACGACAGAGCGCCAAGGATCGCGCAGAGAACGTCATGATCGTCGATCTGCTCCGCAACGACCTCGGTCGTGCCTGCCGGCCCGGCAGCGTCACGGTTCCCCAGCTCTGCGGACTGGAGAGCTATGCCAATGTCCATCATCTGGTCAGTATCGTGCATGGGGAACTCGCAGTCGGCGCGAAGCCGCTGGATCTGCTGGCTTCCGCTTTTCCCGGCGGCTCGATCACCGGCGCCCCCAAGCATCGCGCCATGCAGATCATCGACGAGCTGGAGCCCTCCCAACGTAGCGTCTACTGTGGCAGCCTCGGCTATCTCGATCGTCGCGGCCGTCTCGACACCTCGATCGCGATCCGTACCGTCATCGCCGATGGCGACACACTGCATATCTGGGGCGGCGGCGGGCTGGTCGCGGATTCCGACGAAGAGGCCGAGTATCAGGAAACGCTGGCCAAGATCGCGCGATTGATGCAGGCATTAGCGGGTTGAAGCCGTCGCGAGCCCGATTTCTGATAGCCTCTCCTTGGCTGACGCCGCCCGACGCCACCTCTAGACATCGATTCTTGCCTTGAAAGCCACCACTCGCTTGTCTCACACCGCGAAGCCGGAATCCACGGCAGCCCGCTACCTGGCCCGCCAGCGGCGTCAGCGGAGGTTGATCGCCCTGGCCGCCCTGGCGGTCCTGGTTTCGCTCCTGGCCGATGTCGCTACTGGCCCCGGGGCCTATGCCCTTCCCGACGTGCTGAAAGCGTTGGTGGCACCGTCGGGGGTGTCCCGCATTCTCGAGATCGTGGTGTGGGAGATTCGGCTACCGGTCGCCTTGATGGCCATCATCGTCGGCGCCAGTCTCGCCGTCGCTGGCGCGGAGATGCAGACACTGCTCGACAATCCGCTCGCCGACCCGTTCACGCTCGGCATCTCTTCGGCGGCCAGTTTCGGCGCCGCGCTGGCCATCGTGCTCGACTTCGGCCTCCTGCCGGTGGCCGGCACGCTGCTGCTGACCGGCAACGCCTTCCTGCTGGCCATGTTCGCCTCCCTGGCGATATGGGTCTTGAGTCGACTACGCGGCGTCAGCATCCAGACGATAGTGCTGATGGGCATCGCGATCATGTTTTTCTTCAACGCGCTGCTGGGAATCCTGCAGTACGTCGCTTCCGCCGAGTCGCTGCAGCAGCTGATGTTCTGGTCGCTGGGCAGCCTGGACAAGGCCAGTTGGGGAAAGCTCGGGCTCGCCGGCCTGGCGTTGATGATCACGATACCGGCCTTCATCAGGGCCCGGTCGCAACTGACCGCCCTGCGGCTGGGAGACGTTCAGGCCAAGGCGATGGGTATCGATGTCGGTCGACTTCGGCTGCGCATGCTGCTGTGTTGCGCACTGCTGTCGGCGACAGCCGTCGCCTTCGTGGGAACCATCGGCTTCGTCGGCCTGGTCGGTCCACACATCGCGCGCCTCCTGGTCGGCGAAGACCAGCGCGTGTTCCTGCCGATGTCCGCGCTGACCGGCGCGCTGATTCTGTCGTTGACCTCGATCCTCTCGAAGACGCTGATTCCCGGCATCCTGCTACCGATCGGCCTCCTGACGGCCCTGATCGGCCTGCCGTTCTTCGTCTCGCTGATCCTGCGTTCGCGCCGGGAGACATGGCGATGACTCTCACCATCGATCATCTCGACTGTTCGCTGGGGAAGCGTCGAATACTGCACGACGTTTCCGGCCTGAGCGCAAGCCCGGGCGAGATCACGGCATTGATCGGCCCCAACGGCTCGGGCAAATCGACGCTGCTCAAGGCGATCGCCGGCATCGAAGCGGCCAGCGGTCGCATCAGGCTGGGTGAACGGCAACTCGATGCGCTGTCGCTCGAGCAGCGCAGCCAATGCCTCTACTATCTCCTTCAGGACACCAGCACCCAGGCAGCGCTGAGTGTTTTCGAAGCCGTCCTACTCTCTCGTCGAACGCAGGTTGCCGAGCCCGCCGCCACCGCGCTGTCGGCGGTGGAACGAGCCCTGACATCTCTGGAACTCGACCCCTTGGCCGAACGCGAGCTGGTCACGCTTTCCGGCGGTCAGTGCCAGCGAGTCGCGATCGCGCAGGCGATCGTGCGGAAACCGAAGCTGCTGATGCTCGATGAACCGACCAGCGCGCTGGACCTGCACCACCAACTGCAGGTGCTCGACTATCTTCGGCGTCTGGCGCGCCGCGAAGGGATCGTCATCGTTCTCGCGATTCACGATCTCAACCTGGCCGCCCGCTTCGCCGATCATCTGTGGGTCGTTAAGGAAGGTCGACACATTGTCAGCGGCATGCCAGAGCAAGTGCTGACCCCCGAGCGCCTGCGAGACATCTATGCTATCGAAGCCCATGTGGAATGGCCGATCGACGCCCCGCCTCGTGTCACCCCGCTATCGGCCCTGCACCGGCTGGGTGACTAATAATCAGAAGATTGATTTCTGATGCCAACTAGATAATCTGGTTATATATCCATCTAACCAAACGGTATTGGTCGATGCCTGGCCGCCCTTGCTAGAGTGACAGCCATTCCACGCCCCGTCGGATTTTGCCCACCTTGCGGCGTGACCACCCTGAAGGAGTCAGCCATGGCGTTCGACCTCGATGCCCTGAACCGTGAAATCGGCCACGATCCGCTGGCCATTACCGAATTTGCACTGAGCCTGGATCAGAAGGCGATCTGCACCACCAACTTCCGTCCGTTCGAGGCCGTGATACTGCACCTGGTCACTCGTGTGCGCCCCGATATTCCCGTCGTATGGATGGATAGCGGCTACAACACACCGGAGACCTATCGCTTCGCCGAGGAACTGACCAGGCAACTCGATCTCAACCTGACCATCTATCACCCGCTTCGCTCACGGGCCCATCGCGAGGCAGTGGAAGGCCCGACACCGCAGATCGACGACCCGCGTCACGCGGCGTTCACCGAAGAGGTCAAGCTCGAACCGTTCCGCCGCGCCCTGGCCGAGACGGCACCGGATGTCTGGTTCACGGCACTGCGGGCGGAAGACACCGCGGAGCGCTCGCGCATGCAGCCCCTGTCCCGCAATGCCGATGGGCTGTTGAAAGTGGCTCCGGTACTGCACTGGACCGCCAAGCAGATGTATCAATACCTGCAGCAGCACGACCTGCCCAACAACTTCGACTACTTCGATCCGACCAAGGTGGAAGAAAAGCGCGAGTGCGGTCTGCATTTGCAGCATTGACCGGCAACGCGTCTCGCTCGGTCCGCACCCTACAACGCATGAGCCCCGCCAGTGGCGGGGCTCATGCGTTGAGAAAAAAGATCGTCTGCTGGAAACGATCCCGACAGGAACCGGCCTCTACGACACGGTTTCTACAGCACCGGCAGCTGAATTCCCTCGAACAGCTCGGCCTCGTGCCGCGGCCCCGCCGCCAGCGCCGCCTCGACGGTTTCTCGATCGAGGTGTGGTGCCATGCGCTTGACGAAGTCATACATGTAGGTACGCATGAAGGTGCCGCGACGTATGCCGATCTTGGTGGTGGAACTCTCGAACAGATGCGACGCATCCACGGCGATCAGGTCGCTGTCGGCAACGGGGTCGACGGCCATGTGCGCAACGATGCCAATCCCCAGTCCCAGGCGCACGTAGGTCTTGATCACATCGGAGTCGGCCGCAGTAAGCACGACATTGGGCGTCAGGTCCCGGGACTTGAACGCATCATCGAGCTGCGAACGACCGGTAAAGCCAAAAACGTAGGTGACCAGAGGATGTTCGGCGACGCGTTCGAGCGTCAGCTCGCCGGTGGCCAGCGGGTGCCCCTTGGGTACGAGCACGCAACGATTCCAGCGGTAGCACGGTAGCAGTACCAGATCGTTGAACAGCTCCAGCGACTCGGTGCAGATCGCGAAATCCGCGGACCCTTCACTGACCATCTGCGCGATCTGCTTCGGCGTCCCCTGCTGCATGTGAAGAGCGACATCCGGATACTTCTGGCGAAACTCGCTGATTACACCAGGCAGCACGTACCGTGCCTGGGTGTGCGTGGTGGCAATCGCCAGGTTACCGCGGCGTTCGTCGCTATGTTCCTGCGCGACGTGCTTGATATCCTCGACCGTTCGCAGCACCTTGCCGGCCAATTCGACGATCGCCTCCCCGGCGGGTGTCACGCGAGTCAGATGCTTGCCGCTGCGCGCGAAAATCTCCACACCGAGTTCATCTTCCAGCAGCCGAATCTGCTTGGAGATACCGGGTTGCGACGTGAACAGGCTTTGGGCCGTCGCCGATACATTAAGCTGATGCCGTGTCACTTCCCATACATAGCGCAACTGCTGAAGCTTCATAAGCGACCTCGTGGCTTCCCGACTCACCAAAAATGGCATAAGAAACGATTTAAAGATTACTTTACGCAATAAGTGGCAGCACGTGAAGGCCAAAAAACGCTATTCCGGATATGAAAAAATGACCTTTAATAACTTGGCGCTATCGTTTCGATAAGCCAGGATATTTGCCAGCATCCCATGCAAGGGCTAACATCGACGCCATAAGCTCGGTAAGAGCGCAATGTCTACAGGAGTTAACGTCATGTCCAACAACGTCGATGTCACCACGGCCAATTTCGAACAGGAAGTGCTGAATTCGGACAAGCCCGTTCTGCTCAAGTTCTGGGCGCCCTGGTGCGGTCCCTGCAAGATGATGGCGCCCGTCGTCGACGAAGTCGCCGATGAAAAGGCCGAGGATATCAAGGTCGTCAGCGTCAACGTCGATGACGCCCCGGAGATCGCCTCCGAGCACGGGGTGCGCGGGGTTCCCACGGTGATGCTGTTCAAATCCGGCGCCAAGGTCGCTTCGCTGGTCGGCGCGCAGTCCAAGTCCCAGCTGACGCAGTTCCTCGAACAGAACGGCTGATACCGGCAGACCGCCGACAGATAGTCTCGGTTTCGCCATATTCTCAAGGCCGCACTCTCGTGAGTGCGGCTTTTTCATGGCCGCCATTCCGGTCGCCGGGTAACCGAACGGCAGTCGGAACCTCGAGAGGCCAAGCCAGCCTGCTCTCGAACTGGGCTGGCCGGTCGAATCTCCGGTGCCTGACGCTACCTGATCGCTACTCGATTTCTTCCTCCAGCTCATCCAGCGCTTCCTGAGCCTTGCGCTGACGCCGCCGTCTACGCTCCGAGGGGCTCAACATCTTGGCGATCCAGCGCGTCTCGGGATGGCTGTCCAACGCGATCTTGAGCGTCATCGTCAGCGGTACCGACAGCAGCATGCCGACCGGCCCCAGAACCCACCCCCAGACCACCAGGGAAAGAAATGCGACCAGCGTCGATAGCCCCATCGTTCGGCCCATGACGCGGGGTTCGACGATATTGCCAAGAATGAAGTTGATGGTGAGATAGGTACCCGACAGGATCAGCGCCTTCACTACCCCGCCGTCCGGCATCGCGAGTGTCAGCAGGACCGGCGGCACCGCGGCCAGCACCGAGCCGATATTGGGAATGTAATTGAGAATGAAAGCCAGTGCCCCCCAGAGCAGCGCGAACTTCACCCCGACGAGCCATGCCGAAATCGTGACCAGCACCCCCGTGATCAGGCTGATCACGGTCTTTACCGCCATGTAGCGCTTGAGGTTGTAGCTGAACTCGGTGAACCGCTCCAGACTCGGCCCCGGATTGGTCAGTGCCCTGGCCACCTTCTGGCGAAAATCCAGCGTCTCGAACAGCATGAAGTTGACCATCAGTAGAATGACCAGGCTCTGGGACAAGACCAGGCCCAGACCGCTGAGAAAGCCGGAAACCCAGCTCTGGTCGCTGGAGTCGTCGACCATGTTGGAGAGTTGCTGCGGCGAAACGGACAACCCCTGGTTGGCCAGCCACTCCAGCAGGGTCAAATAGTGTCCCTGGAGCTGCTTCTGCGTTTCCGGCCAGCTGTCCATGAACATCGCGAAGCTGTTGGCCAGCAAGGTGCCGAACAGCGCCAGCAACCCGCCCAGTATCAGCAGCGTGATCAGTACGGCCGCGAAGGGATTGACCCCTCGGCGATAGAGCCAGTGGACTGGCGAAGCGCAGATCACGGCGATGAACAGCGACAGCAGTATCGGGATGATGAGGCTTTCGGCGGCGCGTATCCCGGCGATGATGATCGTCAGCGACGCCAGCGTCAGCATCAGATTGAAGGGAACGTTCCGAAACGTGGGTTCCTGCCCGGACGACATAGTGATAATCCTAGTGACACATCCTGTGAATCGAGACAGTAGCATGATCCTCGCACGGGTTCGTTGCCACGATGCAAAGTGTCGGCAATATCCTCTTTATCCAGACGCTGAATGCAGACACGCCCGAGCCAGAGCCCGGACGTGTCTACCAACCTTGATCGATGACTGATCCTCGGCGATCAGCCATAACGGCCGGTGATGTAGTCCTCCGTCCGGGATTCCTTCGGCTGGGTGAAGATCTTGGTCGTGTCGTCACACTCGATCAGGCTGCCCAGATACATGAAGGCGGTGATATCCGAGATGCGGGCTGCCTGCTGCATGTTGTGCGTCACGATAACGATCGTGTAGTCCTTCTTGAGCTCGTTGATCAGGTCTTCGATGTACCCGGTCGAGATCGGATCCAGCGCCGATGTCGGCTCGTCGAGCAGGATCACTTCCGGCTTCACCGCGATGGTGCGGGCAATGCAAAGCCGCTGCTGCTGCCCGCCGGAGAGTGCCTGACCGCTCTGCTTGAGCTTGTCCTTGACCTCGTTCCAGAGCGCCGCCTTGCGCAGCGCCCACTCTACCCGTTCTTCGAGCTCGCGGGCCGAGAGCTTCTCGTAGAGACGAATCCCGAAGGCGACGTTGTCGAAGACCGACATCGGGAACGGCGTCGGTTTCTGAAAGACCATCCCGACCCGCGAGCGCAGCAGGTTGAGATCGACGCCCGAATCGTAGATGTCGTGATCGTCGAGCAGGATCTGGCCCTCGGTCCGGATCCCCTCGTAAAGATCATGGATGCGGTTGAAACAGCGAATCAACGTCGACTTGCCGCACCCCGAGGGGCCGATGAAGGCCGTGACCTGGCGCTCGGGAATTTCCATGGAGACGTTCTTGAGCGCCTGGAACTTGCCGTAATAGAGGCTCAGATCGTCCACCCGCAGCTTGGTAGCAACCTGGGGAGCAGGCGTCGCATCGACGGGATCGGCGTCGCGTTTCTGCTTGAGAGAAATATCGGCTGTCATGGCAGTCTCGCAGCTGGAAATCAGGAACGCTGGCGCGAGAAATAGCGCGCCGCAATGTTCAGAATCAGGATGGCAGCGGTCAGGATCAATGCGCCGCCCCAGGCCAGTGCAACCAGATCGGGAATGAAGGCATTGATCGTCATGTTCTGGTAGATGGTCATCGGCAGGTTAGCCATCTCGCTACCCAGGTCGAAGAAATTCCATTGATTGGAATTCAGCGATGTAAACAGCAGCGGTGCCGTCTCGCCACTGATACGGGCAAAGCCCAACAGGATACCGGTCAGGATGCCGGCACGAGCGCCGCTGTAGCAGACACGGACGATGATCCACCAGCGATGGGCGCCCAGCGCAGCGGCGGCTTCCCGCAGCGAATTGGGGATCAGACGCAGCATGTCCTCGGTGGAGCGAATCACTACCGGCACGATGATGACGGTCAATGCCAGCACCCCTGCCCAGGCGGAGAAGTTACCCATCGGCACGACGACCACCGCGTAGATGAACAGGCCGATGATGATCGACGGTGCCGACAGGAGGATATCGTTGATGAAGCGAATCACCTTCGCCATCACCCCCTTGCCGCTGTACTCCGCCAGCCAGGTACCCGCCGCGACGCCGATGACAGTACCGATCAGGGTCGCGGCGCAGGTCATGATGAACGTGCCCCAGATCGCATTGCCCAGGCCGCCGCCGGTCATCCGCGTACGCTCGACGAAGGTCGACGGCGAGATCGCACCGATGCCCTTGGTCACCAGCGTGAAGAGGATCGCGAACAGAAAGACGAACCCGATCACGGTGGCCAGCTGACAGAGCAGCATCACCAGCTGGTTGAGCCGCTTGCGGCGGCGGTAAAGCGGCGTTTGACTGATATTCATGGCTCTCTCCTGCCGCTTACGCGTGGCGACCGGTACTGTTGCGCAGCAGATAGCGCGCGAAAGCCAGTACCGCAAAGGTAATCAGGAACAGAATCAGGCCGAGCGCCAGCAGCGCCGAGCGCTGAGTGCCGTCCGACTCGGAGAACTGGTTGGCGATCAATGCCGCGATCGACGTGCCCTGCCCGGTCAAGGTGGTATTCAGGAACAGGTTGTTGCCGATCACGAACGTCACCGCCATGGTCTCGCCCAGCGCACGCCCCAGACCGAGAACGACACCGCCGACCAGACCGCCTTTCACCGACGGCAGAATCACGCGCCGCGTCACTTCCCAGGTCGTGCAGCCCAGCCCGTAGGCGGACTCGCGCATGACCGCGGGCACGGTGTTGATCACGTCTCGGCTTACCGCCGTGATGAAGGGAATGATCATCACCGCGAGAATGATGCCCGCCGTCGTCAGACCGGTACCGGCGGGAAAGACAGAGGGAAACCAGGTGCGCAGTAACGGTGCCAGCACCTCCATGCCCCACATGCCGTAAATGATCGAAGGGATACCGGCCAGCAGCTCGATCAATGTACTTAGCGGCTGACGCAGGAACCCCGGGCATCGCTCGGTCAGAAAGATAGCGATGCCGAAAGAAACCGGCACGGCAATGACGATCGCGATGAACGACGTCAACAGCGTCCCGTAGATTGCCGGCAGCGCGCCAAAGACCTCGACGTTGGCCGCCCAGCGGTTTTCCGTAAAAAAGTCCAGGCCGTAACGCTGGATCGCCGGCCAACTGGACAACATCAACGACGCGATGATCGCACCAAGCAGCAGCAGCACGGCAAAAGCGAACGCGAACAGCGTGCGCTCGAACCATACATCGATGCGCGCCTTGCGTCGTAGCCGCTTGCGGGCAGCATCGCTGAGATGTCCCAGGCCGCTGGCTTGAATCGCGTTGGAGGTGGCCATCTTCATTCCTCATCGACTTGCCAACATGCCACCAACCGGCGGCATTCGATACAGCGCCGCGACGGAGGCGGTATCCCGCTCACCGTCGCGGCATGTCATGCAGGGATCACTGGTTCCAGACAGCGCCGCCATCCGGACCCTGGATTTCGCTCCAGCTGTCGCGAACCATCTCGGCGACGTTCTCCGGCATCGGCACGTAGTCCAGTTCCTGAGCCATCTCGCTGCCGTTGCTGTAGGCCCAGTCGAAGAATTCCAGTGCCTGACGCGCAGCGTCGGCGTCCTGGACTTCCTTGTGCATCAGGATGAAAGACGCACCGGTGATCGGCCAGCTTTCGTCACCCGGCTGGTTGGTCAGCACCAGATACATGCCCGGCGCGGCCTTCCAGTCGGCGTTGGCGGCAGCAGCCATGAACGACTCCATACTCGGCGCAACGACTTTGCCGGCCTGGTTCTTCAGGTGTACCAGACTCAGGTCGTTCTGGGCCGCGTAAGCGAACTCGACATAACCGATCGCGCCATTGGTGTTGGCGATCTGGCTGGCGACACCAGCGTTCGCCTTGGCGCCGACACCAGCCGGCCACGCGACGGACTTGCCCTCACCCACGGTGTTGGCGAAATCTTCGCTGACCTGGGACAGGTAATGCGTGAACAGGAAGTTGGTGCCCGAGCCTTCCGCACGGTAGACCGGCGTGATCTGAGTATCCGGCAGATCCATGTTCGGGTTCAGCTTGGCGATCGCCTCGTCGTCCCAGCTGGTGATCTTGCCCTGGTAGATGTCGGCCAGCGTCGGGCCATCCAGGTTGAGCGAACCCCCTTCGATACCTTCGACGTGGAATGCCGCGACTACGCCGCCCATGACCATCGGCCACTGCATCAGACCGTTCTTGTCGAGCTCTTCCTTGGTCATCGGTGCATCGCTGGCGCCGAAGGTGACCGTCTTGGCGACGATCTGCTGAATGCCGCCGCCGGAACCGATCGCCTGATAGTTGAGGCCGATGCCGGATTCATCCTGGTAGGCGTCCGCCCACTGCGAATAGACCGGGTACGGGAAGGTTGCGCCAGCGCCGGTAATGGCTTCCTGGGCCTGAACACCAGCGGCACCCAGAACCAGCGATCCGGAAATGAGCGTTGCGAAGACGTGTTTAAGCATAGCGATATCCTGTTTCCACCTTGAATGCGTGAGCGATAACGACGTTGCGAAGGTTGCCAACACTCTCAGCACACACCGTACTTCAGTGTCGTGACAGTTTTATGACACCGATGTAGCAACTATCGCGAAGGTTTCGAGGTCGTGCCCGCCCTTTTACGAAAAAACCATCGAACGATTGCCTGAAGTCTTCAGGATCGTCGATGGTTCTTTGACGGAGCATTACCGTGACAACCTTCGCGCCACCACAGTGGCAAGGTTTGATGACAACAGGATGACAAACGTCAAATCGAGTAACGATCTCGCCGTTTAGGGTAACGGCTCAGGATGTCATCTCGTCAGACACGACACGGCGCTTGAGCGCCCGGCCAGCCAGCACGCGAACGGCGATGTTGCCCAGTAGCGTGGCGCCCAGCATCGTCAGTACCGTCGGCCAGGCGCTGGCCAGTTCGAAGGCCCCCACCAGCGCCCCCGAGACGGCGCCGCAAGTAAACTGCAGACAGCCCTGTAACGCGGTCGCCGTCGCGCTCATGCGCGGGAAATGATCCAGCATCGACGACATCGCGTTGGGACTGATCAGCCCCTGCATGCCCACGAACACCACCATCAGCGGCGCCACGGTGAAGATGGAGTCCAGTCCTGTCGCCACCATGGCGACCAGCAGTAACCCCGCCGTGAGCTGGACCCCCAGCCCCAGGAGCAGGTTCTGCTGCGGCGTGCGCGTCTTCAGCAGCCGGATATTGAGCCGGCTGGACGACGCCATGATCAAAATGTTGGCGCCGAAGACGAAAGGATAGAGCGTGGTCGAAAGCCCGTAGTGCTCCATGTAGAGATAAGGAGAACCCGTGATGAACGCGAACATGCCGGCAAACGACATCGACACCGCACCGATATACCCCATCGCCTCGCGATGCCGAAGCACGCTGACGTAATTGCCGAGGATCTGGCGTGCCGAAGGCGCCTGCGGATCGCGTCCATGGGTCTCGGGAAGATAACGACCCAAAAGCCACAACACGAACGCGGCATAGACGGCGAGAAACAGGAAAATCAGCCACCAGTCCGTCAGGTGCAACAGCGCGCTACCGATGGCGGGTGCCACCAGCGGTGCCATCATCAGGATCATCACCATGGTGGACATCACCTTGGCTGCCTCGCGGCCACTGAACCGGTCGCGCACGATCGCCGCAGAGTTCACCACGCATGCTCCGCCGCCCAGCGCCTGCACGAACCGCCACCCCCACAGCGTCGCCAGCGAGCCCACCTGGGTCAGCGCCAGGCTGGCGATGAAGAAGACGCCCAGACCCAGCATCAACACCGGCTTGCGGCCAAATCGATCCGAGAGCGGCCCACAAATCAGCTGGCCCAGGGCAAAGCCGAGCAGAAAGACGCTGAGAGATAGTTCCGTGTGATGCACGCTGGCACCAATCGAAGCGGCCAGTGACGGCATCGCCGGCAGGTAGGCATCGATCGCCAGCGGCGCCAGTGCGGTATTGGCCGCGACCAAAAACGCCAGACGGCGTGCGCTCAAAGTCGTCACACTCTCTCCTTAATATTCCGGTGCCTCACTCCGATTTTCCTGCCGGAGACAAACTGGAAGGAACCCATGGAAAATCACGCAAAAAACGCCTTGCCAAAGCGGCAAGGCGCGAAGGTTCGAAACCCGATAGTCACAACATAACACTCGAAACAAGATCCTGAAGCGACCGCCGAAGGCTGTCCGGATCCGACTCGTGGCTAGTGCTTCTGCTACCGGCGTGGCAACTCGTCACGCTAGGAGCCCGATCGCGATCAGCCGCGCGATGGCGCGTTTGTGCGCTGTGACTCGAGCAGCTCGACGAACGGTTGAAACTCGTGCCGATTGTGCTCGCTCATGCGCATGAGGATGCGGTGGGCCTCGAGGATTCGCCGCTGGATGTCGTTTTCATCCGCCTCGACATGGGGCAGCTCGTCCAGTTCCGATGGCTCGGTCAGCGGAGCTTCCAGCAGCGTGAAATAACGCGCGAACCCCATCACGTCCAGCATGCGTCGCACGTCCGGATGTTCGGCGATGATCGTGGGTGGATCATCCAGCCGCCCCTGTACGGCCATTGCCACCTTGGCCAGAAAACCCAGCGCGGTCGAATCGACGTTGGTTGCCTCGCGCAGGTCGACCATCACCGCACGCAGCCCCGGCAGTTCCGCCAGGCGCTGGGCCTCGGCATCCAGGGTGGCACACAGCGTCAGCCGCACGTCACCGCACAGCTTGAGCACAAATACGCCCGACTCGAAGGCCGCCTTGATTCGCCCTTCAATCATGGTCGAAACCACTCAGTGTCATCATGCTGAGATCATCCGGCAGAGGATCCCCCAACGCCAACCCTTCCCTCAGATCGTCGACGCTGGTGCAGTGTGTCGTGCGGCGTTCGAGTTCCTTGAGCCGCGCGTCCAGTGACCCCGCCGGCAAACACTCGAGAATGCCGTCGGAGCAGAACCAGAGTCGAAACGACTCCGGCAAAGGACAACCATAGATGGGGTACTCGACATCGGGAAACAACCCCACGGGTGGCCCCTCGCCTCCTAGATAAGCGCTACGCCCCTCGGCCTGGAGGATCGGCATCGGCAACTGGGCGCCGAGCGCATAGTGCAGAAAACGACGCTCGTGGTCCAGTACCCCGGCAAAGACCGTCGCATGCTTGCCGATTCCGGTCTCGAGCAACTCGCGATTGAGCTCGCCCAACCATCGGGACGGAAACGCCTCCGGCAACAATGTGCGCCATTGGGCCAGCCAGCGGTTGCAGAGATACCGCAGAAGCACGGTAACGAACGCCGACGAGGAGCCGTGCCCGGCGACGTCGGCAAAGTAGAAGAAGCTGTAGCGGTCGTCGCAGCGCTGAAAGTCCAGAAAATCGCCCGACAGGTACAACGACGGCGCGAACCAGTAGTCACAGCGCACGCCGAGATGCGTAACGCCCTGGGGCGGCAGCAACTTGCGCTGCACATGGCCTCCCGCACGCTGATCGTCCCTCAGCATGGCGAGATGCTTCTCGAGACGTTCGTTGAGCGCCTCGAGCTCTGCCCGACTCTGGTTATGATCGCGCGACAGCCGATCCAGTTCCAGGGCTCGCTCGACCAGACGCCGCAGAATATCGGCATGCTTCAGCGGCTCGACCAGATAGTCGATCAGGCCTGCATCGAGCGCCTTGTGCAGATCGCCATCGCGACGACTCTCGCTGATCACGATGGTCGGACGCCCGACGGCGAGCTGTTCCCAGCCCTCGTGGGAGACGGCCCGCACATGCGCGACCACCAGATCGCAGTGCGCCGGCAAGGTCGAGACCGAGACGGCCACTCGCACCTCGACGTCGAGGCGAGAAAGCTCCTCGGCCAGCCGCTCGCGATCCGGCCCGGGCAGATCGATCAGCCCGATCACGGGCAACTCGTCCGACAGCGTATTGGACACGGGTCTACTCGGCGAAGTCGTCTTCACTATATTCGAAATCGTCACCGAAACCGCCGCTGGCGAACGGATCCTCCCCCGCCGCGCCGTTGGTGACCTCGAACTGCCGACGCTGGAGATAAGCGTCGCGAATGAAGCTGTAGCGATCCCCCTGAATCAACGCCTCCTGGTCGAGCAGGCTGGCACGCAGATCCACGTAGCGCAGGAAGGTCAGGCCGTAACGCCATTTATCCTCTTCCACATAGGTGACCGGATAGGTGTACATATCGACCGGCAGACCGCTGGTATCGCGAACGGTGCTCGGCCCCAGAATCGGCAGTACCAGGTAGGGGCCGGAATCGACACCCCAGACACCCAGCGTCTGGCCAAAGTCTTCCTCGTTTTCGTCCAGGCCCATTCGCGTGGCCGGGTCGAGAACGCCGCCGACGCCCAGAATGGTATTGACCAGGAAACGGCCGGACGCCACGCCAGCATTGCTCCATTGCCACTGGAGAATACTGTTGAAGACGGTACGGATCTCGCCCAGGTTGGAGAAGAAGTTACCGACACCATCCTGAACCGGATCCGGCGTGACCGTGTCGTAACCCTGGGCGATCGGTTTCAGCGCATAGCGGTCGAGCGTGTCGTTGAACTGATAGACGCCCCGGTTGAAGCCTTCCCAAGGGTCCTGAGGATTGGAATCCTGCCCCGTCGAGGCGCAGCCGCTCAACGCTGCAGCGACACAGACGCCGCCCAGCCAATGGATCGATTTCATTAACACGCATTCCCTTTACGCAGTATCACACTGCCCGCACTGTAGCCCGCACCGAAGGAACACACCACCCCCACGTCGCCCTCCTGCAGATCGTCTCGATGCAGGTGGAAAGCGATGATCGATCCTGCCGAGCTGGTATTGGCGTAGCGGTCGAGAATCACCGGCGCTTCCGTCTCCGAGGCTTCCCGCCCCAGCACTCGCTGCGCGATCAGGTCATTCATATGACGATTGGCCTGATGAAGCCACAGTTTCTTGACCGAATCTCCCGTTAGCGACTGACTCTCTAGATGATCGAGAATCAGCGAGGCGACCATCGGGCAGACCTCCTTGAACACTTTGCGCCCTTCCTGGACGAAAAGCTTGTCCAATGTCTGCGCAGATTCATCGGCGAGACGATTGAGAAACCCGAAATTATTGCGGATGGCATTGGAGAACTGGGTCACCAGACGCGTGCCGAGTACCGTGAAATGCTCGCGATCCTGAGCGAGATGGTCCGCCTCCAGCACGATGGCGGTGCAGGCATCGCCGAAGATGAAGTGACTGTCGCGGTCGCGGAAGTTGAGATGCGCCGAACAGATCTCGGGATTGACCACCAGCACCCGCTCCAGGCTGCCCGCACGAATCGCATTGGTCGCCATATCGATGGCGAACGTCGCGCTGGAGCACGCCACGTTCATGTCGAACGCATAGCCTCCGGCGCCCAGCGCGGCCTGAAGCTCGACCGCTACCGCCGGATAGGGTCGCTGGAGGTTGGAACAGGCGACGATGACCAGATCGAGCTGCTCGGCGCGGATACCGGCCGTGTCCAGCGCCTGGCGCGCGGCAGCCACTCCCATCTCGGCCTGGACCGAAAGCGTGTCGTTGGGCCGCTCGGGAATCCGCGGCCGCATCCGTTCAGGGTCCAGGATACCGCTGGCTTCCATCACGTAGCGGCTCTCGATACCCGACGCCTTGAGGATGAATGCCTCATTCGAGTGTGCCAGCGGCTCGCGTTCGCCGCGGGCAATCGCCTCCGCCTGTCGTGCATTCTCCGAGTCGACCCAGGCATTGAAGCTGACGACCAGTTCGGCGTTATCGATCGAATCCGGCGGCGTGAACAGGCCCGTCGCGGTAATCACGGCTTGCGTCATCGGCTACTACCTCCCGCGGCTCAGGCCGCTTCAGATCATTACGCGCATCCATGTGTAGCAGATGCAATAAGGCGACCGTCGGTCACACGGTCTGCCCGGTCATTTCCTGCCAGCGCCGCGTCAGGCGCTTCTCCGATACGCTTTCCAGCGTGCCCAACTGCTGGGCGAATAGCGAGACTCGCCACTCCTGCAGCCACCAGCCGAACTCGACCAGATCGGCGTCGACGATGCCGTCGCGATGGGTCTGCCGCTTTCGCGCGTCGACCCGCGCCTCCCAGGCCTGTACCTGCTGCATCGACAGCTGGTCCCGGCGCAGGTCCCGAGGTGCCTTCTCAAGCCGGATTTCCGCTGCCTGCATGTAGCGCGGATAATGCTTCAGCCAGGCACCGGCGTCGCGCACGAAGCCGGGATAGACGAGCCGCTGCATCTGGGCCTTGAGATCACTGTAGGTCAGAGCCAGCGCCAGCGTGACATTGCCCTTGAGCGCCTTGGTCACTGCCAGGTGCCCCTGCAACGCCTTGTGCAGGTCTTCCAGCAGCGACTCGGCATACGCGACCAGCTCGCCACGCCAGCTTTCGAGACGGGCATCGAACGCCTCTCGGGACCGCGGCAGCGGATCGGCGGCCACGGTCTGCGCCAGGCAGGCGTCGATCACATCGCGCGCCAGCTGCTCCTGACTGCCGACCTTGGCGAACAGCAGCGCGCACTGCTTGAGCTTCGGCAGCTCCCGCTGGATATAGCGCACCGTATCGGGAAGCCGACGGCGGGCCAGTTGCACCAGTCCGTCGCGATGCGCCGTCGCCGCCCGCTCGGCATGATCGAACCAGGCGACAGTCAGGTCGTCACCGTCAGCCACCAGCGCCGGATAGACTTCCACCTGAATGCCGGCCTGACGAGTCGTGCGAGAATCCGGCAGGGCCGCTTCCGGAAGATCGTCGAGACGTTCGGCGCTTTCCCGTGGCGTTTCCGCCAGCGCCCTGGCACCCGCCGCCGCCGCCTCGCCGAAGCGCTTCTGCAGGGCGTACAGGTCGCGCCCTTCTCCCAGCACCTTGCCGTGGTGATCGACCACGCGAAGATTCATGAGCAGATGCGGATCGAGCTGATCGAGACGCCAGGCAGACGCCTCCAGGCGCGTGCCGGTCTTGATTCGCAGGAACTCTCCCAGCGCCTCCTCGACCGGGCGCTCGTCCGGCGTCAAGGTCGCCAGCGCAGCGTCGACCCAGTCCGGAATCGGCACGACCTGGCGGCGCATCGCCTTGGGCAGCGCCTTGAGCAGCGCGATGCACTTCTCGCGCAGCAGGCCCGGCACCAGCCAGCTCAAGCGACCTTGCGGCAACTGGGCGAGCATCACGGCGGGCACGGTCAGGGTGACACCGTCATCGCTGGCACCCGGGGCGAAGTGATAGCTCAGCGGGTAGCGAACGCCGTTGAACACGAGTTCGTCCGGGTACTGCTCGACGCTGACGTCGTCGGCCTCCCGCGCCATCAACGATGCCTTGTCCAGCTTGAGAATATCCGGCGTGTCCCGCTCGGCCTGCTTGCGCCAGTTCTCGAAGCTGCGCCCACCGGCGACGTCCGCAGGGACCCGCTCGTCATAGAAGGCGAACAGCGTCTCTTCGTCGATCAGGATGTCGCGCTTGCGTGCCCGATCCTCGAGCTCCTCGACCTCGGCGACCATCGCCCGGTTGTGCGCGAAGAACGCGGCCCTGGTCTGATAATCTCCCTCCACCAGCGCGCGCCGCAGAAAGATCTCGCGCGCTTCTTCCGGCGCCACCTTGGCGTAATCCACGCGGCGACCGGTCACGATCGGCAAGCCGAAGAGCGTGACCTGCTCCAGCGCCACCACCTGGGCTCGCTTGCGCTCCCAATGCGGTTCGCTATAGCTGCGCTTGATCAGATGGGCCGCCTGTGGTTCGATCCACTCCGGCTTGATTCTGGCCACGTCACGGGCATAGAGGCGGCTGGTCTCCACCATTTCACCGGCCATGGCCCACTTGGGCGGCTTGCGCGAAAGTCCCGATGCCGGATGAATCAGGAAGCGCCGGTTCCTGGCGCCGAGGAATTCGCGGCTTTCCGGCTGCAACTGCCCCAGGTTGGAGAGCAACCCGGACAGCAGAGCCTGATGCAGACGTTGCGTATCGATCCGGGGCAGCTTGGCGGCCTCCGCCGATACCGAGTCGCCGGAGCCACTGTCGGCCGGCCGTGACGGCTCGTCGTCATCGGGTTGCACGGCGCTTGTCAGCTCGAGCTTCATCTCGCGGGTCAACTGACGCAACTGGCGATAGGTATCGTGCCATTCGCGCAGCCGCAGATAATTCAGATACTGTTCGCGGCACCAGCGTCGCAGCTGGTTGCTCGACAGCGTCTCGCGCATGACATCGAAGCCATGCCACAGGTTGAGCCAGGCGACGAAGTCGGAGTTGGGGTCTTCCCACTGCTTGTGGCGCTGATCGGCGGCCTGGCGCTTTTCCGCCGGCCGCTCGCGGGGGTCCTGCGTCGCCAGCGCACTGACCACGATCAGCACTTCGCGCAGGCACTGGAAACGTTCCCCCGCCAGCACCATCCGCGCCAGTCGCGGATCGATCGGCAACCGCGACAGCTGCCGCCCCAGGCCGGTGATTCGCTCGGCGTCATCCACCGCTCCCAGTTCGAACAGCAGCCGATAGCCATCCTTGACGAAACGGGCATCCGGCGCATCGACGAACGGGAAGTCGAACACGTCGCCCAGCTTGAGCGACAACATCGACAGGATCACCGAGGCCAGGTTGGTGCGCTGAATCTCGGGCTCGGTGAACTCGGGGCGGGAAAGGAAATCCTCTTCGCTGTAGAGCCGAATGCAGACCCCTTCGGCGACACGCCCGCAGCGCCCCTTGCGCTGATTGGCGCTGGCCTGGCTGACCGGTTCGATCGGCAGGCGCTGGACCTTGGCCCGCGCGCTGTAGCGGCTCATGCGGACCAGGCCGGGATCGATCACGTAGCGTATCCCGGGCACGGTCAGCGAAGTCTCGGCGACGTTGGTGGAAAGCACGATCCGCCGGCCGGCGTGCGACTGGAACACCCGGTTCTGTTCGGCGTTGGAGAGTCGCGCATACAGCGGCAGGATCTCGGTGCTCTTGAGATCGGCGCGCCGCAGCACGTCGGCAGTTTCACGAATGTCCCGTTCGCCGGGCAGAAAGATGAGGATATCGCGCGGGCCGCTGTACCAGCGCTTTTCGCGTTCGATGCGCTCAACTTCTTCGACCGCGGCCAGGATCCCCTCCTGCAGCGTCAGGTCCTCTTCCTCCCGGGATTCGCGTACCAACGGCCGATAATGCACCTCCACCGGATACGCCCGCCCGGAGACTTCCACCACCGGTGCCGGCTGGGTCTTGCCGTCGCGCTCGATGGCGAAATGCCGCGACAGACGCTCGACGTCGATGGTCGCCGACGTGATGATCACCTTGAGATCGGGCCGGCGGGCCGTCAGCCGCTTGAGATAGCCCAGCAGGAAGTCGATGTTGAGGCTGCGCTCGTGAGCTTCATCGATGATGATCGCCTCGTAGCGCATGAGATCGGGGTCGTGCTGCGTCTCGGCCAGCAGAATGCCGTCGGTCATCAGCTTGACCAGGGTGTCGTCGCTGCTCTGATCGGTGAAGCGCACCTGATAGCCGACCTGCTCGCCCAGCGGCACCTCGAGTTCCTCGGCCAGGCGCGAAGCCACCGAGCGCGCCGCCAGCCGGCGTGGCTGGGTATGACCGATCATGCCCCGACGCCCCAGGCCCAGTTCCAGGCAGAGCTTGGGTAACTGCGTAGTCTTGCCGGAGCCGGTCTCGCCGGCCACGACCACGACCTGATGCTCGCGCAGCGCTTCGAGAATCGTCTCGCGCCTGGCAGCCACCGGCAGCGATTCCGGGTAGTCCAGCGTCACCGGCTGGCTCCGGCGACGCGCGAGCACCTCGCTGGAGGCGGCCAGCCGCGACTCGATCTCCTTCAGCGACCGGTCGATCGGCTTGCCGTCACGGGCACGCCGAGCCAGACGCCGGAGCCGCTGGCGCTGCTCGTGGGCGTCACGCAGCAGACAGCCATCCAGGCGAGTTTCCAGATCATTCAGGGCTTGCAGCGAGGGGGAAGCGATAGCGCTCAAAGAGATCCTCTACGTCGGCGAGATAACGACAGAAACGGGCCGCCACCAAAGGCGATGGCGAACCCGTCATTATAGCGCCGTCGGCGGATCAACTCACGTCCGAGGAGGATCGGCGTTCCGTCGGTGGCGTATCGCCGGCCTGCCGGGACGGCGCGGATTCGCTACCCGCCGACTCGTCGCGCAGCTCCCGACGCAGCACCTTGCCCACGTTGCTCTTGGGCAGCTCGTCACGCAGCTCCACGAACTTGGGCACCTTGTAGCCGGTCAGTTCCTGTTTGCACCACTGGCGTAATGCCTGCGGGTCGAGACTGTCGTTGCGCGCCACCACGAACAGCTTGATGGCTTCTCCGGTCTCCTCGTCGGGGACCCCCACCGCCGCGGCCTCGACGACATCGGGATGGCCCGCGACGACCTCCTCGATCTCGTTGGGATAGACGTTGAATCCGGAGACCAGAATCATGTCCTTCTTGCGATCGACGATCTTGACGTAGCCGTCGTCGAGTATCACCGCCATGTCGCCCGTACGCAGCCAGCCGTCGGCATCCAGCGTTCTGGCCGTGTCTTCCGGGCGGTTCCAGTAGCCCTTCATGACCTGCGGACCCTTGACGCAAAGCTCGCCGCGCTCGCCAAGCGGCAATGCCCGCCCATCATCATCAATGACCTTGATCGAGGTGCCGGGTACCGGCTTGCCGATGGTGCCGATCTGCGTCGCCTCGGGCGGATTGACCAGCGCGATGGGCGAGGTTTCGGTCAGGCCGTAACCTTCGACGATGCCATTACCGGTGGTCTGCTCCCATCGCTGTGCCACCGTATGGGTCAACGCCATGCCGCCGGAAATCGTCATCTTGAGGCCGGAAAAATCGAGCGCCTTGAAGTCGTCGCGCTGACAGAGCGCATTGAACAAGGTATTGAGCCCCACGAATACCGTGAAAGGCGTCCTGGACAGCGTCTTGACGAATCCGGGGAGATCACGAGGATTGGGGATCAGAACGTTGTGCTGCCCGGTGACCATCGCGAACAGGCAATTCACCGTGAAGGTGTAGATGTGATAGCAAGGCAGCGGCGCGATGATCGTCTCCTCCCCCTCGACCAGCGCCTTGCCGACCACCTGCTTGGTCTGCAGCATGTTGGCGATCAGGTTGCGGTGGGTCAGCATCGCGCCCTTGGCGACACCGGTGGTGCCGCCGGTGTACTGCAACGCGGCCACGTCGTCGCCGCGGCTGGCGACCACCTTCACCTGATGGCGGCTGCCAACGGAGAGCGTATGCCGGAAACCGATCGAACCGGGAAGCGAATAGGCAGGCACCAGCTTCTTGACGTACCGCACCACGCCATTGATCAGCGACCTCTTCGGCCAGGGATGGAGATCCGCCATCTCGGTCACGTAGACATGGCGGATATCGGTCTGATCGACCACCTTCTCCAGCTTGTGGGCCATGTTGGCCAGCACCACTACTGCCTTGACACCGGCATCACGAAACTGATGACGCATCTCGCGCTCGGTGTAGAGAGGGTTGGTATTGACGACCACCAGCCCGGCACGTAGCGCACCGAACACCGCCACCGGAAACTGCAGCACGTTGGGCAACTGGATCGCGATCCGGTCGCCGGGCTCCAGGTCGGTTTCCTGCTGCAGCCAGGCGGCGAAGTCGCCGGAAAGCCGATCGACGTCACGGTAGCTCAAGGTGTGACCCAGGCAACTGAAGGCCGGATGGTCGACGAATCGGCGGCACGCCTCGGCGATGATGTCGTTGATCGACTCGAACGCCTCCATGCCCTCCAGCGGCGCTCCCGTTTCGATGCACGGGCTGACGCTGTCGCTCATAGGATCTCCTTGATTCGTGTCGGTTACTCGACCTTATAACAGGATCGGACCAGCGAGGCGCTGCCACCAAGGTTGTAAGGGAACCGCAAACCGTCGTCCGGGCAATATCACCGCACGCTGGCTCGGTCTAGACCGAGGGTTCCTCGCGCCGCGCCAGGCGTCGCCGTTTCGCCGCTCGCCGCCAGCGTAGCAGCATCCACAGCAGCAAAAGCGCCGCAACGACGATCCACGTCACCGGGCGCTGAGCGTAGGTTTCCACGTACGGCCTGGCCAGCCGCCACCCCTGCTGGGCTTTGCCGACGGCGATATCGGCCATCTGCGAAGGGGTCAATCCATCGCCGAAGTCGTTACCGTCATCGGCATCTGCACTATCTTCCTGCTGGCGCGACTCGCTGACGATGCCCTGCTCGAGTTCGGCACCGCTCAAGCCTACCGCGGCGTCGGGATTGAGACGCACCACCGGGAGATCGAGATGCAACGTGCGGCCATCCAGCTGCGCCTCAGCGGTGATCCTGACCGGCAACGACTCGTTGGGATCCGTCTGCGGCACGGCGATCGTCCATTCCCGGTCACCGGTCTGGCGTATGTCGAGCGAACGACCGGTGAGGCTTGCGCTCAGCCGGGTATTGTCGACGTTGAGATCCGGGTGATTGGCACGCACCACGATCCGGGAGCCATCCTCGCTCAGCACCGCGCTCAGGGCAGCGACCACGTTCACCGGCTGCACCTGCTGGCGGATCATGCGCTCGCTGCGCGCCGTGATGGTCAGGCGTGCGTTGCCCAACTGATCGGCGCCCGGCAGCTCGCCACGGAAGTGATCCGCGGACGAGGCCAGCGCCGTCTCGGCGAGCGTCGCGCCGTCGAGATCGCGCAATTCGGCGCGCACGCTCAGCCCCGCCGGGCGCTCGTCGGCGGTCAGCGTCCGGCCTTCCGAAGCCAGCCAGACATCCAGCGGTGTCGAAAATCCCTGATAGAGCGTCGCCGGCAGCGGCTCGCTGCGCAGCACGGTATCGGCGTGGATACCGATACGACTGTCGGCACCGATATCGCCTTCGATCTGCCACTCGCCCGGGGCGGGGTCGGGCACGGTGATCAGGTCGTAGCGGTCGCTGCTCAGCCACTCCACGGAACCCGGGTGATCATCGCGGGAATAACGCTGCCCGTCGGGGCCGATCAGAACCGGCGAGTCGACGCCCGGCGCGTGGAACAGCAAGGCATTGAACTCGTCGATATCGTCATCGACGCGAAAGCGCTGTCTATCGTCGATGGGCACCTGATCGCCCGGCAGGATGCGGTCGAGAACATCCAGGAAGGCCCGTAGCAGCTCTTCGGGCGTCTCGGCCACGGCCGCCAGCCCACCGGTGGTCTGCGCGACCTGCTCGAGCAGCGGCAGGTCGACATTGTTGGAGAGCGCGATGGGATGCACGACGACCCCGCGCGCGGCGAGGTCCGGCGCCAGTTCATCGATGATGCGCTGGCGTGAAGCGCTGTCACGCTGCGCCTTGTCGCTGCCGGAAGCCGGCAGATCGACCATGCCGTCGGTCAACAGGATCAGATGCCGATTGCCGCTGTCCGGCGTCGCACTCGCCGTCTGCCGCAGCGCGCGTTCGATGTCCGTGAACTGCTGATAGTCGGTCAACTGCGAAGCCATGCTTCCGGCCTGCTCCCGCCAGGCATCGACGACTTCGCCACTCGGCAGCGGGTTGGCGACGGTGGTCCCGAAGGTCCAGATCGATCCTCGTGCACTGGGAGGCAGCAAGGTCGCGGCGAAACTCAGTGCATTGGCGCGCAGGTTGCCGGGATCGTTCTGTTTCATGCTTCCGGACACGTCGATGACCATCCGCACGTCCGGCGCCGTCTGCGCCAGCGCCCAGCCAGGAGATATCCCCGCCGCCAATATCAGAATCAACAACAACGCACGCATTTTTCGCTTCCTTTCGAAATACACGTCAGAACGAGATCACTTCACCCGAAAAAACTTCGGATCAGTTGACTACCGGCTCGCGACGGGTCCGCTCTTTCGCTCGCGGCGCTGGCCCCGCCTGCGGCGTATTCCGCTTTCCTCCTCGCGGCCCGTCGTCAGCATCGTCTCCATCGCGGCGGCGAGCCAACAATCGCCACGCTACCAGACCCAACGCCGCCCCTATCGCGACACCTGCAAGCAATAGCGGCATTGCGCCGGCGACCTGGCCGCCATCGTGCTGGAGTACGCCCACCGCCATGACCACGATGGCCGGTGCCAGGCCGGAATAGGTCTCTCCCGGTTCCAGCAACGGCAGCGAGAATGGCGCCACCATCCACAGCCCACCGGCGACGACGCCCACTAATACGAGACGCGGCAGTAGCGGCAGCAGTCGCACACCCAGATAGCCAGTGATCAGAACGACCAGAGACAGCACGCCATAACTCAGCCAGAGTTGCGGCAGGGAATCGGAAAACAGCATGGTAATGACTCTCGATTCATACGATTTGGGACATGGTACACTTCAAGTCGGTAAAGCACAGCCGCACCGCTATCCGACGTGACATGCGGCTCCCCCGCCGCACGGCCTTCCTGGCGTGACAGACGGCAATCGGCCCCCTGCATTGTCGAAGCGCGATTGTCGGAAGTATCCTTTTTCGACGTTGACGCACCCTTTTTCGATGTCATTGAAACAGCCTGCCCGAAAGGACCTTTCCTCGACCCATGCCCCGCTCGCAGACGACACAAACACCGCCCGTCGCTCACTTTCGCCGTAGCGACGATCCCGACTGGCACTGGCTGGAATCCCGCGATGATCCGCAGGTCAAGGCATTCCTGCGCGCGGCCAATCGTGAAAGCGATGCTTTCTTTGCTCCGCTGAAAGCGCTGGAAGATGCCCTCTACGACGGGCACCTGGCGCGCCGGGAACTCAAGGTCACCGGTTTGCCGACGACGCTCGAACGATTCCGCTACTGGAGCGAAACGGCCGCCGATGCCGACTATCCTTTGTGGTGGCGCCAGGCCAGGGACGGCGATACCGCGCCCGAGCTGCTGCTGGACCTGGAAGCTCGTTCCCAGGCCCACGACTTTCTCGAACTGGGCGACATGGCGATCTCGTCAGACGAACAGTGGCTGGCCTGGACCGAAGACGCCAGCGGCAACGAATATTTCGATCTCTACCTGAAGCGGCTGCCGGACGGCGAACCGCAACGGCTACGCAGGCGCATCGGGCCGGATCTGGTGTGGGCGGAGGATAACCGGACGTTGCTGTTCACGCGTTACGATGCCACGCAGCGCCCCGCCAGCGTGTGGCTTCTGCGGCCAGAGGACGATCACTGCCAGAAAATTTTCGAGGAAGCGGATGTCGAGTTCTGGGTGGGGCTGGGCAAGACACGCTCCCGCCAGTGGCTGGTACTGGAGACCGCCTCGAAAGACACCTCGGAGTGCCATCTGATCCCGGCGACAGCGCCCCGGACCGCGCCGGCATGCGTCCGGCCGCGGGAGACCGGCGTCGAGTACACGCTGGAGCATCGCGACGACGTCTTTTACGTGCTGCACAACCGCGACGGCTCGCATTTCCGCCTGGATACGGCCCCCGTCTCGCAATCCGATTCATGGACACCGCTGGTCCCGCACCGTGAGGACGTCACGCTCGAGGGCGTCGATGCCTTTTCCTGGGGTGTGGTCGTCACCGAGCGGGATCATCACGAAGCCCAGGTCTACCTGCGCGTCATCGAGCGAAGCGAAGCCGATCCGGCCAGGAACGCTGCCGGAGCCGGCGGGCTACCGGGTAGCCGGCTTCCCCTTCCCGAAGCCCCCTGTAGCCTGGCGCTCGGCGACACGCCGGATTTCCATACCCGCAAGCTGCTTCTGCGCGAAGAGTCGTTCACCCTGCCGGTGCGCTGGGTAGAGCACGACCTCGACAGCGGGGAACAGCGTGTACTCAAGACACAGCCGCTGTATGGCGACCTGCAGCCGGACGACCTGGTCTGTCGGCGACTGTGGGCCGAAGGCCACGACGGCGAGCGCATTCCCGTTTCCGTCGTGGCCCGAGCCGACAGACTCGGCCAGGTCCCGATGCCGACACTGCTCTACGGCTACGGCGCGTACGGCGAAGTGCTCGACCCCTGGTTCTCGATTGCTCGCCTGGAACTGCTCTCTCGTGGCGTCGCATTCGCCGTCGCCCACGTGCGCGGCGGCGGCGATCGGGGCGAACCCTGGTATCTGGCGGGCAAGCTGGAGCACAAGGAAAACAGTTTCAGGGACTTTCTCGCGGCGCGTCAGGCACTGGTCGCCGAAGGAATCGCCGACCCCGAACGCATCGCGGCTTATGGCGCCAGCGCCGGCGGTTTGCTGGTCGGCGCCAGCCTCAACCTCGAGCCGGAGGCGTTCTGCGCGGCGGTACTGGACGTGCCTTTCGTCGACGTGCTGCGGACCATGGAAAATCCGGACCTGCCCCTCACCACGGCGGAGTACACGGAGTGGGGGAATCCGGACGAACCGGCCGTACGGCGACGCATCCGCGATTACTCGCCGCTGGACAACCTGACCGCACAGCCCTACCCCAGCGTCCTGCTGCAGGGCAGCTGGCACGATTCGCGGGTGCCCTACTGGGAGCCGGCCAAGCTCTACGCACGCATGACGGAACTCGACAGCGCACGTGGCCCGGTCCTTCTGCGTACCGATATGGCCGCCGGTCACGGTGGCGCGTCAGGGCGATTCAAGGCATGGCGAGACAACGCCCGCCAGGACGCCTTCATCCTGTGGGCACTGGGACGAGACGCCGTCTGACGCGTGCGAAGGGCACACCGGAGGACGCCGGCGGGAGGAGTGACATCCTCCCGATCCGGCTGAGGGTTCAACGTTGCTCGTCGAGAGGGATGATGTCGATGATGTGCTCTTCATAGTCGGCATCATCGACCTCGGTTTCGCTGACGGCGAAATGGCGAACGCTCATCTTGCGCTCGTGCATGCGGCGGTCGCTGCCGCTGCGTAACGGATGCCAGCTGGCCAGTTTGCGCCCCTCGGCGAGACGCCGGTAGGCACAGCTGTGCGGCAGCCAGTGAAACTGGTCCAGGTTCTCCAGACTCAACTGGGTACACTCGGGGACCCGCTCGAAACGATGCGCATAGTCGCTGCAGCGGCAACTGCCGATGTCCAGCAGCCGGCAGGCCACGTTGAGAGTGGCGACGTCTCCCGTATCGGCGTCTTCCATCTTGACCAGACAGCACTTGCCACAGCCATCGCACAACGCCTCCCACTCCTGCTGGGTCAGCTCCTCCAGGGGGAACCGCTCCCAGAATCGCTCACGCATACGACTCTCCTCGCCGTGGCTCACGGCCGCCTCGGAAGAATGGGACTCACGGTCGACCAGGATCATTCATCCCGCCGGGTGAACAGATCCAGCATTTCGGGATCCTTGGGCGGCGGCATCTGCAGATAGAACCCCTGCTCCCGGATCGCCGCCATGACCTTGACCACATCGACCCGCGCCAGCGGCCGCTCGGGCCGCAGCAACAGCGTCATCACCGGAATCGGTCGACCGAATTGCTCGTGCAGCGCCTGGGGCACCGGCGCCATGCCGCGCGCCTTGTCGAGATAGAGATACATTTCATCCCGTCGCGAGCTTTTGACGATCTCGCAGATGAGCCTGGCGGTATCGTTCATCACGCGGCTTCCTGCTCGGCAAGCGCCTGCTTCCAGCCGGCCGATAGCTGCTGTCCGCGCCATCCGGTCGGCAACGGCAAATCCAACTGCCTGAGATGCGCAGTGACCACCGCCTCCATTTCCGCCCGGTTGGAGAGCCGTTCGGGTGCCAGCCCCAATGCTTCGGCACGGGACTGCACGACCTGCTTCAACGCCTTGAAGCGGCACTTGAAGGCAGGAGACGTCGGCACCGGCAGCGGCTCGCAGAGTTCGGACGCCTCCCGGTGCCGTGCCGTCTTGACCAGCGCCAGCATCGCGTCCCCTTCCCGCTTGACGAGACTCGGTGTCACGCCATCGACGGCGGCCAGTTCATACCGGTTGCTCGGCATGGCCTCGGCGATCGCGTAGAGCACGCTATCCTTGGCCAGCCAGCCCCGCGGCACATCCCGACGCCGCACTTCGGTTTCGCGCCAGGCGGTCAGTTCCCGATACGCTTCGACCTGCCGGGGCTGCAGGCGCCACAGCTGGCGATGGCGGGTGTACCACTGCTCGCCGGCGGCAGCGTTGCGGCCCTGGCTCAACGCCTCGCATTCTTCCTCGAACCAGCGCTCGCGTCCCAGCGTCGCCAACGCCTGGCGCTGCTGCTCCCAGATCACCGGAAGATAGACGACATCGAGAGCGGCATAATCGAGCTGAGCCGGTGTGAGCGGGCGCTCGAGCCAGTTGGAACGCGTCTCCTCCTTGGGCAGATCGACGCCGCAACGCTGCGCGACCAGGCGTCGATAGCCCATGGCCGGGTCGGCGCCAAGGAAGGATTCGGCGATCTGCGTATCGACCAGCGGAGCCACCGTCACTCCTGCCCATAGTGCCAGCACGTCGAGATCCTCGCTGCAGGCGTGGATCAGTTTCGGCGGGCCGGCGCTCAGCAGCTGCCGCAAATCGTCGCTTGCCGTGATCGCCTGAGGATCGATCAGATAGACGATTTCCCCGGCGGTCAGCTGGATCAGCGCCGGCACGGGAAAAAAGCTCGACTCCCGGAAGAACTCGGTATCCAGGGCGACGAGATCCGCCGTGGTCAACGCCTCGCAAGCGGCCTGCAATCCTTCCGGGGTGTCGACCCAACACAGCGAATAGTCAAAACTCATTCAGTTCCCTCTCGGCCAGTCACATGGCCGGCGTTACGAAAAATCGGAGCGAAGACTCGGCGGGCAAGCCACCGATGCCCTTACTCGTAGGAAAACGGCTGGCGCCCCTGGAACGCCCGGCTGAGCGTGCCGCCATCGACATACTCCAGCTCGCCGCCCATCGGGACGCCATAGGCCAGCCGGGAGAGCTTGGCCTCCCGCCCGACCAGGTGCTCGGCGATGTAATGCGCGGTGGCCTCCCCCTCCACGGTCGGGTTGGTCGCCAGAATGATCTCGCTGACCGTCTCTCGGGAGAGCCGGGACTCCAGCTGGTCCAGGCCGATATCGTCGGGGCCGATGCCGTCGAGCGGCGACAGATGACCATGCAGCACGAAATACTGGCCGCGAAATCCGCCCGCCTGCTCGATCGCCAGCATGTCGGCCGGCGACTCGACCACGCACAGCAGGGCCGAGTCGCGCCGGGAATCCTGGCAGACGCCGCACAGCGCCTCTTCGGTCAGCGTACGGCATCGCTCGCAGTACCCAACCTTCTCGATCGCCTGGACCAGCGCTTCCGAGAGCCGCCGTCCGCCCTCGCGATCACGCTCCAGCAGATGGAGCGCCATCCGCTGTGCGGTCTTCGGCCCGACCCCCGGCAGCACGCGCAGGCTGTCCAGTAACTGCTCGACAAGCGGTGAAAAGCTCATCAGAACGGCATCTTCATCCCGGGCGGCAGATTGAGTCCGGAAGAGACTTCTTCCATGCGCGCCTTCGACTGGGTCTCGACCTTGCGTGACGCGTCGTTGACGGCAGCCGCCAGCAGGTCTTCCAGCAGTTCCTTGTCTTCCTGCATCACGGAAGGATCGATCTCGACGCGGCTGACGTCATGGCGGCCATTCATGGTCACCTTGATCATGCCGGCGCCAGCTTCGCCCAACACTTCCATCTGGGCGATCTCTTCCTGAGCCTGCTGCATCTTTTCCTGCATTTCCTGGGCCTGCTTCATCAGATTGCCCATGCCACCCTTGAACATGACGAACTCCTTCGAGATTGGGAATGCTTTGCGAAATCATGGATTTGCGAAATCGGGATGCCCGGTCGGGATCACACGCGATCGGCGGTTACGCTCCCTTCCATCAGCCGAGCGCCGAAACGCGCTTCCAGCTCCTGGATATGCGGGTCGACACGCAAGGCTTCAACGGCGCGTGCGTGACGTTCGCGTGCCTCGCGGTCACGCTTGGCCTTGGCCGTCTCGCGGCTGCCGTCCAGTTCGGCAACGCTGATCTCGAGCCGACGCGTGTAACCGAGGCCAGCCAACGCCTTGGTGATGCGCTCGATATGCAGATCGGAGAGCATGGCCGACTGTCCGGGGTCCAGCGTCACCCTCAGCGCACTGCCATCGTCATGCTCGATGACGCAGTGAGCCGCGAGATTGCGCGTGAGACCGCCAATATCGAGCTGATCGAAGCGCTCCAGCCATAGCGCGTGCGTGAGCTGACCGGCATCCGCCGGCGAGTCCTGTGTCGCCGCCGGGCTGTCGGTCTCGGCCATCGGCGCTTCGGCCATCGCCGGCACCGCATCCGCTTCGACGGCGGCTGTCGATCCGTCAGCCGGTGCATGATCCGTGTCGGCTGGTGCAATGTCACCTTGAACACCGTCACCTTGAACACCGTCACCCTGAACAACGTCGCTTTGAACACCGTCACTTTGAAAGTCTGGCCGGGCCGGTTGCGATGCCCGCTCGACCGGAGCGGAGGTCGGCGCCGTATCGTCCGCGAAGCCGGCGGTCGGCGAGTCGCCGAGTTCGGGTGCCGAGGCCCCTTCTGCTTCGGCCGCCCAGGCGTAGGCCTCGTCGCTGAAACCGGCCTGATCGTCGAAACGGCTGGCGTCCTCGGAATCGCTGGCATCACCGGTAGCCGCGCTACCCGACTCGGCCGCGACGGCGACTCTCTCGTCCGGCCTCGCGCTCGGCTCCGGCGACGCCGCTTCCGGGACGATATCAACCGCGGGAGCTTTAGCTTGGGATGCCTCGGTCTCGGTAGCCCAGGGCGGGCGGTCCTCTTCGAAATCGGAGGACGCGGGCGGCTCGGCCGGGGAAGACGAAGGGGGATCGGCAGGTTCCGCGAACTGAGCCTGATGCTCGACCGGCGCCGACGATGCCGCAGCGGTTGGCTCCGGCGCGGTCACCGGCGCAGGAGCGATGCTGGCAGCCTGCGGCGCCTCCGCCGTCGATGTGGCCGGCGTCCGATGCACGTCGCTCGGCGACCCGCCGCCTTGCTGGGCACCTTTGCGCAAGGGCAGGTCAGTCTGCGGTGGCGTCGGTACACCCTGGGGCCGGAAAGCCAGCATGCGCAGCAGCGTCATCTCGACCGCCGCGCGGGTATCCGGTGCGTTATCGATATCGCCTCGGCCCTGCAGCGCGATCTGGTAGTAGAGCTGCACGTCTTCCGCGGTGAAGCGTCCGGCCAGCGCCAGCAGCTCGTCACGATCGCCATGGCCGTTGTCCAGTGCGCCGGGAACCATCTGGGCGATCGCCAGGCGATGCATCAGCCCGGATAGCTCGTCGAGCACGCCGGCGAAATCCGGCCCCTGCTCCGCCAGGGCGGCCACTTCGGCCAGCAGCCGCTCGGCATCGACGTCCGCCAGTGCCTCGGCCAGCGCAATCAGATGCGCATGATCCAGCGTGCCAAGCATGGCGGCCACGTCTTCCCGGCGCACTTCGCCCTGTCCGAAAGCGATGGCCTGGTCGGTCAGACTCATGGCATCCCGCATCGAGCCGTCGGCGGCTTTGCCGAGCAGCCATAGCGCCTGCGGATCGAAGGCCACCTGCTCGGCTTCGAGAACCCGGGTCAGATGCTCGACCACCCGCTCCGGCGGCATGTTCTTGAGCGTGAACTGCAGGCAGCGCGACAGCACCGTCACCGGCAGCTTCTGCGGATCGGTGGTCGCCAGCAGAAACTTGACGTGCGGCGGCGGCTCTTCCAGCGTCTTGAGCAGCGCGTTGAAACTGTGCGTCGAAAGCATGTGCACCTCGTCGATGAGGTACACCTTGTAGCGCCCCTGGGTCGGCGCGTACTGGACGTTGTCCAGCAGTTCGCGAGTGTCTTCCACCTTGGTACGCGACGCGGCATCGACCTCGATCAGATCGACGAAGCGGCCGCTATCGATATCGCGGCAGGTCTCGCACTGGCCACAGGGCTGGGAGCCCACGCCCTGCTCGCAATTGAGGCACTTGGCGAGAATTCGCGCCAGCGTCGTCTTGCCGACACCGCGAGTCCCGGTAAACAGATAGGCGTGGTGTAGTCGCCCCTGGTCGAGCGCGTTGACCAGCGCACGGCTGACATGCTCCTGGCCGACCAGTTCGTGGAAGGTACGCGGGCGCCATTTACGGGCCAGAACCTGGTAACTCATGCGGCGCGATACTCCTCGCAGATAGGCTCGCGGCTGGACGTGATCGTCAGCAATCGGCACGCCACGATCGAAACATCGTAGTCAGCGTCGATAATCCTGAAATGATCGGGCTATTCTAGCAGGGCCGAGAGAAAACTGACGAGGCGGGAGGCAGCGACTTAGTCGCCGAATTCAGGGCGGGCCAAATTGAGCAGGACCAGAAATGGAGGCGGCCCCTACCAGCCACATCCCGGCACACGCGGCCACCACTACCGTTGCTCCCTTCCGGGCCTGGCGGGGTTTGCGGTTTAGCGTTGCGGGAGGACCGGTAAGGGCCACCATAGCTCGATTCATCGATGACACGATGAAATCGAAGTCCGACAAAGCCTGTACCATCAAGACGTTGCCGAGCGAGCGGCACTATAACAGCGTCATCGCTTTGCGGCAACCGGGAAGGCTTCTAGAGTGCTTCGAAAAGAAAGCACTTCGACATGAGAGCACCTCGAAAAGAATGGCGGCGAACCTCTGCGCCATTCGCCGAGAACGAAAAAGCCCCGCCGTTTCCAACGAGCGGGGCATGGAACAGGTCAACTTTCGGCTCAGCCGACCTTTTCCTTGGCCGCCTGCATGCGGCGACGCAGAATCGGCCCCACGACCACCGGCAGCAGCAGCCCGATGATGGCCACCAGCCAC